>DATKDU010000046.1:0-4120 GCA_035512595.1 Pirellulaceae bacterium
GCCGCCAGCACCATGTCCCGATGCTGATCGAGCCACCGCGGGCCGATCGCCACGATCTGCGGCTTGACCTCATCCAGCATCTGCCGATAGTCGGCAAACGCCTTGGGAATCGTCTTCTCCTCGGCATTGGTTAGCCGCTTGACCGCCTCAGCGCGACCTTTTTCGTCCGGATCAGAAACGGCGACCACCTGGCACTGCGGCGAGAAGTGACGCCAGACGGTGTCAATGCCGTGGCCGTAATTGCCGCGGCCGGTGTGTCCGATAACAGCGATGCGGTAGTTCATGGGTTTGCCGCCACAACGAACGAGTGGGTGAAGTGCCAATCCGATCAAGGTGAGAGCACGCGGTCGCTTATTCTATCGCCCATCCCAGTGCAGCGTGAAGAGTGCAGAGTGCAGAGTGTCAAGTCCGGCCACTCTGCCCTCTGCCCAATGCACTCTGCACTTGCTCTCCCCCCGTCCCGTCGTCCCACGGATTCTTCGGCTTGGGAGCGAGGATCGGCCGCCGGGCTGCGTCGTCTTCCAGCACGCGCTGGGGCGCGACAGTCCGCACTTTTTCCACCTCGGTCGCCGTATCCACCAGGTTGGCCAGGAAGATCAGACCGCCGATCACCAGGATCGCCAGCGGGATAAACTCGCCGACCGGCCCCGTGGTGCCGCTCCTGAGCAGCTCCATGAGGGTCCACCACCAGTTCGTGAGCTGAAGCGGACCGTAGGAGAAGTCATAGGCATTGATCCCAAATTGCAGCGACAGAATGGCCATCGGGATGAAAATGCCCATCAGCAAGACGACGACGTGCATCAGGAACACGGTGATCATCGGGACTGCCGTGTAGCGCCGCGCCAGCGAGACGCAGAGCCGGACCACGCCCAGATAGCCGGCGACGTACCCCAGGATGCACATGCCGCTGAAAAGCCAGTCGCTGCTGGGCGGGGCGCGCTCGTCCATCATGGTGATCGAAACGCAGGCCAGCACGATGTGCATCAAGAACACGCTCGCCAGATTGCACACGACGAACGTGTAGCCGCTCCCCGAGCCAGGATTGAACCACGTCAGCAGCGACCGTCCCAGCAGGCTCTGCGGCAAATGCCGCTTGGCCCGTGGCGAGAGCTCCGCCGTCTCGCCGGTGAGGACGGCACCGACGAACATCCAGTAGATGCCGGCCAGGATTTCCATGACGACGAGCATCAGGTCGGAACGCGTCTCGGGAAACGAACGCCACAGATAGACCATCCAGCCGACCAGCAGCAGGTGAATCGCCAACAGCACCCAGCGGATGGGGGTCGAGCGGTTCTCGCTGGCGAACGTGATCTGGGCCGCCGCTAAAACCACGAATAACACCGTGAAGGCAACTACGAAGCTGACCGCGGCCGCGTTCAGGGCCCAGAAGTACTGCTCGTCGTGGGGGAGCGTGCCGTTCCCCTCGAACAGAATTTGTATCGAGCCCAGGTCCCACACCCAGGTGAAAAAGAGCAGGCCCATGATCAGCACCACCGAGACCAGCACCTGCCACATCCGCGAGCGGCTGAGGGTGGCCGCCACCAGCCCAATCGCGCTCAGCAACACCGACGCCAGGAAGGTGTGGGCCAACAGGAACCCGATCGTGACGATGTCGATGCCGCGCAACAGGTACGTGAAGGCAATGCACGGAGCGAGGGCTGAATAGTACACGAGCATTTGCAGCACGGCACTGGCCAGCTTGCCGATGACGATCTGGCGGGCGGTGAGCGTGGTGATCGACATCAGCTCGAAGGTGCCGTCTTCCGTTTCGCTGGCCAGCGAGCGAAACGTGGCGAAGGGAATCACGATCAGCATCGGGACCGTCAACACCAGGTAATAGGCCGAGATGGCCCACACTCCGTACGACTGGTAGTAGAGCGAGACGTTCCAGTAGGCGATGAATCCGACCGTCCAGATCCAGCCCAAGATCAGGAGCAGCGCGAAGGTCACGCTGAACTGCCGGCTCTTCATCGCCTGGCGGGCTTCCTTGACCAGAATCGGATTGAGGAAGTCGCCCAGGTAATCGAGGACGCTCTCGATACGCGTCAGCCAAGGGCCGCGGTGCGGAGTCCGGAGTGCGGAGTGCGGAGTGGGGGCGAAAGGACTCGAGTCGTCAGGGTCTTGCGCAGTGCTGGGTGCCGGCGCGCTGGTCTCACCAGTGCCGGATACTCCGCACTCCGCACTCCGCACTCCGCATTCGCTCATTGCACCGCTCCTTGCGTCACGGCCAGGAACACATCCTCGAGCGACACCGAGTGGCTGGCGAACTCGGCGACCGGAAAGCCGGCCAGGACCATGTCCTTGAGCAGGCCGACCTCCGACTCGCGGTCCCCCTGATGGGCGAACTGCACCTCTTCGCCGTCGATGTGGATCTTGCCGACGTCCTCCCGCTGGTCGAGCCATTCGGCCAGCGCTCCGCCGCCGCCGAGGACGCGGACCTTCACCTCGCGATAGGGCTGCTGCTGCCGGCGGATTTCTTCCACCGAACCGACCGCCAGGAGCTGCCCCCGCTCGATGATCGCCACTTGGTCGCACATTTCGGCCAGCTCGGTGAGGATGTGCGAGCTGACGAGCACCGTCTTTCCGTTGGCGGCCAAAGCGTGGATCATCTCGCGGAGGTCGATGCGGGCTCGTGGATCCAGGCCGTTGGCCGGCTCGTCGAGGATCAGCACGGCCGGATCGTGGATCATCGCCCGTCCCAGGCAGAGCCGCTGCTTCATCCCCTTGGATAGCCCGCGGATCGGCTTGTGCGCCAGCTCGTCGAGCTTGGTAAAGCTCATCGTGTACTTGAGCGCCCGATGCCGCTCCTTTCCCACCAGACCGTAGGAGCGGGCGAAGAAGTCGAGGTACTCGTAGCAATTGACGTCGGCATACGTGCCAAAATAGTCGGGCATGAAGCCAAGCCGCCGGCGGACGCGGTCGGGATCGTTGATGCAGGAGAACCCGTCCACGAACGCGTCGCCGAACGTCGGCAAATCGAGCGTCGCCAGAATCCGCATGCTGGTCGTCTTGCCGGCGCCGTTGGGACCGATGAAGCCGAGCACCTGGCCGGCATTCACCTCAAACGAGATGTCGTGCACCGCCTTGGTGTGACCAAAGTAGCGGTACAGCCGGCGGAGTTCGATCATGGGGTGAAGGGCGACCACTTGATTGCGGATTGGGGATTGCGGATTGCGGATTGGATTTGACTGCTGACTGCTGTCTCCTGACTCCCGACTCCCGACTCCTGGCTCCTGGCTCCTGGCTCCTGTCTCCCGACCTCTGTCCTACCACCGGCCCAGGACCACGTGAAAACTCGCGGCTTCCGTGGCCTCGGCGATTCCCAGCGGCACATCGGGGTTCTTCTGCATCACGGCCACGTACATGCCCGGTCCGGGAACGGGCGCGGTCGTGCTTCGCAGGGACGCGATCTGGGTTTCCAGAATGCTCGTTTCCTGCGACGTCCCCGTGCTCGATCCCCAGTACCTGCGGTTCCAAGGGGAGTTGGTGCGGCGCTCTTCGGCGACCGGATCGTAACCTTCCGGGAAGTCCCGCCGGTGGTCGTCCACAATCCGCCTGAGCAAATCCTGAACGT
Organism: Pirellulaceae bacterium; assembly: GCA_035512595.1. Lineage (GTDB taxonomy): Bacteria > Planctomycetota > Planctomycetia > Pirellulales > Pirellulaceae > DATKDU01. Next base: position 3,575 of record DATKDU010000046.1, read on the forward strand.
CGGCCAGGTCGAGCGGCACCAGGCTCTGTCCCGTCCCGGCGGCCAGCGGCTCGTCGGCCCGGAAGTAATTCCCCTGCCGATCGCACAGAATCAGTTGCTCGATCGTTGCGCCCAGTTCGTTGCCCACCCGCGGCGGCGATCCCTCTTTCTGGGCGACCGTCAGCCTGGATTTCGTTCGCGCGCTGCGCGTGACCATGAGCTGCGTCAATCGCCGCGACGAAAGATAGCCCGACCGCAGCCGCTGGCCGTCTGCTTCCCAATTCAATTGCCGCAATGGACCTTGTCGGTCCGTAATCGGCTTTTCATCAAGGGGCCAGATCACCGTATCGTTGGGATAGAGCAGGCCCTGAGAAGGGACGAGCGACGCATAGTACGATTGCCGCGACCAGGAGACAGTCCGTCCCGATTTCTGATCGAGCAGGCTGAAGCTGCGAATTCGCGCTTTGACTCCCAGGCCGTCGCTGAGGATGGCATAGGCGAACAGGCCAAACGTCACCACGGCAGCGCCGAGCGGAACGGTCACTAGCAACAAATAGAGCCGATGGA
>DATKDU010000047.1:0-3825 GCA_035512595.1 Pirellulaceae bacterium
AGAGCAATTGATCTACGAGCTCGGCCCACGTGATGCTGGGTCGGCCCGAGCCCTTCTTGAAGAGCCCGACCCAAGCCTCACGACTTGTACCGGCATTTGCGGTCAGCCACTCCCGCAGCTCTCGCGCATCCGCGAAGAAGACCGGCTCCATTGCAGCAGCGTCCTCCGAAACTTACAACCCCGGCTCTTCCTATCAGCTCGGTTGCCCCAACCAGGAGGTCAGATGGCGGCTAACTGATTTTAGGCGACGTAGGCTCATCGTGACCCGGGCAGAGCCGCCGGACACGAGCAAGACGTCGACAGGTGCGCTCCTAAATAACGGTTACGCGTTCACAGTTAACGTCGTGCTGTTCACCTGCAGGCCGCGTAGCGGACCGTCGGGTGCAACAGTGTGTTGTGCCGCTCTCCACTCTTCACTCTCGTTGCTCGACTACCGACCCGATGCTTCGACGGTCCCCAGCAGCCGGTCCAGGTCGCTCCGGCGAAAGACCCGACCGTCGGCGACGACGGCGCGGATCTGCTGCGTATTGCGGATGTTATCGAGCGGGTTGGCATCGAGTAGCACCAGATCAGCGAGTTTGCCGGGGTCAATGGTTCCCAAGGAGTCGGCCATCCCAAGGACGCGCACCGGATTGATTGACGCCGTCTGCAACGCCTCGAGCGGGGTAAGTCCGGCCTCGACCAGCCGCTCGAGTTCCACGTGCAGGCTGATACCGGGAACCTGGAAGGGCACCCCAACATCTGTCGCAGCCAACAGCGTGACCCCGGCGTCTCTCAACAGTCTGGCGTTCTCCAGCTCGAGAGGAATGTTCGGCCGCAGGACCGCTTGGAACTCTCGAAAAACCTGCCCGGCCGCCTGCTCCTCCCAGTCGCGTCGAACCGCCGGCGGCACGACCCGCAAGCGGGTGGTGTCCGCAAGGATTCCGTCCGCATGCACGACATGGTGATAGGCGACCAGATCCATCGTGACCGCTACGTCGTGTCGCAGGAACGCCTCGATGGTCGTCGCGCAGGCGGCCGGATCCCGAGTCTCGTAGAAGGCGCGATAGAGACGGAATTGAACTAGGAACTGCTCGTTTTCCGACAAGCGGTCAAGGTCGGAAAGCACGCCCGCGAAACGTTCCCGCACCGCTTCGGCATCGGCCGAGCAACCCGCCGCCATCACCTCCGGATGCTCAGCGGTACGCTGCCCGGCGGCGGCCGCCTCCTCGGCCGTCACACGAAACGGCACGTGGCCGTCCACGGGGACCCCCCTGCGCCGTGCCTGATCCATGATCGCGAAGTAGGCTTCTCGGGAGAGATTCTCGTAGGGTTTGATGAAATCAGCATCAGCGTCGACGAGGCTGTCGACCACAGCCCGGGCCTCCTCTGCTGTGCGCACCACGACCGGGTTGTTCGCCGCCATAGGAGGATGGCCTTCGGCGTATGGGCCGGAGCTGAGGAATCGGGGCGGGCCAAGAAGGTCGCCTTCAGCCAGCCGTCGCCGGATTGAGTTGGTCGCCTCCAGCGTCACATCTCCGGTTCCGTCGCTCATGTCCCGAACGCCGGTAACACCGTGTGCGAGGAACAGCGGGAAATGCCAATCCCCGGAGCGGACCGAGTGGACATGCATGTCCCACAGGCCGGGGATGAGGTACTTTCCTTCCGCCTCCACCACCTCCGCGTCATCCGGCACTTCGACCTCGTCCTGTGGACCGACGGCCACGATCCGGTTGTCCTCGATAATGACATTCTGGTCCGTGAGGAGCGAACCGTCCGTCACATTGACGACCGTGGCGCCACGGATGGCGAGGTCTGCGCGCTGTGGTTCTGCGCAGCCGCTCAGAAGTAGGCCTAGAATGGCGAAGAGAATCTTCATGAGGTCACTCCCTGAGGTTTTGCGCGAGTCGGCACAACTCTGATTCCACGGACCCGCAAACGGAGCCTATGTCGCCTAACGAGTTTCAGCCGACGTATATTGAACGGGCCTAAACCGCCAGTCATGCGTGCGTGTTAGGCAGCGGCGTGCTTCTCTCAAAACAGCAACTGTTCGCACAACCAATGCGTGCCGTTCGTCAAGGCGTGACCCAGAATCGCGTGCGGCAGGCCCCAGCGCCAGAATACCCAACCCAGAGCCACCCCGAGCACCGTACTCTTCAATGCTACGCCTGCCAGGTAGATCTGGTCCAAGGGCCATACGCCCACCACAGGCCGAGAGATATGCAGGAGGCCAAAAACGAAGGACGACACCCAGAGTGCGGTGATGAACTGCCCGCGCGGGTTTCTGACGACAAAGCTTGCGATCCACGCGAAGGCGCTCAGGACTGTCAGGCGAAACACCACTTCCTCGACCAACGGGGTTGCGAGGGTGGCGCCCCACGGGGATATCCTGTCGAAGCGCTCTATGAGGAGATCGTAGATACGGGGATCCAGGGACGCCAAGGCACGGTTCGCTCCCAGGTTGAGAAGGCCCAATCCGACTCCTATACCGGCCGCACCTGCACCGCGTCGCAAGCGCTGCCGAGGCTCCGGGTGGGGCATCGGTCGAGTCCGCGACGTCGCGGCGAAGCCCACAGTAACGACGGCCAATCCCAGGACTCCTCCGAACAGCACGTCTGAGATCTGGCCGTTGCCTTCGAGATAGGACGGTAGCGCGTAGGCGAAGGCGAACAAGAGCGACGTGATCCCGACGGCCAGCCGCGCATCTTTTAGGGGCCGGTCAACAACGATTCGTGATAGCTTCAAGGTGAGACCACTCCCGGCGAAGAATGCACGATTCCAAACGGGTGATCTTCAACCAACAAGGCGAGCTCCATGGCGCTTAACGCGTTTTATATGACGTTCGCCCGCCGTTCATTCACTTGTTGATCTAGGCTACCTCGAGGCAGCTACAACGACCTTTTCAGCCGCGAAGTCATTCCTTCTCCACATAGGGCGGCCCAAGCCGGCGCCGCCACTCATCGCAAGTCACCACCGGATCGCGTCGCGGAAAGTTCGGGAGTCTGTGAAGGTCGTACGGTTGACCGAATCCGAACGCCTCGGCTACAGGTATGAAGCACGGCAGCGGCACGCCCGGAAGCATCTTCAGCTCGTAACCTTCCTTTCTGCCCTGCTGCCACGTGACCATGTTCATTGTGTTGATTGCATCGAACGTTCGGGCGAAGCGGAGAGGCCCCGCGTCCCAAGGGTCCAAGCCTAGATCAAACACGATCGTTGCGGCGGCTTCTCTCGCTGAGGGATCGTTCCCCGCGATCAGGACGCTCGGACGCGTGGCGAGGAGTAGCGGATTAGTGAAAAAGGCGATGCTCGGGATGTTGAGCCGAACCACTCGATTTGCAGAGTGCCTGGCTTGAATTCGTTCGGCCTTGGCGCTGTCAGAAACGAGCTCCAAATACCCGTCCGACGCGATGCGCTTTTCTCCGCCGGCCACATCGATAATGATCTTCCCCGGGAGCTCACCCAATTCCCCAGCGACTTGCTCGACGACCTCACCCGGCACCGCGAGGATGATGACCTGGGCCTTTGCGGCGGCCTCGCGGGGGCTCACCGCCGAAGCTTGAGGGCCCGAGAGCTGCACCAGCTTTCGCACCGCGTCTCGTGCGGGATCGCGGCTGCCGTACACGACGGTATAGCCACTCTTGCCCAAAGCCGGCCCGAGTGCGACTGCCAAATTCCCAGTGCCAATGATTGCGACCGTAGGCTTGTCCTGCCCGTTCACTTGCCCTGACGACAGTGTTGTAGCGAGAACTGAAAGCAAGAAGACCCCGAATTTCATCCGCACCTCCCAAGGTGACTTAGCGCATCCCAACAGTTGCCTGCAATATGTCGTTGCGAATGTCATATAAC
>DATKDU010000048.1:0-22067 GCA_035512595.1 Pirellulaceae bacterium
GGCGTGCTCCCGGCAGGGGAACTCGCGAGTCTCGGTGCTCTCGTCCACCTTCCAACCGGCAGTCATGCTCACCAGCCGCCCTTCGTCCGGCACGGCCCAGAACGAGCCGAGGACTGCCGCGTCGGGGACTTCGTCGGTGAACGCCACTCCGTCGGCATCGGTCGTCGCGGTGCCTCGCTTGATGACCAGGCAGTAGCCGTCCTTGAAGATGATGACGCGCTCGGTCTTGAGGTCCAGTTCGTTGGGGTCGCGGTCGGCGGCAAGCGCTGGAATCGGAATCGAAGTGAGCAGGATGACGGCGGCAGCGAGCAAATGGGGCAAGCGCATGACAGGCTCCGAAAGTGCGAGAGTTGGTGACGCCGTCGCAATCTTACTAGGATCAGCGGCCAGGTAGGGTAACTGGCCTGTAACAGCGTGACCGGGGTCGGGAGTCGTTTTCGGCTGTCGGCTTTCCTTCACCAACGCATGTTGGCCGAAAACGACTCCCGACCCCTTAGGCACGGAGTGTCGCGCGATCTGACTCTGTCCCGTTGCGGTGACCAGTGCTGTTCGCGAAAATGGGCGACGATCAACCGTTTGGAAATCCGATGAGTTTCATCCGCGAAATATGGATCGTTCATCCCGAGGATGAGGCTTGTGCGGCGTATCGGAATCGGTTTTCCAAATATCCTCAGGCGAGAGTGATCCGGGGCAGGCTTGAAGAACTTGCGCCGCATGACTGCTTCGTGACGGCTGCAAATTCTTTTGGCATCATGAATGCCGGAGTCGATGCGGCAGTCGTCGAGTTCCATGGTGCATCGCTACTGCAAATGGTGCAGGATCGCATTCTCAATGACTTTCTGGGGGAGCAGCCGGTCGGAACTGCATTCATCGTTGATACCGGCAATGAACAATATCCATTTGTGGCTCATGCACCGACGATGCGGGTGCCCGGATCCATTGAAGGCACCGATGCCGTGTATCGTGCCACTTGGGCTGCTTTAACCGCGATTCATAGGCATAATCAGACCGACGCCCGGCGCATTGAAGTCATCGCACTTCCCGCAATGGGCACCGGTTTTGGAGGAATGGCGTATGACGAATCGGCTCGTCAAATGGCAGTTGCCTGGAAGCATTACATGGAGCCGCCGACGCGCCTGAATTGGGACTTTGTTGCAGCTCGTCAGCGCTCGATCTTCTACGATGGCGACCGTTACTTGGGGCGATAAGCAAATGAATCTGCCAACCCGCACCTTCACCATCGCACTAGCCATTGGAACGCTGTTCCCCGCTTTCCCGGCCCGCGCCGACAACTGGCCCCAGTGGCGCGGGCCCGATGGCACTGGCGTCAGCCAGGAGAAGGACCTGCCGATCGTCTGGCACGAAGGCCGCGGCATCGACTGGAAGTCGCCGCTGCCGGCGTGGGGAACGAGCACGCCGGCCATTTGGGGGGACGCTATCTTTGTCACCAGCCATACCGACAAGAACGAACTCTTGCTGCTGAAGCTCCATAAGAAGTCGGGCGAGATCCTCTGGACGCAGAACGTCGGCAGTGGCGAGGCACGGCGGGACGAAGGGAAATCGAAAGGCCCCAGCCGCGACAAGCAGAAGTTTCACCTGCTCCACAACCTGGCCAGCCCGTCGCCGGTCACCGACGGCAAGACGGTCGTCGCCCATTTCGGCAACGGCGATCTGGCGGCATACGACTATGACGGCAAACAGCTTTGGAAGCGAAACCTCCAGGAGGATTACGGCGGGTACTCCATCTGGTGGGGGCACGCCAACAGCCCAGTCCTCTACAGGGACCTGGTGATCAGCGTCTGCATGCAGGACTCGCTGGCCGATCTCCGCGACAAGCCGGTCGAAAGCTACCTCGTGGCCCATGATCTCAAGAGCGGCAACGAGCGGTGGAAGCTGATCCGGACGACGAAGGCCAAGGCCGAGGAGTGCGATGCGTATACCACGCCGCTCTTAGTACGCCGCGACTCCGTCGCGGATGGTGCGCCGCGAAGCGGCGACCTACGGTCGGATGGTGCGCCGCGGAGCGGCGACCTACAGCTTGTGATCATGGGGGGCAACCAACTCGACGCCTACGATCCGGCGACCGGCAAACAGCTTTGGGTGCTGGAAGGGCTCGTCGGCGGGCGGACGGTCACCGGGCCGACTGCCGCTCATGGACTGATCTATGCAACCCGCGGCCTGCGCGGGGCGATGGTAGCCGTCGATCCGTCGGCCGGCGGCGAGCTTTCCAAGCGGAGCATCGTCTGGGAGTACGAAGGTGGGACTCCCGATACGTGCTGCCCGGTCGTTTGGGCCGAGCTGTTGTTCATGGTCAGCGACGACGGCATTGCCCGCTGCCTCGACGCCCGCACGCGGCACCTCAAATGGATGCAGCGGCTCAAGGGGAAATACAAGGCCTCGCCGATTGCCGCCGAGGGGCGGGTGTTCTTCCTCAATACCGAGGGGCTGTGTACTGTCATTTCGGCTGCGCCCCGGTTCGACAAGTTGCTGGAAAACAAGCTGGACGACGAATTTCTGGCCTCCCCGGCCGTCAGCGACGGCAAGATATTCCTCCGGGGGAAGAACACCCTGTATTGCATCGGGCGGTGAAAGGGAGGAGCGGTCAGAGAGCAGAGGTCGGAGGTCGGAGGTCAGAGGTCGGGCCGCATACTGAGTACCGAGTACCAAGAAACACCGAACACCAAACCTCTGCTCTCTGCTCTCTGATGGCAGCCCGGGGACTGCAGATTGTCCTTGGTTAGTGGATTCGCAGCGTCTGCGCAGCTATTATGCCGCGGTAGTTACGTGGAACCATTGCTTTCCCGCCGGAGAACCCGCCATGAGCCGCCTGGCTGTGCTGCTAACAACTGCCGTGATTCTTCTTCCGCTCGCGGCCCGCGCCGAAGTGACTCTCAAGAAATCCGACGCCGGCGTCGAAGTGGCGATCGACGGCAAGCCGTTTACCACCTATCTGTTCAAGTCGGGGGCCAAGCCGATCCTCTGGCCGGTGATCGGGCCGACGGGGAAAGAGATGACCCGGGCCTGGCCGATGCGGGAGAGCAATCCTGACGAGAAGACCGACCACGTCCACCAGCGGTCGTTCTGGTTTACGCACGGCAATATCAACGGCGTGGACTTCTGGGCCGAGACGGCCAAGGTGCAAGGGAAGACGGAGCACAAGGAGTTGGTGAAGGCCGAAGGAGGCAAAGTCGGCACGATCGTTACGAAAAACGACTGGGTCGGCCCTGACGGCGCCACGCTGTTGCACGACGAGCGCACCTTGCGCTTCGGCGGCGGCGACGATCGCCGCTGGATCGACTTCGACATCGTTTTCACGGCTGCGGCGAATGAGGTGAAGTTCGGCGATACCAAGGAAGGCTCGTTCGGATTGCGGATTACCGAGACGATGCGCACCGATCGCAAGCTCGGCGGCAAAATCATCACCAGTGAAGGACTCACCGACGGCGACGCCTGGGGAAAACCGGCCGCCTGGGTCGATTATCACGGCCCTGTCGAAGGGGAAACGCTCGGCATTGCGATCCTCAACCACCCGTCAAGCTTCCGCTACCCGAGCCATTGGCACGTGCGGACTTACGGCCTGTTTGCAGCCAATCCGTGGGGACAGGGGGACTTCACGGGCGGCAAAGAACATGGCGATCACACGCTCAAGAAGGGAGAATCGCTGTCCCTGCGCTACCGGGTGATCTTCCATCAAGGAGATGAGAAGCAGGGGAAGATCCGTGAGGCGTTTGAGGAATACGCAGCGGGCAAGTAGCGCTGCCCCCGCACGACTCGTCGCGCGTTGCCGGTCAATTCTTAAGTGGGCTATCCGAATCTTCCGAGCAATTTACGCGCATCGCAAACTGGTGCGCGTGATTTCCGCGCTGACTTGCGTGTGCGCTTGCAAAGGACCATCCGGAAAACCCGGTAGCGCGCCTTCGCATGTTCTTTATTTTGCCTAGCCTTCGCTCTCAAATCGCTTGACGCTGCTAGCCGATAGTTACTTCTGCTGACACTTCCCCCAGGCTGCCAACTCTACCTACCCCGCAGCCTTGTTCTCACCCGTCCCTTCCTTCCTCCGGAGATTGCGCGAGCCATGTCGGCTGACACCCTTGAAATACAGGATCTCGACGACTTGCGAAACTTTGTCCATTCCACCCTTTGTGAACAAAATCAACTGGAAAAAGGCGCTTTCGACGTCACCGAACGGATTCTCGTACGCGGCCAGCGGCCCTGCGGCATTTTCTTCTGCCTGCACGGGCCGCGGAGCGTGAAGCTGACCGCCATCTGGGAGACGCAGCGGAACACCATCCTGTTCTACGGCTCTTCCGGGGAGCGGACGCTCAAAACCCAGCTTGTGCCGGCACCGAAGCTGGCACTGGCTGTATGACCCAAGTGCTGACTCGCCAGACCCTTACGCCCGACCGCCGCATTGCCGCCCGCCTGAAGACCTGAACCAATCCTGATCATCCCTGCACGGAGTTTGCCCTCATGCTGGTTCTTTCTCGAAAAGCCACCGAGCGGATTCGGCTCGGAGACAATATTGTCGTGACGGTCGTCCGCGTGTCGGGGGACCGGGTTCGGCTGGGGATCGAGGCCCCGCCGGATGTGCTCGTCCTGCGGGACGAGCTCGAGCCCCGGCCACGCCCAGAAGCCGACAATCCACCCCTGCGAGCGAGTGCCTGACGCCCGCAACTGCGTCACTTTCTGCCACAAACGCAGTCATTAGCCCAGCCATGAACCGGCTGGGCTTTTTTGTTGAACCTGGGAATGCCAAGTTTCTGATCCCCCTCTATTGAGGGGTTTATCCGCAGCGGCTCGTGTCGGCAGTTTGACATTCACGGCCAGTTCGCTTAGGCTGCCGAGAGTGTCTGCACTACGATTTGCCCACCACGGCGGACACCCCACCCAAGAAAACCCACCTCGCCAGCGTACCGGAACTGCATTTGCTGGCCATAAACGGACGGAATCCCCTCGGACCGCTACGAATCTGGTTCGGATCGGGGTTCGCATCGCATCACGAGTCACCTCACGGAGAGAAAGCATGTCTTGCACAGGAAATCGGATGAGCCGCCGTTCGCTGCTCACCGTCGGAGCCATTGGCGGTCTCGGTCTGACTCTCGGCGATTTCTTCCAGCGGCAGGCCCACGCCGACCAGAAGCACTACGACTTTCTCGACGCCAAGGCCCAGAGCATCATTCATATCTTCCTGCCCGGCGGGATGGCTCACCAGGAATCGTTCGACCCCAAGCCTTACTCTCCGTTGGAATATCGCGGCGAGATGGGTTCAATCAAGACCAACACCGGCGAGGTGATCAGCGAGACGCTGCCGAAATTGGCCACGGTCTGCGACAAGCTGGCCATTATCCGCTCGATGACTCACGGCGAAGCGGCTCACGAGCGCGGCACCCACAACATGTTCACGGGCTACCGCCCCAGCCCGGCTCTCGTCTTCCCCAGCATGGGAAGCGTCGTGAGCCACGAATACGGCCCGCGGAACAACCTGCCCCCTTACGTCTGCATTCCCAACGTTCCTAACGAATATGCCGCCAACGGCTACCTAAGCTCGTCGTTCGCTCCGTTCAGCCTCGGATCCGACCCGGCCAACGGCGGCTTCAAGGTGCTCGACTTGAGCCTCCCCAATGGCGTTGACGACGCTCGCTTCACCCGCCGCCGCACGGCACTGGAAGCGGTCAACGAATACTTCACCAAGAAGGACAAGTCGGACAACGTCGGGGCGATGAACACCTTCTACGAGCGAGCTTACAGTCTAATCAGTTCGCCGCAGGCCCGCGAGGCGTTCAATATCGAAGCCGAGCCGGCTAATGTCCGCGATCAATACGGCCGCAACGTGGCTGGCCAGCGGCTCCTCATGGCCCGCCGCCTGGTCGCCGCCGGCGTGCGGTTCGTGACGCTGACCTACGGCGGCTGGGACATGCACAACGGCATTACCCAGGGGATGAAAGGCCAAATGCCGGCCCTGGATCAGGCGCTGCACACGCTGATCACCGATCTGGAGGCCCAGGGGCTGCTGGCGAGCACGCTGATCATGGTCTCCAGCGAGTTCGGCCGGACGCCGAAGATTAACGGCACGGCCGGCCGCGACCACTGGCCCAAGGTCTTCAGCGTCATGCTCGCCGGCGGCGGCATCAAAGGGGGCACGATCTACGGCACGTCGAACTCGACCGCCTCCGAGCCCGACAGCGATCCGGTCGGCCCGGAAGACCTCGCCACGACCGTGTACAACCAGCTCGGCATCGTCGCCGACAAGGAGCTGATGGCTCCCGGCGACCGGCCGATCGAGATTTGCGACGGCGGCAAGGTGATCAAACCGCTGCTCGCGTAAAAACCCAAACCAACGACGCCGGGGATCATGATGATCCCCGTCATCCCGCGCCAAGATGCGCAGCCGGCGGCAGACCCACTGACCGCACGGCTTAATCCCGCCAGCGACCGCTTCGGTCTCAATTACAATCAAACGAATGTCGGCAATTCCCGCCCGCCGGCAATCGTTCCTGCCACTGTGAGGATGCCGTGATGTCGCGATTGACGACGACTTTCTTAGGTCTGGCGATAGTCGCCGTTTGGCTCCCTGCCGCGGCCAATGCCGTCGAGCCGGCCCTCGGCAACATCGTTCCCTACGGCGTGCAACGCGGCGTCGAGACAGAAGTCCAGTTCCAAGGGAGTCGGCTCGCCGACGCCAAAGAGATTCTCTTCTATTCTCCCGGCATTACGGTCACGTCGCTGGAGGTCGTCAATGACAACGCGGTCAAGACGAAGCTCAACGTGGCCGCCGATTGCCGCATGGGGATTCACGCCGCCCGCGTCCGCTCGGCCAGCGGCATCAGCAACCTGATGACGTTCACGGTTGGACCGTTCCCCGAAGTGGCCGAAGTCGAGCCCAACAGCGACTTTGCCCAGCCGCAGGTCGTACCGCTGGGTGTCACGGTCAGCGGCATCGTGCAAAACGAAGATCAGGACTTTTACGTCGTCGAGCTCAAGAAGGGGCAGCGGTTGACCGCAGAGCTCGAAGGGTTGCGGCTTGGCCGCACGTTCTTCGATCCGTACCTGGCGATCCTGAATGCCGAGCGGTTCGAGTTGGCCCGCAGCGACGACGCGGCACTGCTTAATCAAGACTGCTTGTGCGCGATCGTCGCGCCGGAAGACGGCAAGTACATCATCCAGGTCCGCGAATGCTCCTTCGGCGGCAACGGCGCCTGCATGTACCGGCTGCACATCGGCAGCTATCCGCGGCCGACGGCCGTTTTTCCCGCCGGCGGCAAGCCAGGCGAAGCACTGAGCGTCCGCTGGATCGGCGATCCGGCCGGCGATGCCCAGTCGCAAGTCACGCTGCCGACCGACGGCGCTGAAGAGACAGGGCTCTATGCTCAAGACGCCGGCGGCATTTCGCCGTCGCCGAATACGGTCCGTGTAATCAACCTCGACAATTTCCTTGAAACGGAGCCGAACGACACGCTCGCTCAAGCCAGCCATGGCGCTGCGCCCGGTGCGATGAACGGGATCATCGAAAAGCCGGGGGACGTGGACATTTTCAAGTTCTCCGCCAAGGCGGGACAACAGTTTGACATTCGCGTGTACGCCCGCAAGCCGATCCGTTCGCCGCTCGACCCGGTGCTGACGATCCTGAATGCTCAAGGGGGCGCTATCGTCGCCAATGACGACTCTGGTGGACCGGACAGCTACGTTCGTTTCGGTGCGCCCGCCGACGGCGAGTACTTTGCCCAGGTCGTCGATCAACTCAAGGCGGGGGGACCGAATTACGTCTACCGCATCGAGATCGTGCCCGTGCAGCCGGCACTGACGATGGGGCTGCCGGAGCGGCAGCAGTACATTCCCAACACACTCAAAGTTCCCAAGGGGAACCGCATGGCCCTGATGGTCAGCGCCAGCCGGGCGAACTTCGGCGGCGCGATCGACGTGGCGTTCAACGGTTTGCCCGCGGGCATTGCCTACGAGACGTTCCAGATGGCTGCCGATCGGGGCGACATTCCCGTGCTGTTCACGGCGGCTGCCGACGCTGAGCCGGCGGGGGCGCTGGTCGATGTGGCCGGCAAATGCGCCGATCCGAACGTGCCGGTGACGGGCAAGCTGCGTCAGCGGACGATGCTCGTCCGCGGTCAGAACAACATCGATGTCTGGGGACATGACGCCGACCGGATGGCAACGGCCCTCACCGACGAGATTCCATTCAAGATCGACATTGTCCAGCCCAAGGCGCCGCTGGCCCGAAGCGGCTCGATGCAGCTCAAGGTCGTTGCGACGCGGAAGGAAGGATTCACCGCGCCGATCAGCGTCTTCTTCCTCTACAACCCGCCAGGGGTCAGCTCGTCTGGATCCATTGCGATTGCCGAGGGCCAGACCGAGGCCCTGATTCCCGTGACCGCCAACGGCGGAGCTGGCGTAGGCACGCACAAGATAGTCGTCATCGGCCGAGCCGGCTTTGGCGGCGGGGCAATCGAGTGCGCCTCGCAGCTCGCCGACCTGACGATCTCGGACCAGTACTTCACGTTCGCCTTCGACAAGGCAGCCGTGGAACAAGGGAAGGAAACCGACGTCGTCGTGAAGATGGAGAAGAAGATCGATTTCGACGGCAGTGCGAAGTGCGAGCTGGTCGGCTTGCCCGCCGGTGCGACGACGACGCCGATCGAGTTCAACAAGGACGCAACGGAGCTGATCTTTAAGGTCAAGGTAGCCGCAGATGCTCGGCCCGGCCGGTATCCATCGCTTCTCTGTGTAGCGACGCCGATCGTGCAAGGCGAGCCGGTGGCCCATACGCTGGGGACCGGCGAAATCCGCATCGACGCGCCGCTGCCGCCGAAGCCTGCCGCTCCCATGGCCGCCGCCGCTCCCATGCCGCAGCCCGCCGCGGCCCCCATGCCGATGGCTAAGCGGCTCTCGCGCCTGGAACAATTGCGACTCGAAAAGGAAGGCAAAAAATAGGCGATTAACTCGTTCCCACGCTCCGCGTGGGAACGCGAGCGAGGACGCTCCGCGTCCCATTTCCGAATTGAGACCGCGCGACGCAGAGCGTCGCAAACTTGCGTTCCTCACGCAGAGCGTGGGAACGAGGAATAAACATGAAAACCAAAATCATTGCTGCGATCTTCCTCCTCGCCCTGGCCGCCACCGCCCATGCCGAGCCGAAGATCACCGCGCTGGCCGTTTATCCCCCCGACATCAACCTGAACACCAAGGCCGACCTCCAGCGGTTCATCATCGTCGCCACGCGCGACGACGGCGTAACGCTCGATGTCACCAGCCAGGCGACGGTGAAAATCGCCGCAGACAACCTCGTGCGTCAGGACAAAAACGTCCTGTTTCCCGCCGCGGACGGCCAGACGACGCTCGATGCCGAGTACCAGGGGCTCAAAGCGGCCGCCACGATCACCGTCAAGGATGCCGCCGCTGAACGGCCGATCAGCTTCCAACTCGACCTGATGCCGATCTTCATGCGCTCCGGCTGCAACACGGGCTCCTGCCACGGGGCAGCCCGCGGCAAAGACGGCTTCCGCATCTCGCTGTTCGGCTTCGATCCGCAGGGGGATTTCTTCCGCATCACCCGCGAGATCGGCGCCCGCCGCATCAACCTGGCGTCTCCCAAAGACAGCCTGATGATCGAAAAGTCGATCGGCGCGGTGCCCCATACGGGCGGCAAGCGGTTCGGCACCGAGACCGAATACTACGCCACCATGATGAAGTGGCTCGAAGCCGGCGCTCCCAACGACGCCGCTCCCACGCCCAAGGTGGTTGCCGTCGATCTCTATCCGCCGAATGCCGTCCTCGAAGGGGAAGGGGCGACGCAGCAGTTCATCGCCCGCGCTCGCTATGCCGACGGCACCGACCGCGACGTCACTTCGCTGGCGGTGTTTCTGACGAACAACGACAACTCGGCCCCGATCACGCAGGACGGGCTAGTCACCGCCGGGGCTCGCGGCGAGGCGTTCGTCATGGCCCGCTTCGAAACGCACACCGTCGGCAATCAGGTCCTGGCCCTGCCGAAGGATTTGCAATACACGGCCCCGCCAATCACTGGCAACTACATCGACCAACTGGTGGGAGCCAAGCTCAACAAGCTCCGCATCCTCCCCAGCGGCTTCTGCACCGACGAGCAATTCCTCCGCCGGGCGACGATCGACATCACGGGCCGATTGCCGACTGAGGAAGAGTTTCTGGCTTTCACGGGGAGCACCGACCCGGCCAAGCGTGCCAAGCTGGTGGATGAGCTGCTCGAGCGGAAGGAGTTCTCCGAAATCTGGGCCATGAAGTGGGCCGAGCTCCTGATGATCAAGACGACCAATCAGGTGAGCAATAAGTCGGCATTCCTGTACGCGAGCTGGCTCACCGACAAGATCGCCAGCAATGTGCCGCTGGACCAGATGATCCAGGAGCTGCTGAGTGCCAGCGGCGGGACGTTTAAGAATCCGGCGACGAACTACTATCAGATCGAGCGCGACACGCTCAAGACGTCGGAGAACATCGCCCAGGTCTTCATGGGAATTCGCACCCAGTGCGCCCAGTGCCACAACCATCCATTCGACCGCTGGACGATGGACGACTACTACAGCTTCGCCGCCTTTTTCTCGCAGATCGGCCGCAAGCAAGGCGAGGACTATCGCGAGACGATTGTCTTCAACTCCGGCGGCGGCGAAGTAGCCCATCCGGTCGGCGGCCGCGTGATGAAGCCGAAGTTCCTCGGCGGCGCTGAGCCCGACACGGCCGGCAAAGACCGCCGCGAGTTGATGGGCAAGTGGCTCACCAGCACCGACAATCCCTACTTTGCGACCAGCGTCGCCAACCGCGTGTGGTCTCACTTCTTCGGCAAGGGGATCGTCGAGCCGATCGACGACATCCGCGTCAGCAATCCAGCGATTAATCCCGAGCTGTTCAAGACCCTCGGCGACAAGCTGGTCGAATACAACTACGACTTCAAGAAGCTGGTCCGCGACATCTGCAACTCGGAAACGTACCAGCGGACGACCGAGCGGAACGAATCGAATGCCACGGACGAACGCAATTTTGCCCACGGCAACGTCCGCCGCATCCCGGCGGAGCAGATGCTCGACTGCATCTGTGCAGTGACCAAGGCGCCCGACAAGTTCCAGGGGCTGCCGATCGGTGCCCGAGCAGTGCAAATTGCCGACGGCGGCACGAGCAACTACTTCCTGACGACATTCGGCCGCGCCCCGCGCGACACGGTCTGTGCCTGCGATGCCAAGACCGAGCCGACGCTGTCGCAGGCCCTGCACATGCTCAACGGCACGACGGTCCACAACAAGATTCAGCAAGGGGGCGTCGTGAAGGAGCTGATTGCCGCCGGCAAAACGCCGCCGCAAGCGATCGAGTCGCTCTACATCCGCTGCCTCTCTCGCAAGCCGGAACCGGCCGAGATGGAGCGGCTGATGGCGGTCGTGACGAGCGCCGAGAACCCGCAGGTCGGACTGGAAGACGTCTTCTGGGCAATCCTGAACTCGCGGGAGTTTGTGTTCAACCACTAGGAATGAATGACCAATGACCCAATCCCAATGACCAATGACGGTCAAGCCAGCCTCCATTGGTCATTGAGGCTTGGTCATTGGTCATTCGGGTATTCGGAAGTCTATTCCACTTCGAGGTTCGCATATGCGTTTTGACTACCGCTGGGCTGCCATCTTCGTCGCCATGTGGGTGGTGTTCGCCGCGCTGGTGGCGGCAGCTACCGCCCAGGAAGCCAAACCGGCTGAAGGTCCGAAGGTCACCTATGACGACCAGGTCCGCGCGATCTTCCGCGACCACTGCTTCGCTTGCCACGCCCAGGACCGCAATAAGGGTGGCCTGGTGCTCGACACCTACGGCAAGGCGATGGCCGGCGGATCGTCGGGCGAAGTCGTCCTTGCCGGCGATCTGGCCAGCTCGCGACTGTGGGCCCTGGTCAGCCATTCCGAAGAACCCACGATGCCGCCGATGGCGGAGAAGCTGCCGCAGGAGAAGCTCGACCTGATCTCCAAGTGGATCGAAGCTGGCGCGCCGGAGAACTCCGGCTCGAAGGTCGTGATCAAGAAAAAGAGCATTGCCCTGGCTGCGACGACGACGACTGGGCAGCCCGAAGGCCCGCCCGCTATGCCGGAAGGATTACTCCGCCAGCCGGTGATGTACACGCCGCGAGCCGCGGCCATCACCGCCATGGCAACCAGCCCTTGGGCGCCCTTGGCCGCCGTCGCCGGACAGAAGCAGATCGCCCTTTATAACACCGACACGGCGCAGCTCCTGGGCATTCTGCCGTTTCCCGAAGGGAATGCCTACGTTCTCCGCTTCAGCCGCAGCGGCAGCATCTTGCTGGCTGGCGGCGGGCGCGGCGGACACTCCGGCAGCGTCGTACTCTTTGACGTGAAGACCGGTCGGCGTGTCGCCAAGGTCGGCGAAGAGCTCGATTCGGTGTTGGCCGCCGACATCAGCAAGGATCATTCGCTGGTTGCCCTGGGCGGCCCGTCCAAGGTCGTTCGCATCTACTCGACCGAGACGGGCGAACTTCTCCATGAGATCAAGAAGCACACCGACTGGATCTACGCCGTGCAGTTCAGCCCCGATGGCGTCCTGCTGGCCACCAGCGACCGCTCCGGCGGTGCGTTCGTGTGGGAAGCCGACACGGCCCGCGAGTACTTGAGCCTCCGTGGCCACAACGGCGCTGTGTACGACGTCTCCTGGCGGCCCGACAGCAACGTATTGGCCACCGCCGGCGAGGACGCGACGATCCGCCTGTGGGAGATGAACGACGGCAATCAGATCAAGAACTGGGGTGCTCACGGCGGAGGCGCCTTCTGCGTCAACTACGCGATGGATGGCCGCATTGTCTCCGCCGGCCGCGATAACACCGTCAAGCTCTGGCAGGGGGACGGCGCGGCACTCAAGACCTTTCCTGGGTTTTCGGAGGCGGCCCTCAAATCGGCCATCACTTTCAATGGCGCACGCGTGATCGGCGGCGACTGGCTGGGGAATGTAAAGGTCTGGGATACGAACGAAGCCAAAGAGGTCGCCTCGCTTCCCGCCAATCCGCCGACGCTGGAGATGGTCGCTCAGAGCCTGGCGGCGGATGCCGCGGCCAAGACGGCGGCCGCTAGCGCTCCGCTGGCCGAAACGGCCGCGGCTGAAAAAGTTGCCGCGGAAAAGGCCACGCTGGCGAAGGCGTCTACCGACAAGCTGGCCGCCGCGACTGCCGCGGCACAGAAGGCGGAAGCCGATCGCGTGGCGGCAGTGAAAGTCGCCGAGACGACGGCGGCTGGGGTGAAGACCACCACCGACGCCTTCAATGCCGCGCAAGTCGCTCTGAAGACGGCGACCGATGAGAAAGCAGCGGCCGACAAGGCCCTGGCTGATGCCACCGCTGCTGCGAAGGCTGCCGCCGATGCAGCCGCCGCCGACAAGGCCAATGCCGACAAGCTTGCGGCCGAGAACAGTGCCGAAGCACCCGCCGCCGCGGAAAAGGCCAAGGCTTCGGCTGACGCCGCAGCCACCGCGGAGGCTGCTCGAGTTGCTGCGGATGCCGCCGCCAAGGTTAAAGCCGAAGCGCTCGCCAAGGCGACGGAGGCTGCCAATGCGGCCAAGGTTGCGCTCGATAAAGCGAACGCCGATCTGACTGCCGCCAATAAGCAGGTCGAAACCCTGACTGCGGCTGCCAAGACGGTGGCCGACGCCATGAACACGGCCAAGGCCGAGATGGATGCCGCCGTGAAGGCCAAGGCCGATGCCGACGCCACCTATGCGGCCAAGAAGGCTGCTTCCGATGCGGCTCAAGCCGCCGCGGCCGCCACCCAGCAAGCTGCCGCGGCCGCCGAGGCGGAGAAGGTCGCCTTCGAGCAGACTGCCGGCAAGCTTCAGGCCGCCATCGATGCCGCCGGTCAGAAGATCGCGGCCCAGACCACCACGGCGCAGCAGATGGAAGCGGAGCGCATCGCAGCCGAGAAGGCCGCACAAGAGAAGGCTGCTGCGACGAAGGCGATTGCCGATAAGATCGCGGCACTCCAAGCCGAGCTCGCCAAGGCCCAGGCCGAGCAGAAGCCGGTGGATGAGGCGTATGCTGCCAAACTCAAGGTAGCTCAGGATGCCGCTGCCGCTCTGGCCGCGGCTCAAGAAGAAGCGGAGAAGGCCGCTGCCGACCTCAAGGCGTTTGCCGAGGCTTATGGGAAGTAGGACAGGTTTTCAACCTTACGTAGGACAGGTTTCCAACCTGTCCAAAGCACCTCTCGCGCACACCGCGCATAAGAAAAAGCGTCCTGAATATCAGGACGCCTTGTTGGTTTCGTCTTTTGGGACAGGTTGAAAACCTGTCCTACGTTATGCCGAGTCCCGCGGCCGAATTGCACCGACCAGGTTGTTGTAGTCGTAACGGTCCTCTTCGTGCCACAGAGGCAAGCCCAACTCCAGCCGCTTGCGGAGGATCTCGATTTTCTCCGGCGAGCCGGCGGGCGCGTCGGTGGAGTCGAAATCCTTCTTGGGATCGGGGAGCCACTCTTCGTCGTGGCCGTACTTCAGGATCTGTTCAAACACGTTCTTGCACTTTTCCATGACGTCTCCAGATTAGTAAATACGTTCAGCCGGGCGTGAGGGAAAAACAGGCGTGACCGATACATGGAGGGTCACGCCGCAGCTCGGCCGACGGTCAGTAGTCGCGCCTCACACTCTCATGCGGGGGAGAGCGTCCCGCACATGCGTTCGACGCCTGTCGCGGGAGTGATCTATTATTTTTCCCGACGGCGGCGAGTCAAGTTTTGCAAAAAAATTTCGGCACTCGCAAACGCTGTTTCGTTGTTCCGAAATCATTTCGCGCTATTGCGCGTCCTGATTTATCGGCATCCATTGCTACCGAACGGATGCCACTGGGTGCTGTGAGCCCGAAATCAACAAGGGAAGATTCACCGCCATAAGCACTTTTCATCGGGAGCCCCGCCTGCATTCCGGTTCATGCCCAAAAATAGCGTCAAGTGGGGTAGATCGGAATACGAAGAGGCGCGTGACGCCCAGGGTGGGGAACCACGAATTTCCGGTTCGTGAGCCAACCTCGGGAGTGTTGAGAATCGCGTGCGGAACCACTATGATTCGCAAGGACTTACGTCAAACGAAAGTTTTCAGTGCAGGCGAACTAGACACTTGGGAGATGTGACAACCATGGCATGGCTTCAGCGATTTTTAACCCTCAAACCGCGGCCTCGGGGTTGTCACCTGGTAACCGACGAAATCGCCGCGGCAGTCCCGGAGCTGGAACATATCAATGCCGGTTTATTTCACATCTTCATCCAGCACACCTCGGCCTCGCTGACCATCAACGAGAATGCCGACCGGGACGTGCGGACCGATCTGGAAAGCTCGCTCAATGCGCTGGCCCCGGAGGATTTCCCCTACGTCCACACGCTGGAAGGGCCGGACGACATGCCGGCCCATGTGAAAGCGTCGCTGATGGGGAGCAGCCTGACAATTTCGATTGCCAGCGGGCAGCTTGCCCTCGGCACGTGGCAGGGGATCTATCTGTGCGAGCACCGCAACCACGGCGGCCCAAGGAAGGTGGTGGTGACGGTGTGGGGCGAATAAGTCCACAGTCAGGCATTCATACCCGACTTTGGACTTTGGACTCGGTCGGCCATTGCCAACTCATCGACCAGCCATTCGATCAGCGTCGTCAAGTTCACGTTCGCATCGACGTGGCTGAGCGCATCCAGGCACAATTCCTGGCAGTGGGCCGCCGGCTCGGCATCGCCGCCCCTCTCGGCGGCCGCCTGCATCTTCGCGCGATAGAACTCGGTCGCCATCTGCGCCGCTTCGCGCATCCGCGCTCGCTTGGCCGGCGCTTCCTTGCCGGCCGCATCGACGAATTGCTGCACCAGCTTGGCCAGCGGCAACTGGTCGAGCTCAGAACGCGACAAGTGCTCGATGAGCTCCTGGCGAAATCCGATCACTGCCTCGTCGCACCACATGGCGGCCCGCGTCAGGCTGCCGCCGGATAATCGCGCCGCCTCCTGAGCCAGTGCCGGATCGCTGCACAAATCCTGCGACAGAAGCAGCTCCGCCACCTCCGCCTCGGAGAGCGGTTCGAACCGCACGATTTGGCATCGCGAGCGGATCGTGGGCAATTGCCGCTGCTGGCTGGTCCCGATCAAGATCAGGACCGAGTGCGGCGGCGGCTCTTCAAGCGTTTTGAGGAGCGAGTTGGCGCTCTCGCGGCTGCCGAGGGCCAGCAAATCGGCATCGTCGATGATTCCGACTCGCCGTTTGCCGGAAAACGGCTTGAGCGACAACTCGTAGCAGAGGCCGGCCCGCATCCGATGCTCCTTGTCGCCGATGAACAGCTCCAGCGGCAGGTTGCTGGCGTCCGCCGGAGGCTGAACGACGTGGACGTCCGGGTGCGTCCCTGCTTCCACCTGCTGGCAAGCCGGGCATTTGCCGCATGGGTCGAGTGCCGCTTCCGGGCGTGTGTCGCACAGGAGCCCCTGGGCCAGCTTGAGGGCGAACCTCCGTTTTCCGACTCCCGGCGGACCGACGAACAGGAACGTGCTGGCCAGCCGGCCGCGGGATAGGGCCGTACGGAATTGCTCGACGACTCGGTCGTGACCGCAGATGGAGTGCCACATGTTCAGGAGCCAGGAGTCAGGGGCCAGGGGCCAGGGGCCAGTGATGTCACCGCGGCGACAACGTCGGCGTGGACGGTTTCGGGGGGACGGTCGGCACCGATCACAACCACGTCTTTTCGCCGCGCCGCTTCGATCAAAAATCCCTGCCGCACGCGTTCCAGGTACGCCAGTCCCTGCGCTTCCATCCGGTCGTGCTCTCGCTGAATGCGGGCCGCCGCTTTGTCCGCCGGCATGTCGAGCACGATCGCCAGCCGCGGCATCACGCCGCCGACCGTGACCGCGCCGACCTGCCACACGTCGTCCGGATCGAGACCGCCGGCATGGGCCTGGTAAACGACATTGGCCAGCAGGAACCGGTCCGACAAGACCCACTTCCCTGCCGCGAGTGCCGGGCGGATCACTTCCTCCACAAGCTGCGCCCGCGCCGCCATATACAGCAGCATTTCGCTCTTGCGGTGGATCGGCATGTCGTGCCGGTCGAGGAGGACCGCCCGCAGCTTCTCACCCAGCGGCGTGCTCCCCGGATCGCGGCACTCAATCACCTCTTTGCCCCGGGCGCGCAGCCAATCGGCCAGCAGCCGAATCTGCGTCGATTTGCCCGCGCCGTCCACGCCGTCGAAGCTGAGAAACATGGGGCTGATTGTATGCGGGAATGCCGCTCGGACGGTACCATGGGGGAATGACGAAAAGGTTCCTGATTTCAGCCGCCTGTTGGTCGATCGCGGTCAGTTCTGCGTTGGCTGATGAAACCGTGGACTTCTCTGCCGGCGCCGGTCTCGTCTTCGAGCGGCATTGCCTTCAGTGCCATAACGACGCGGAGAAGAAGGGTGGCCTGTCGCTGGCGACGGCCAAGTCGGCACTGGCCGGCGAGAGCGGAGTGATCCTCGAGCCGGGGAAGCCCGACAGCAGTTTGATCCTCGACTACATCACCGGCGACAAGCCAGAAATGCCCAAGGGGAAGCCGCCGCTGAAGCCAGAGGAAATCGAGTCGATCCGGGCTTGGATCGCGGCGGGAGCCAAGTGGCCGGAAGGGCTCGTGCTCAAGGACAAAGCACTGGCGGATGCCGACTGGTGGTCGCTGAAGCCGATCGTTCGTCCAGAGATTCCCAAGCTGGGTGACGATGACCAGCGGCGGGTCCGCACGCCGATTGATGCGTTCATCCTGGCCAAGCTTCGCGAACAGAAGCTTGAGCCGTCGCCAGAAGCCGACAAGCGGACGCTGATCCGCCGACTGTACTTCGATTCTGTAGGATTGCCGCCGACGCCCGAGGAGATCGAGTCGTTTCTGGCCGATAGCGACGAGAAGGCGTATGAAAAACTGGTCGAGCGGCTGCTGGCGTCGCCGCAATATGGCGAGCGGTGGGCTCGGCACTGGCTCGACGTCGTCCATTTCGGCGAAACGCACGGTTATGACAAGGACAAGCCGCGGCTAAACGCCTGGCCTTACCGCGACTACGTCATCCGGGCCTTCAATGAGGACAAGCCGTTCGGCCAGTTCGTTCAGGAACAGATCGCGGGCGATGTGCTGTTTCCGGAGACACGCGATGGGCTAGAGGCTCTCGGATTTCTCTCCGCCGGCCCGTGGGATTTCATCGGCCACGCCGAGGTTCCGGAGACAAAGATCGACGGCAAGGTGGCCCGGCATCTCGATCGCGACGACATGGTGACCAACACCATGCAGACGTTTTGCAGCCTGACCGTGCAGTGCGCCCAGTGCCACAACCACAAGTTCGATCCGATCACGCAGGAGGATTATTACGCGATCCAGGCGGTGTTTGCCGCGATCGACCGGACGGACAGGGTCTATGACATCGATCCGCAAATCGCGCGGCAGCGGCGCGAGCTCTCCGCAAAACAAACATCGCTCGTTGCACGCAAGGAAGCGATCAACAAGCAGGTTGCCGCGGCCGCCGGCCCGCGGCTGGCGGAGCTGGACAAACGGATTGCCGCCGCGAAAGCGGCGCAGGCCGGCAAGGCCAAACCGGTGGAGTTCGGCTATCACAGCAACATCGAGTTCAAGCAGGACGCGTCGAAATGGGTGCAGGTCGAGCTCAAGCATCCGGCGGCCATTGAAACGATCGTCCTCTATCCGTGCGACGACGATTTCGGCAAAATCGGCGCGGGCTTCGGCTTCCCGGTGCGGTACAAGGTGGAGATCAGCAACGACGCGGCATTTGCAGCCGAAGTGGCGACCGTCGCCGATTTCACGCAGGCGGACGTGCCGAATCCCGGACTAAAGGCGCAGAAAATCGACGTCGGCGGCAAGTCCGCGAAGTTCATCCGCATCACCGCGACGAAACTCGCGCCGCGGCTGCCAAACGATTTCATCCTGGCAATTGCGGAACTCGAGGCGCTCGATGCGGCCGGGAAAAACATCGCTGCCGGCGGACAGGTGACGAGCCTGGACTCCATCGAAGCGCCGCCGCGCTGGCGGCGGACGAATCTGGTCGATGGGCTCTATCCGGGCGTAAGAATCGCGGCAGCAGAAGACTTGCCGGCACTGGAGCGCGGGCGGGCGGAGCTTTTTACCAAGGCCACGACCGCGGAACTCCGCAGCGAGCTGGAATCGCTCGACAAAGAACTGGGCACCGTCAAAGACTCGCTGGCCAAGCTTCCGCCGCAGAGCGTCTGCTACGTCGGCGCAGTCCACACCGGCAGCGGCAATTTTCTGGGCACCGGCGCCAGCGGCGGCAAGCCGCGGCCGATATTTCTCTTAGAGCGCGGCAACGTGACCAAGCCGGCGGCCGAAGTCGGTCCAGGTGGGCTGTCGGCCATCGCAGCGCTGCCGTCGCGATTCGATTTGCACGCAGACTCGGCGAGCGGGGGGCGACCATCGGCGAGCGGGGGGCGTCAGCCCCCTGATTCTGCGGCGAGTGAAGAAGGGCGACGACGGGCCGCCCTTGCCCACTGGATCACCGATCCCAACAACCCGCTCACCTGGCGGTCAATCGTCAACCGCGTCTGGCAGTACCACTTCGGCCGCGGCCTTGTCGATACGCCGAACGACTTCGGCCGCAACGGCCAACTTCCTTCGCATCCTGAGCTGCTCGACTGGCTGGCCGCCGAATTCCGCGATGGCCGGCAGTCGATCAAGGACCTGCACCGGCTGATCGTGCTGAGTGCGACTTACAGGCAGGCGAGCGGGGGGCGTGAGCCCCCTGATAGGGTTCAGGGTTCAGGGTTCAGGGTTCAGAACGATGGCACTCCGCAATCCGCACTCCGCAATCCGCAATCGATCGACGCTGACAACCGCCTCCTGTGGCGTGCCAACCGCCGCCGGCTCGAAGCCGAGGCGATCCGCGACAGCGTGCTCTTGGTCAGCGGCAAGCTCGACAAATCGATGGGGGGCCCCAGCTTCCAGGATTTCGTGATCGACAAGCCGGAGCATTCGCCGCACTACGAATATCACCTCCACGATCCGGACGATCCCAAATCACATCGGCGGAGCATTTACCGCTTCATCGTCCGTTCGCAGCAGCAGCCGTTTATGACGACCCTCGACTGCGCCGATCCGTCGATGCAGGTCGATAAGCGAAACGAAAGCCTGTCCGCGCTGCAGGCCCTGGCACTGCTCAACAACGGCTTCATGGTCACGATGGCCAAACACTACTCGGCCAGGCTCGACGCCCGCGGCGGCGATTTGCCGGCCAAAGTTGAGCGTGCCGTTTACGAATGCCTCGGTCGGCCGGCAACTGCGGAAGAGCGCGAGGCGTTCGTGGCGTACGCCCAGCAGCACGGCCTGACGAACTTGTGCCGCGTGCTGTTTAACCTCAATGAGTTTGTATTTGTGGAGTAGCAGGACGACCGCCATGTTTCCGAAGCTATCACGACGACACTTTCTGGAGACCGTCGGCCAGGGCTTTGCCGGCCTGGCACTGTCAAGCCTATTGGCCGCCGATGCCAAGGCGACGGACGATCCGCGCCTCGGCGCTCGGGCCGACATTCCCCATCATCCGCCAAAGGCCAAACGCGTCGTCCAACTCTTCATGGCGGGCGCAGCCAGCCATATCGACCTGTTCGATTTCAAGCCGGAGCTGATCAAGCACGACGGCAAGCCGTCCGACTTCGGCGAGCACGTAGAGGCGTTTCAGAACGGCCTGGGGCCTTGGCTCCGCCCGCAGTGGGAATTCAAGCCCTACGGCAATTGCGGCAAGCTCCTGGGTGAGCCCGTCGCGGAGCTAGGCAAAGTAGTGGACGAGATGGCTTTCGTCCACAACATGGTCGGCAAGACGGGGGTCCACAGTCAGGCGACGTACCTTCAAGCGACCGGTTTTCAACTTCCGGGCTTCCCCGGCATGGGAACGTGGGTCAGCTACGGCCTGGGGAGCATGAACGAGAACTTGCCGACGTTCGTCGTCCTGCCGGACCATCGGGGCTTTGCGTCCAACGGACCCAAGAACTGGGACTCGGCATTCCTCCCGGCTCAGCACGCGGGCACGATTATCTACCCCGGCCGCCAAACGCCGATTGCCGACCTGTTCCCCGGCCGCGGCGGCGACTTTATTAGCGCCAGCAGCGAAGCGGCCGCCCAAGCACTGCTTAGCAAGTTCAACCGCGAGCATGCCGCGGAGCATCCGCACGACGATCGGTTGGAGGCCCGCATCAAGAGCTACGAACTGGCTGCCAAGATGCAGCTTGCCGCGCCGGAAGCGCTCGACTTGTCCGATGAGCCGGCGCACATCCTCAAGCTGTACGGCCTTGACCACGGCAGAACTCTGTTCGACAAGGAAATCAACGCGCTCGAAGAGACGGAGTATTTCTCGCGCAAATGCCTCGTCGCCCGGCGGCTGCTGGAGCGCGGCGTGCGCTTCGTGCAGATCTGGAGCGGCAACGACAACAGCTTCCCGCGCCGCAACTGGGACTCACATGAGGACGTCCGCCGCGATCACGGCCCGCTGGCCGCCGGCATGGCCCGCGGGGCGGCGGCACTGATTGCCGACCTCAAGCAGCGCGGCCTATTGGACGACACGATCATCCTGTGGACGACCGAGTTCGGGCGAATGCCGAGCACTCAGGGGGGCAGGGGGCGGGACCACAATCCGTACTGCTTCACCAATTGGCTGGCCGGCGGCGGCATACGCGGCGGCATTTCGCACGGGCCGAGCGACCAATGGGGCTACAAGCCGCTGGAGCGCGACTATCCGACGACCGTGTATGACATTCACGCCACGATCCTGCACCTTTTGGGGATCGACCACACGCGGCTGACGGTCAGGCACAATGGCATCGACCGGCGGCTTACCGACGTGCATGGGCACGTGATTCGCGAGCTATTGGCGTAGTGGCGGGGCTACGGGGGCAGTAAGATGTCCGCTAGGTAGGACAGGTTATCAACCTGTCCCGACACTTTTGGACAGGTTGGAAACCTGTCCTACGTTCGATGCATCGCGCCCGTTTCCAGTTCGGCCTGGGGTCGCTCCTATGGTTCACCGTGGGAGTTGCGGCAATCGTGAACCTGTATCTGGCCGCGGG
>DATKDU010000049.1:0-2647 GCA_035512595.1 Pirellulaceae bacterium
GTGGAACATGATCGAGGCGGACCTGAAAGAGAGCGGGGTCGAATGCCCGCAGGACCAACTGCTCGCCAAGATCGGCCCCACGCTCGTCGGCACGGTGATCACCAACGACGCCAAGCTCAAGGCCCAGTGCATCGACGCCACGCACATTGACCGCCTCAACCTCGGCCCCATCCGCAGGTCGTCGGAATGAACACGATCTTCCGCTTCCGGCGGCTGAGAATCGGCTTGGGCAGACGCTGAAGCGGGCCAAGCAACAATTGGAAATACTGCTTGTCACTTCGTGGATGGTGCGGCTGATCGCGGAACAGCTCTCGCCGCGACACCTGCCGAATCTCCCGCACCTCGGCATAGTAATGGACTGCGTGCTGCTGGGCGTCAAACGCCTTGGTTTGATAAAACGCCAGCCACTTGGGCGGCCAGCGATTGCCGATCCATTTCTGGGCCTCGATCACGGGAATCCGATACCAATGCTCATTCCGCGCGATGGCGAAATCCTGGCGGCTATTGATCTGAATCACTCGCGAGAATCGTTGCTCCGTCCAGGCTGAATCCGACCCACTTTCCTTGATAAGGAAGCAAATCTTCCACGGAGTACTTCTGGCGGTTCTGCTCGAACTGGCTGAATGGAATCGCAGGCGAAGGACGCTTGGAAATCATGGGGAATGGTCCGCTGGCCGGATGGCTGACGCAACGCTACTGGCATGTTATCGTCCTTTCCGCCAGAGGGCAAAACAGGCCCCGAATTTTTTGCCTTTTTGGTTGGCAAAGGGCTTGCCAGATAGCTAGAATCGGGGCCTCGATTCTTTCTCTGGTGTGGCCATGAGCACCTCTCAAAAAGTCGATGTCCTCTGTCCGCAGTGCAAGGCCAAGCTGGCCGTCCCCGTGGCGGCCATGGGCAAGTCGGGCAAGTGCCCTCACTGCCAGAACGTCTTTCCGCTGGCCATGCCGGCGCCCAGGGCGGCAGCACCGGCAGCACTCGTTAGCCCGCTGACGCCGCTCGCTCCGGCCTCTCCAGCAAGTCCCTTGTCGCCCCTGATGCCCGCTTATGCGGCCCCCGCGCTCGCCCCGCTGGGGGGAGCCGACCTGATGCCGCTGTCCGATGCCGGGTTGTCGCCCCTCCCCGCGGGGAACCAGTTCGCCCCGCTGGGAAGCAGCAATCCGTTCGCCGCGCCGCCGCCGAGCGATGATTACACGCTTCAGCCCGCAGCGCCGTCCCCTTACGCGCCGGCGTCTTATACGCCGTCGATGACGCTGCCCAGCAATTCGTCAATCGCCGCAGAGCATCTCGCCATGGCGAACGCTTCCTACGAGGAATCGAAGCAGCGCAAGTACTACAACAACGACGGCGACGGATGGGGCTTGAACGCGGGAATCGGCGGCGGAGCGCTGTTGATGCTGGGGGCGGTCGTATGGTTCGTCGTCGGGTTGGCCTGCGGATATATCTTCTTTTACCCGCCGATCATGTTCATTATTGGTCTGATCGCCTTCTTCAAAGGCATTGCCGACAACTTCTCGGATTGAGTTGGTAGGTTGGGACAAGTTCGCCTCGGCGAGCGCCGGCCCACCGGGACACGCTGTCCATTCCGGTGGGCCGGCGCTGGCGGAGCCAGCTTGGCCCACCCTACGATTCACTTCACCCTGCACCGCTCAAGGCTCATCAGCGCAAACGCCGTCCCGTACTGCTGGTGGTAGTTGTACAGCGGATAGTCCCACCACGAGCCGTCTTTCTCCTGCAGCCGCAGGAGCACCCGCGCCAGTTGATGCTTCAGCTCGGTCTGGTCTTCCGCCGGCAGTTGCCCGATGCACTCGGCCGCGTAGTAATGGCCGTAGTAGAAGAAGTATCCCGCCACCGCGAACCACGATTCGTGCGGGATCGGCCGCTTGCGGCCGATGTCGAGCCACAGGTTGCGGGCAATCAATCGCTCCAGCCACGCCTTCATCGCCGCGTCGGTGATCTGCTCGTCGCCAAAGAGCCGCAGCGCCAGGTTGCACGCCTGCGACCGGCCAACGCTCCCGCCGGGCAGATTGACCGGATGCTGCGGCACGTACTTGAGATACTCGCCGTACACGTAGCTCAGATCGGGCTTTTTCTGCCGCTGGATCGAAGCCACCGCCCGGTCGATTAGCTTTTGCGGCACTTCGATGCCGATGCTCTTGGCGTCGTGAAAAGCGACCAGCGCAGTCGCCGTCGTGAAGCTCGTCGGCGAGCCGGACGGCTTTTGCGTTTGAGCTTCGAAGTCGTAGTAGCCCCAGCCGCCGCTGACCGTTTCATACCGCCCGAGCAAGTCGATCTGCATTTTGATCTGCTCGCGAATCTCGTTTTGCTTTGTCTGGTCGCCGTCGTGCCGGCGAAAGAGCTTTACCAGCGCCTGAATGCCGTAGGCATGTGCCCAGACGTTGTAGATGGCGTCGTTGCTCGCTCTCCGCACGCCGGGCAGGTTTTCCAGCAGCCATTTTTCCCCCCGCTCGATGGCGGCCTTGACTTCGGGCTTGTCGCCGCCGGTCTCGATCAGCGCCGAGACGCACAGCGCCGTGGTGGCCGACCTGAAACCGTGATGGGCTCCGGGCACCGGAGCGTAGATGTTCAGTCCCTTCGTCCGCTCGGCACTCCCCCACGCACCTTCGGGGCGCTGGTCTTTGAGGAGGA
>DATKDU010000050.1:0-2871 GCA_035512595.1 Pirellulaceae bacterium
GCTCCCTGCGCTACGCAGTCCAACCCCACGGCGAATTACGTAACCCCCTAGGGGACATTTCTACCTGCGCCAAACAGGGGACATTTCTAATGGTTTACAACAACGGCCGATTCCGCACTTTGGTTCGCCCGCAATCCGTACAATCGCAGTGACCGCAAACCCTCTCTACCATCGACTCGCCTTGAAGCACTCCTTCAAAAACGCCGTCTGGCTGGCGCTGAAAATCGGCGTTTCCACGCTCCTGTTGGGGTTCCTCGTCTACCGCGCCTGGCAGGATGAAAACTTCGATAACGTCGTCCGCGGCGAGAAGGACGTCAAGTGGCTCTTGGCGGCGTGGCTCGTTTGCTTCACGTCGGTGACGCTGACGATCTTCCGCTGGAAGCTCCTCGTGCAGACCCTCGGCATGCGGTTTCCGCTGCGCGACGCCCTGCGGATCGGCTACGTCGGCTACTTGTGCAACCTGCTGCCGCTGGGGTTGGTCGGCGGCGACGCGGTGAAGATGGTGCTCCTCTCGCACCTGCATCCGACCCGCAAGACCGATGCCGTGGCCACCGTGCTGGTCGATCGCTACCTGGGCCTCGTCGCGCTGCTCTTTCTGGCGGCCACCGCCACGCTGCTGGTGGACTTTGAGGCGCTCGAAATGCCGCCGGCGGTGGCGACCGGATTCCTGGCGGCCTGCCGCACGCTCCAATTCGCGGCACTCGCCGGGGCGCTCGGTCTGGGCCTGTTGTTCGTCCCGGGCTTTACGACCTGGTCTCTGTGGAAGCGGCTGGAGCACCTGCCGCTGGTCGGCTCGTTCCTTCATAAGCTGATGGGAGCGATGCACGTCTACCGCGGCCGGGCCGACGTGCTGATTGCCGCGCTGGTGATGAGCATGGGACTGCACGCGCTGTATGCCGTGATGTTCTACTTCGTCGGCGGCTCGCTGCTGGACCAGGCGGGCCAGATGACGCCGCGGCCCGAGCTGGCGATGCATTTCGCCTTCGTGCCGATCGGCATGGCGACCGGCACGCTGCCGATCGGAGCGCAGGAGGTCGCGCTGAACGTGCTCTATCCGGCATTCCTGCCGCCGGAGCAGGCGTCGATCGCGGCCAACAAGGGGTTCTTGCTGACGCTCGTCTATCGCGTCTTTCAGGTGCTGATCGCCACGCTGGGCGTCGCGTTCTACGTCGCCTCGCGCCGCGAGCTGGCGCACGTGACCGAAGAAGAGGAAGAGATCGAGAAGCTGGAGGAAGGGGACTTGATTCCGCCGGCGGAAGGGGAGTCGCGGTAGAACATGAGGCGGCTGTGGGGGAGCGGAGGGCGCCACGTCGGAAATCGGGAGGCAGTGTCGGACGCCCGATGAGATTCGGATAACGTGCGTCGCGCAACGTTACTTTTTGTGCGTTTCGATCTCCCGACGAACCGACTCAGGCAGCTTAGGATTGTCTGCCAGACTACGGCGGACCCATTCGTCTTCGTGATGGACGAGCCGCCGAAGAATGTCTACCGGAGTATTGGGATTGCTGGCAAGCTTCAATTGGGTACCGAGTTGATTGCGCTCGTGTAGCGTACGTAGAGCGTCCGGAGGGGTATTGAGGTTGGACGCGATCCGATTGTCGAGCTCGTATCCGGCTTGAATGCCGTCAAACTGAGCCAACTCGCTCAATCGGGCAGGCGATGTTGATGGGTTGGATGCATCGGCGAGGGCTTTCGCGGCACTGCTGTATTGCCAAATCGCTCCGCATATCGCTGCGCCCCAACCGAGAAGCAGCACTGCGCCTGTGAGCAGTCCCACGCGGCTCCGCCACACGACGACCAGCAGCCAGAAGGCGAGCCCGACACCGAGCCAAAGTGCAAGCTTCACGACCATGAACATCGACCAGATCGGCATTTGCGGATCCGGGCCATGCACGCCCATCATGGCGAATTCGCTGACACCCCTCATTCCTGTTATCAGGATGATCACGCAGAACGCTACGACTAAAACTGTGCGGCGGCCCGGTGTGGAGTGCAGCCGCTGCGGTCGATTTGCAGCTAAAGATTCGACTCCACTGCCGTCAGTCATACGCACCTCAAATCCGCTCCCGTTGCCGGCAGCCACCTCTAGCAATCATTCTACCGCCTAGAATCCCGGCGGCTAAATGACACGGACAGGGAAACCTCGAACGAGCGGCGCAGCACTGTGATCGCCTGGAACACGCGGCAATGGAATCATTCGTCTACTTCACCGGATTGGGAGCGCGGCGGAATTGCAACCCCTTGCTGGTCAATGATGGCTCCTGCTTCTCTGGGCGACCAGCGACGTGCAATACCTCGAAAGGAAGCGTCGCTTCGTCCCCCGTCAGCAGCGAGCGGACAGAAAGCGTCCAGCGGCCGGCGAGCGGTTTGATCGGCACAAACAAGGATTTGGCATTGTCCGACTGGGGCTGCGCGGTCAGGTACGTTCCGCTGGCAAAGCCGCTGCCGGAGTGCCGCGTCTGGATGCAGTACGGCAGTCGGGCGGAGATTGGCTCGCCGCGGCCGTCGAGAAACCGCAGGCGAAGAGGCAATTTGAATTCTGCCTGCGACTCCCTCCCTGCAGCATGATGCACGTTCTGCTGCGCCGCCAGGTCGATCTGCTCCAGTTGAAACGGCAGCACGGCGTAGACGCGCAGCGGCTGCTCGCGAAAGTCGCCGACAAAGGGCCGAGCTTTGCCCTGCAGGAACTCCCCCGTCAGGTCGTAGATCAAATCGGTGCCGGCCACGTCGGAGCTGTACGTCAGCGTTTCTTGAATTCCCGGAATCCAATTCGCGGGTAACTCTCGCGCGTAGACCACGACGAACTTTGCATCGCGGCCGCCATCGATCTCGACGGACGCCAGCTTCGACTTCGCGCCCAACTTTGGAACG
>DATKDU010000051.1:0-20071 GCA_035512595.1 Pirellulaceae bacterium
CTCCGGTCGCTGCGCTCCCTGCGCTACGCAGTCCAACCCCACGGCGAATTACGTAACCCCCTAGGGGACATTTCTACCTGCGCCAAACAGGGGACATTTCTAATGGTTTACAACAATGCGCCAAGGAAAAACCATTGACAAGTTCCAGGCCGCCAGTTAGTTTGCGCCGTAGCCTCATTCTATCTTCCGGCGCGCCAGATTTGTCTCCCCTTCGTCGCGCGTTGTGACGTCCGGACAAGACCGGTGCGCACCCGTTCTGGTGGACCATGAACAATCTCTTTCCTCTTCGTCGCCGATCCGGTTTTACGCTGGTTGAGCTGTTGGTGGTCATCGCCATCATAGGCATCCTGGTGGCCTTGCTCTTGCCTGCGGTTCAGTTCGCACGCGAAGCAGCGCGGCGGATGTATTGCAGCAACAACCTGCGTCAACTGGGGCTGGCGCTGCACAACTACCACGATACGAGCAAGTCGTTTCCCGCGGCCTGGTCCTATTCCTTGAATCCGGTGAACATCCAGGCCTGGGGGACCTGCATCCTGCCGCAAATCGAGCAGCAAGGTCTGTACGACAAGTTCAACTTCAACGTGCCTGCCGCGGACCAATTCGGCGTCATCGGCCAGCAGAATATCGCGGTGATTTCCACCGTTCTGCCGACGTTCAATTGCCCGTCGTTCGGCGGGAAGCGGACGGTCTATAGCGGCCTGCTTCCGGCTGGCGCGTTGCCGGGCGTGCCGACCTTGACCTGGCGGGCCGCGCCTTCGGACTATTGCGTGACAACCGGTGTACTCGGCGTTTATGCGAGCATCGCGTATGCCAACGTCGGCGGGAGCGGCGGAAATCGCGAAGGGGCCATCCAGCCGGTGGTGGCCGGCACCGGCGGCGGAACCCTGGCGGACATCCACGACGGCACGTCCAATACGATCCTGCTGGGGGAGCGTACCGGCGGCTCAGTCATCTTCTCCAAACGGACGCAAATAATCATTCCTTCCCCCTTCGAGCAACTCAATGGGGGCGGCTGGGGAGATGGACTGAACGGGGAGCATTGGCTGGGGGGAACTCTGTATAGCGGTCTGCCGGTCCCGTTTCAGCAGGGGCCTTGTGGAATCAATTGCACCAACCTGCGCGGCTACGGCTATCACTCGTTCCATCCCAACGGGGCACAGTTCCTGATGGCCGACGGCAAGGTGAGCTTCATCAACCTGGCCGCTCCGCAGTACATCCTGGCCAGTCAAATCACGCGGCGCAAGGGAGAAGGCGTATCGCAGATCGACCAGTGATTTCGCGCCAGGCGCTTCGCGGGGACGCCGTTTGCCGCTGAAGCCAACAATTGACCTGGAGTACGATTCCATCATGAGCCGGATGCTGGTTGTGTGGTGTGCCGCGCTGTTGCTGGGAACAGGACATGGCTGCAAAAGCCGCAATGCCGACTGGAAGCCGACGCATCCGGTCAGCGGCACTCTGTTCGTGGACGGCACTCCGGCGGAGGGAGTCCAGATCACGCTGAACGACCTGGCCGGCATCGATAAGAACCAGCCCACAATCTCTCAAGCCTTCACCGACAAGGAAGGGAAGTTCACTCTCTCCACCTACGAGCAAGGGGACGGAGTGCCGGAAGGAGAGTACGTGCTCACCTTCTTGTGGGGCCAGATCAACCCGCTGTCGATGCAATTCGGCGGTCCAGACAAGCTCAAGGAGCGGTACGTCGATCCGGCCAAATCGACGTTCAAGGTCAAAGTCGAGAAGGGAAAGCCGGTCGATCTGGGGCGCATCGAATTGACGACGAAGTAGGGCCGAACGGGAAGTGAAAACCTGCTGCTTCGTCAATCGCCGAGCGGCGGAATCTTCCTCTCGCCATAAAACTTCGCCAGGTCGATACCGCTTTGGCGGCTTTCTTCTTCCAACAGCTTGATCCGCGTCTCCAGCCGGTCGAGCCGCTGCACGATCTGCGGCAAAAGGCTCTGCGTTTCGTCGGGTTTCTTCGGCCGCGGGACGATCGGATACCCCAAATGCCGCTGGAGGGCCGCGAAGAGATAGAGCGGGTCCTTGCGGCGGTTGGCCCAGGCGATCATCCCTTCCTTCTCGCCGAAGAGGATCGGCGCTTCCGGCGGGGGCGGCTGGCCGCCGCGGGGGGTGCGCCGCGTCTGGTAATGCTGGCTGCGGACGAAGATCATGTCGGCGAAATCGACCAGGCCGATCTGCCGCCGGACGGTGAGGATCCACTCCTTCCAGTCGGCATTGAAAATCGAATCCTGCGCCATCGCGCCGAGCCCCGGATCGTACTTGAGCCGGTTGCGGCAGAGGCACTCGAACTGGTACACGAAGATTCCCTGGGGCGTGCCCCCTTTGGAGCGGTATTCCGCTTCGTGCTTCAGGATTTCGACGGCAATCCGCATGTCGAATCGGCCGCGTTCCGCTTCCGCCTCCTGGACGACGTACGTCTGAAAGGGGGAAAAATAGTGCGGCAGGCGGGCCATCGCAGTGGACATCGTCCCGGCGTGGCGGATTTCCGCCAGCATGAAGTCGATCGCCATCGGCAGCCGCGTCGTGGACAACAGCTCCTGGCGGATTTGCTCGAGCAGATCCTGGATCGGCATATTCTCCGGCAGCCGCTCGCCGAGCGCCCGGTAGAAGTGCGATTGTTCGACGTATTCTTCGGAGGGGAGCATGGGGTTCAGGGAAGTGTGCGGGTGTGGGGGTTTGAGGGTCTGCGGGTGTCGCGCCGTAATCTCTGGTACCCTCATACCCTCATACTCGCACACCCGCACGTTTGACGATCCATGCCTATAATAACGCTGCGAGTTGCCGGTCGCACAATTGGAGCGCAAAAGTGTCCCGCGAGTTCTCGAAAGTCCAAGACGCCGTCGATGCTCTGGCCCGCGGCGAAGTGATCATCGTCGTCGATGCCGAGGACCGCGAGAACGAAGGGGATTTTATCTGTGCCGCGGAGAAGGCGACGGTCGAGTCGATCAACTTTTTGATCTCCGGCCGGGGGGAGTTTTGCGTTCCAATCCTGCCGGACACGGCCCACCGGCTGGAGCTTTCGCCGATCGTCGAATCCAACACGGCCCCCTTGCAGACCAGCTTCCTCACGCCGATCGATCACCGCACGATCCGCACCGGCATCACGGCCGAGGAACGCTGGCGGACCGTGCATGAAATGGCCAACCCGCAGTCCACGGCAGATGATTTTCTCCGTCCGGGGCACGTTCACCCGCTGCTGGCCAAGGAGGGGGGCGTCCTCCGCCGCGCGGGACACACCGAGGCGACCGTCGATCTGTGCCGCATGGCGGGGCTCGCGCCGGTCGGCGTCCTGTGCGAAATCCTCGACGACGGCGGCAACCGTGCATCGCGCGATCAGCTTCACGCCCTGGCGCGAAAGCATCGGTTGAAGATCATCTCGATCGAGCAGCTCATCGCCCACCGCCGCGTCAGCGAGAAGCTGGTCAGCCGCATTGACCAGGCGAACATGCCGACCGATAAGTACGGCGAGTGGACGCTCATTATCTACGAAGTCAAATACGAAAACCAGAATCCGATCGCACTCGTGAAAGGGGAACCCGACCAGGTCGAGGCCCCCTTCGTCCGGCTGCACTCCTCCTGCTTCACCGGCGACGTGCTCGGATCGCTCCGCTGTGACTGCGGAACCCAGCTCCACCAGGCGATGGCGATGATCGCCCAGGCCGGGACCGGGGCGATTGTCTATCTTCCCCAGGAAGGCCGCGGCATCGGCCTGACCGCTAAAATCAGAGCCTACGCACTTCAAGAGAAGGGGCTCGACACGGTTGAGGCCAACCACGCCCTGGGCTTCAAAGCCGACATTCGGGACTACGGCGTCGGCATTCAGATCCTCAAGGACCTCGGCCTCTCGAAAGTACGGTTGCTGACCAATAACCCCAAGAAAACCGACGCCTTCATCTACGGCGGCTTCAACCTGGAGGTCGTCGATCAAGTGCCGCTCGTCTCGCCGTCGAATCCGCACAACGTCGCCTACCTGGCGACCAAGCGGGACAAGCTGGGTCACAAGCTGCCGTAGGACAGGTTTTCAACTGGTGTCCTCCTGCGCAGGCTATTTCGACGCGGTTGTCGCCTCCGCGACCCGCCGCCTGAGCGCCTCCATCAGCACCGGGGCCACATCGGGGCCGCAACTGTTGATCTCGCCGTATTGCGGCTGCTCGCGGCCGTAAGCATAGGGCGGCGTTTTGTCCCATTGTCGTTTGGGAATGATGTAGCCCACCTCGTCATTCGCCAGACCAAAGAGCATCCACTTGGGTCCGGGCATCAGGCTTTCGACGCTCGGCTCCAGAGGCGCATCCGGGAAATCCGCCCCCGGATCAGCCGGCTCCTGGTATTTGCCGTAGACCAGCTCGGGATAAATCTCGCCGGGAATGCAGGCCACGTGCAATTCTCCCAGCCGCAGGTAGGCGACCTCGCTTTGCACCGCGGTCGGCTTGTCCGCGTTGTCGCCGACGATCGGCTCGCCGGGCTGTTCGAAGTCGCCGGTCCATACCAGACCGTCCCGCTGGAGCACGCCGGCCACGCGCGCCGCACGGTACAGCACGTTCGTCAGCGGCACGGCAATCGGCCGCGCCGAAACGACGAACGGGGATAATTCGATCGGCTGGGCCGCATCGACCGCTTTGGCTGCGAGTGCCGCGACTTCTTCGCCGTAGACGCGGGCGTATTCGTAGTCCCCTTCCCGGAGCTCGTTGCCGGCGGCGTCCTTGATCCGTCCGCCGCGCGGCGGGGCCATCAGGCCGCCGACCGCGCCGGTCATGTAGACGATCGGGCAGTTGTATTTTTTCCGCAGTGCCTCCACGGTTGCCCATGGAAAGTCGGCCGTCACGAGCTGGTTGCGTGGGCCGAGGGCTTCGGGATGGCAGTTCCACTGGACGAGAATGCCGGCGGGCGTTTTTTCCGTCGCTATCCTTTCCTTCGCTTGCGCTTCAGGCTTGTGGAGCGAGTCAAACCGCAGCACCCGCAGCACCCCGTCTTTGACGATCGGCTGGCGGCTGTCCCCCAGCAGCGACTCGTCCTCGGCCGTGCCGTAGGCGGCAGTCACCGGCGTGAGTGACTGGCTCGCCTTCTCGACCGCCTGCACGACGCGCTCGACGACGAGGGCGATATAGTCGTCATCCACGCCGCGGTGAAATGCTGTGCGGCCCCAGATGCCAATGACGTCGGGGCCCTCGTGGTTGTGGGTGCTCGACACCATCACATACTTGAACCCCGGCAGTTTGGCGCGAATCTGCTGCACGGCCGGATATTGCAGCCCGACCAGATCGACCGAAACGAGGGCGATCCGGTCGTCGCCGTGTTTCAATACGACGCAGCGGCACAAGAGCGGATCGTGAACCCCCTTGGCGCGGCGGCCCATGCCGTATCCGGCCAGCCAGACGGGGCGTTTGCTGGTCACATCGGGCGTGATGTCGGTTTCAGCAAAGCCGGCTTCGATGGCCAGCGTCGGCGTCAAGCCGGCGGCAGTCAGCAACAGAATCAACGCCAGACAGCTATGGACCAGTCCCCTCGTCATGCCTCTTCCTCCCGGTTGCGGTTCCCAGCGGCATTAGTATAGCCGCCAAAAGGGGTCGGGAGTCGAATCGGGCCGCCGTCCATTGCTAAAAGGAGAATCTTCGGCCCGAATCGACTCTCGGCCCGCTGAATGTCATACTGTCAGCCGGCTGTGAATGTACCAGTGATGCTGTTTCCTCTCCAGGAGTTTTCTTATGGGTCGTCTCATGACCAGCGGCTTGATGATGGTGTTGGTACTGACGGGACTGATCGCGACTCCGCGGACCGATGCGGCCGATGAGGAGAACTGGGCGGCGACCGTCAAATTTCCAGACGGCGAAAAGCCGGTCAAGCTGTTCGACGGTAAATCTTTCGAGGGGTGGGAAGGAAATACGGGCGAGGGGGGAACGCCCAAGTACTTCACCATCAAGGACGGCGTGATCATCGCCCGCAACGAGCAGGAAAACGCTCCCAAGGTGAGCAACTACCTGCTGACCAAGAAGCCGTACCGCAATTTCCGGCTGCTGCTGGAAGGAAAGCTGGTCGAGTCGAAAATGCACTCCGGAGTCGCCATCTGGGGGAAGAAGTTCGAGAAGGACGGCGAGAAGAATTCGTACCAGGGGCACCTGGTCATGTTCCCGTCCGACTGGGGCTTCTACGACCTCTATCGCCGCAACAGCATCTACCGGGACGACGGCCGGGCCAAGAAGGCGGACAACGGCGGCTGGAACAAGATGGAGATCCTGGCCGTGGGAAACCGCATCCAGCTCGCGGTCAATGGCCAACTCGTCGCCGACTGGAGCGATCCCAAGCCGGAACTGTGCGAGGCCGGCCCGATCGGCCTCCAGCTTCACAGCAACACCGTGCCGCAGGAGGTTCACTTTCGCGGGCTGATCTTGAGCGAGGATCCGAAAAAAGAGGAGCTGATTACCGTGGAGGGGAAGTAGGGGCCAGACAGGTGGCAGATGAGTTTTCTTGGCAGCCTCAGCGGTCAACTATTGATGAGCGTCGTCTGCGGTTTGCTGGTGGCCGCAACGCCGCTGGGACTGCGGGAAATCGCGCTCATCGTTTGGATACTGTGTCTAGTCGCCGGATGGCGGCAGCGCGATTCGCACGGCAATGGAAGCCGGATCAGCTCGTCTGTCCTGGCGGGATTGTCCGTGCTCGTGATGGGCGGAATATGTGTTGCGGCTTACTACGCGCCATTCAAAACGAAGGATGAAGTGTTGAATCGTCGCATCGAGCTCCCCAAGACAGACTACACCTTGGCGGAGTTGCGTGAACCGTTTGACTTTGACCTGCCACCGCTTCCATTCCGGGCGTACTTCAACTTCCCGGATGCCGATGCGAACCGCATCATTCGCTTTTCGCAACGGGGTTTGACGATCCGCCAGTTCATTGACGCGATCGAAACGCAGTCTTCGCTTCGTCACCAGTTCCACAGTTGCGGGAATGGCCACACGATACTGACGGGTGAAGACTGCTGCTTTGGATTAAGCTTTTCCACCGGCCGGCAGATGCCAGGTGCGGTGGTCAAGGTAGAATAGAATTTGACGGCGATAACCACGTCATGCTGCGCCACCCGCTGAGTTTCCTGGAGAACCGACAATGGTTTCCGACGTTTCCCCAACCAATGAAGCGTTCCTCACCGATGCCATTGCCCGCGGACTATTCAAGGACCGCCGGTCTGCACTCGATGAGGCGGTGGAATTACTGCGGCGCAAGCAGGAGATACTCAACCGGATCGAAGTGGGAACCCAGCAACTTCGGAGTGGAGAGTATCGCTCGTTCGACGAGGACGGGCTCAGGGCGTTCGGCGAGGAGATCAAGCGAGAAGGTCGACAGCGGCTCAAGCGTAAGTCGTAAACATGGCCGAGTTTCGCCTCTCCAAACAAGCGCAGGCAGACCTAGTGGCAATCTGGGATTATTTGGCGCGGCGCAGTCTGGCCGCCGCCGACAGGCAGATCGACGAGTTGATCGCCAGGTTTGAATTCCTTGCGGGGACGCCAGTGGCCGGCACGTTGCGCGATGACCTCAAACGCGGGCTGCGGCTCTTTTCCGCAGGTAACTATGTCATCTTCTTCTACGTGATTTCCAGCGGGGTGGAGATCGCTGGTGTGATCCACGGGTCAAGGGATTACGAAACGATGTACCTGCTGGGCGATCGGTGACCGGAAAAGTATAAACCAACCTGCGTGTTATCGCCGCGATCCTCGACTAGAATTCAGGGAGCACCGCCCCTCTGCAGACTGACCACCATGGACACCCCCATTTCTGCCCATTTTGACGGCCAATCCATCGTCTCCGACGAGCCGGTGCCGTTTACGGCTGGACAGAAACTGGTCGTGGGACCGCTGCCCGCCGCTCCCGGCGACGTCGGCGAAGAACTTCCCCTCGAATCCTGCGATGGCGACATTCGCCTCAAGGGGCATCGCATCTCTCTGGGACTTTTCTTGGAGGAATACTTCCGGCTGAAGGATCCCGCGGCCATCCAAGCACGCTTTTCCACCCTTGAGCCAGCCGAGATCGAACGGCTCATCGAGTTCGTCGAAGCCAACAGGCCGTTGATGCTCGTTCACGCTCAAGCACATACTCAGTTCGCCAAGACGCTCTTTGCGTCCATGCCCAAAGGCCCCTCCCTCGACGAACTGCGACAGCGGGCCGCAGCACGCGGCATTCCACTGAAGTCGGAAGGCTAATGGCGCTGAAGCTGCTGCTGGACGAGAATCTACGGGACGACGCCGTAATCTACGGGACGACGCCGTTTGGGGCGGCGTCTTACAGCATCAAGCCAGTGGGGAGAATCCACTTGACATCGTCCGAGTCGGAGACCCAGGTGCGCCGCCGCTGAGCGCCCGCGATCCGCAAATCCTTGAGTGGTCCGCCCAGCAGGATCGAATCATTGTCTCGCACGACAAAAGTACGCTGCCTGTGCTGCTCGCGGAATATCTCGCGGCAGGCGGGCGAAGTCCGGGAGTCATTCTCTTGCGTTCCCGGTTGACGGCGCCCCAGATTGCCGATCTGCTCGTACTTGTGACCTAGCCTCCGCCTCCGACGAATGGGAGAACCGTTGTACATGGCAACCGTAAAATGCACAGCGTGGCTCTGGCTCCTTGTTGCGTTGCTCACGCCCTATGGCTGTGCAACCGGTGCATTCGCCGATGATGCGGTCAAGCCTCACCCCCTCTTCCGCGCCGGCGCTTTCGCCATCGACATCTCGCCGCTGGAGCTGCCGGTGATCGTCAACGGCGGTATGACCGAGCGGACGGCCGACAAGATCACCGACCGGCTGCACGCCCGCTGCCTGGTGCTCGACGACGGCACGAATCAGATCGCCATCGCCGTCGTCGATAGCTGCATGATCCCGCGGCATTTGCTGGACGAGGCCAAAGAATTGGCCAGCAAAGCGACGAGGATTCCAACCAACCGGATGCTGATCTCGGCGACGCACACGCACACAGCGCCGAGCGTTCACGGCTGCCTCGGCACCGACCCCGATCTGAGCTACGTGCGCTTTCTGCCGCCGCAGATTGCCAAGGGGATCGCGCAGGCGCAGAAGAACCTCGTGCCGGCCCGCATCGGCTGGGCGATGGGACGGGACGAGAAGAACGTCGCCTGCCGCCACTGGGTGATGAAGCCGGGCGTCGCTCCGACCAACCGCTTCGGCGGCACCAAGAATGACACGGTGATGATGCACCCGGGACACAACAATCCCAACGCGATCCGCGCCACGGGCGAGCCGGATCCGGATGTGCCGGTAGTCAGCATCCAGACCAAGGACGGCCAGCCGCTGGCGATTCTGTCGGCGTATTCGCTGCACTATGTAGGCGGCGTGCAGCCGGTGTCGGCAGATTATTTTGCGGTGGTGTGCGAGAAACTCGCGCAGAAAATTCCCGGCGTGGACGCCGGGGTTAACCGCCGCGACCACGCGGCGTCGGCTTTCATGGCCGCCTTGGCCAACGCCACCAGCGGCGACACGTGGCTGATGGACTATACCGAGAAGGAACGCCGCAAGTACGACATCGACGGCGTGGCGGAGGACGTTTCGAATGCCGCACTGGAAGCCTACAAGACGATCAAGTATTACGACTGGGCGCCGATCGTCATGGAGGAGCGGCTGCTTGAGCTCGGCGTGCGCATGCCCTCGGCGGAGGAAATTGCCGAGGCCCGAGAGTTCGTCAAGACCTTCGCCGATCGCAAGCCCAAAAACGTGGAGGAAGTCTACGCCCGCGAGACGATCATCCTCTCGGAAATGCCGCCGACGCGGGAGCTGAAGCTCCAGGCGCTCCGCATCGGCGAGCTTGGCATTGCCGCGATTCCCAACGAGGTCTACGGCAGCACGGGGTTGGCGGTCAAACGCGACAGCCCGCTGAAAATGACCTTCACGATCGAACTGGCCAACGGCTGCGAGGGCTATCTTCTCCCGCCCGACCTGCTCAAACTGGGCGGCTACACGGCCTGGCGGGCCCGCACCGCCTGCCTGGAGCCGGAAGCGGAGCCGAAGATACGGAAGGTGATTGATGAGTTGCTGGATCAGGTGGCGGCCAAGCGGAAGGATGAGGCGGCGGTGGGGTCGAAATGACGAATGCCGAATGACGAATCAATGACGAAGCACGAATGACCAAGATGCCGCGACGTCGGTTTCGATTCTCGCTGCGAACATTGCTTCTGGCCATGTTCCTCCTGGCGGTCATGTTCGCCTGGCCAGGCAGGATTCTGATGCGGATTCGCCAGCAGCGACAGATCGTCGCGCAGATTACCGCGACGGGCGGTTATGTGGGCTACGACTATCAGGTCGCCGGCAAGCACATCGCGGAGAAACCGCCGCCTGGGCCGTCCCAGCTTCGATATTTCCTCGGCGACGACGCATTCGCTTACGTCGAGATCGTATCCCTAAAAAACTCGCCGACGACCGGGAAAGCGCTGATGCAACTATCCGAATTGCCTCGGCTAACGGATGTCTCTCTTGCTGGCCCGCAAGTTGACGACTCCGGGGCGAAGCAACTCCTGCAATTGCCGAGGCTTCGGGCACTTACGCTAGACGGAACAAATGTCACCGGCACCGGACTTGCAGACCTTGGTTCGCTTCCAGAGTTGAAGTCACTGACGCTCGTGGGATCGACTGTGGATGACGAGATGCTTCCGGGTCTAGAATCGCTCCCCAACGTTGAGAATCTGCAGCTAATCCTGACCGATGTTACATCGGATGGTCTTTGTCACGTTGGAAGGCTTGATCACCTGCGGCACCTAAACATCTTCGACAACCCGAGTATTGATGACGGTGGGCTTGAGCAACTTGCATCGCTGGCACAGCTCGAATCGCTCGGCCTGTGGAGGAACAGCGTAAAAGGGGACGGAGTTTTTCACCTCCAAAGGCTGACAAATCTAAGACGGCTTAAGTTGAATGTAGCTGGGCTCACAAGCTCGTC
The DNA here is from genome assembly GCA_035512595.1 of Pirellulaceae bacterium. Lineage (GTDB taxonomy): Bacteria > Planctomycetota > Planctomycetia > Pirellulales > Pirellulaceae > DATKDU01. The sequence goes on from DATKDU010000051.1 coordinate 10,935, forward strand.
ATTAAAGTCAATTGCGATGCTGCCCGAGCTTCGATCGCTCGAATTGGATTACACGCAAGTTGGTGACGATGGACTCGCACATATCGCGAGGCTAGCGCAGCTCGAGGAGCTCGATCTGACAGGAACGCCGATCACTGATATCGGCGTCAGCCATCTTGTCGGCCTGACGAATCTCCTCCGCTTGGAGCTGTCTGGCACGCAGGTTACCGATCAAGGTTTGCCACAACTTGCTTCCCTTTCCCGGTTGAAGCGACTTTCGGTGGGTCCGAACGTGTCCAAGCAAGCCGTTCAAAAATTAAGCGAGTCGCTCCCGGCCTGCGCGATTTCTTGTAACCCGAAGATAGGCCCAAGCTATGTGATTCGCGGCAAAGACGCGCAGTAGCGCTTTACTTCACCTCCAGCATCCGCTCCAGCGCCACCAAACTCTGCCTTGCCGTCTCCTCATCGACCTTGATGACGTTTACCGGCTGGCCGTCGGACAGGCATTCCAGGCTCCAGCAGAGGTGGGCCAGGTCGATGCGGTACATGGTGGCGCACATGCAGACGACCGGGGAGAGGAAGTGAATCTCCTGCTCGGGGTGTTCTTGCTTGAGGCGGTTGACCAGGTGCAGCTCGGTGCCGATGGCCCACTTGGTGCCCGGCGCGGCGGCTTCGACCGTCTTGATGATCTTGCTCGTCGAGCCGGACACGTCCGCCAGGTCGTTGACTTCCTGCGGACATTCGGGGTGGACGAGAATCTTGACGTCCGGAATGCGTTTGCGGAATTGCTCGACGTGCTCCTTGCGGAACATCTGGTGGACCGAGCAGTGACCTTTCCAGAGGATCACCTTGCTATTTTGTAGTGCTTCTTCGGTAGTCCCGCCGAAGTCGCCGCCATACGGATCGAACACCGGCATTTGCTCGTTGGTGATTCCCATCTTCAGTGCCGTGTTGCGGCCCAGGTGCTGATCGGGGAAGAAGAAGACCCGGCTGGTGCGCTGAAACGACCACTCCAGCACGGCTTTCGCGTTGCTGGACGTGCAGACAATGCCGCCGTTTTTGCCGCAGAAGGCTTTCAGGCTGGCGGCCGAATTGATGTAGGTGACCGGCGTGATGTCTTTCGTATCGATCACTTCCCCCAGATCGGCCCAGGCCGCTTCGACTTGCTCGATCGCAGCCATATCGGCCATCGAACAGCCGGCGGCCATATCCGGCAGCACGACCGTCACTTTCTCGCCGCCGCGCTCCGTCAGCTTCTCCGGGCGATTCGCCAGGATATCCGCCGTCTCGGCCATGAAGTGGACACCGCAGAACACGATAAACCGGCAGTCGCTGCTGGACGCAGCCAACTGGCTGAGCTGGTAGCTGTCCCCCCGCAAGTCGCTGTGGGCGATTACCTCGTCCTGCTGGTAGTGGTGGCCAAGGATTAAAAGCCGCGGGCCGAGCTCTTTCCGCACCGCCTCGATCCGAGCCGACAGCTCGTCGTTACTGAGGCTCTTGTATGGTTTCAGCTCCCGCGGGGGCGGGGCGTCGATCAGCAGCGGCATAGTCTAAGCTCCTTGCCATCATTATACCGCTGGCTGGGCACGAAATCCGAAGCACGAAGCTTGAAATCCGAGCGGAGCTAACCGCGTGAGGATACAGATTTCTACGGCCGGAGAATCCGCCGCGGACAAATGGTGTTTGCGTTGCTGGCGGCAGCCGATTGCGATCCGGCTCCGTTCAACGACCCACAAAAGTTCGACATCCACCGCGATCCCCATCGCCACCTGGCGTTCGGCAGCGGCATTCACTTCTGCCTGGGGGCGAAGCTCGCCTCCGTCGAGACTTGCCCTGCGGCGGCTCTTGACCCGCTTTCCGAAGCTGCGCCTGACGATCCCCAGCGAGCAAGTCCGCTTTGCCACCCGCTTCGGCACGCGCAGCCTCGTGTCGCTGCCCGTTAAGTAGTGACGCAGCATTCAAACCAGAGGACCTCGAAATGCTCAACAGCAACGGCTAAGATTATGATGCCGGCTGATGGACTTGAGGTGATCAGATGTTTTTGCTGCGTAAGAACCCTTTCATATTTGCCTGTCTCGTCGCGGCTGGTTGCGGGAGCCGAAATATGAGTGGCGAATCAGGAATTCGGAATGACGAACACGGTCGGTTCGTCGGTGGAGCTCTGGTCATCGCGACGGAATCGGAAAGCCGCGGGCGGGCAGCATTGCTTCCCACGAAGCCAACGGAGGATGCCCGTCATTGGTTGGGAACAATTGAATTGCCGCAGGTTTCGAGTCCAAATGTTGTTCGCGACTATCTGCCCGAGCCTGCGGTGAGCTGGATCGTCGACGTTCAAGGTGAGGGAGATCCCGTACTTGACCCCCGGGCGGTGTCCGGCGCCTTTGACCAGCAGTGGCGGGAGACGTTTGGGGCCTTTATGGGCTATGGCCGGGATGTCGATTCGGGTCGCTGGACCTTTCTCGTATCGGCGGACGGCCCTCAGCGGGTGGACCGTCTGAAGTTCGATTTTGACTATATCGACGTCTTGAACGAAGAAGTGCCGACTCCGACCGACCGCGTTTATTTCCAGCGTCTCGAGCAGATCAGTGAGCGCATGCAGCGATTCGGGAAGCTAACGGTATCCGCAAGTGCGACACCGGAACAAGCCGCTGCCAGGTCGCGGCTGTTACGCGACCTCAAGGACACGCTCGACCTCGACGCCGTGTTGATCCTGCAAGCCCCGCGAGGAAGGCGATTCGACGGAAAGGTCGTTTGGGACGTCATGCTTTGTCTCGGACTCGATTGGGGCGACATGGACTGCTTCCATTGGCGAAACCGATCGGGCATTGGCGACGACTCGTTCTTCAGCGTCGAAACCAGCACCGCGCCGGGCTATTTCCTGCCTGAAGCGGTAGCGGCCGGGCGCATACACGTTTGACGATTTGGTTTTTCTTTACTCAGTGCCGCGCTCTGGGAAACCGGTTGAGGTTTTTGATGCCATGATGCGCGCTGCGAAATACTGTCAGTCGCGGCTTGGCGGCACTATCGTTGATAGCGAGGGCAAACCGGTAGACGTCGCCGCTTGGCGACAGCGCATCACGAACACCGTAGAACGGTTGCGGGCGGCAGGATTTGAGCCGGGGGACGATGCCACCATGCAGCTCTTTTGACCAACCGCGATTGACCGCAATCCCGGAGGCGAGCGGGTGGTGCGGAACGAGTCGCTTCGGTAAGATTCGGCCACCTCCAGAACTTTGTTCGACGACTCGTGCGGAGACTTGAATTATGGTCAAAACCGCCAGCACCATGGCCACGCTCGGCAGCCAGGCCCCCGATTTTTCGCTGGTCAATGTCGATGGCCGCACCGTGTCGCTGGCCAATTTCGAGGGGGCCAAGGCCCTGCTCGTGATCTTCATGTGCAACCATTGTCCGTTCGTCAAGCACGTCGCCGCTGAGCTGACGCGCCTGGCCATCGACTACCGGCCCAAGGGAGTGTCGATCGTCGGCATCAACAGCAACGACGCGCGGGCGCATCCCGAGGATTCTCCCGAGCGGATGGTCCACGAGGTGGAAGAGCGCGGCTATCCCTTCCCGTACCTTTACGACGAGACGCAGGAAGTAGCGCAGGCCTACAAGGCCGCCTGCACTCCCGACTTCTTCCTGTACGACGCGCAGCGGCGGCTCGTCTACCGCGGGCAGCTCGACGACAGCCGGCCCAGTAATGGCATTCCGGTCACCGGCCGCGACTTGCGGGCTGCGATCGATGCGGTCCTGGCCGGCAAGCCGGTCCCGGAGCCGCAGAGGCCCAGCATCGGCTGCAACATCAAGTGGCAGCAGGGGGCCGAGCCGGCGTATTACGATTCGGCGGGGGTGAAGTAGGATCGGTTCTCGACCGATCCGCTAGGCGCGATGAACGCCTGATTGGATTTTGCAACCTGGCAGGTAGCGACAAGATAAGGGTGGATTTGCCGTAAGCCCTGAATAACAGGGACTTTCCAGCGGCCGGCAAGCAAAGGGGGTTGCACGGTCGTCTATACTAGAGCGTGTGCGTCCGCGCACCCGCCGCTCAGGGGAACCACTCAGGCAAGCATTCGATGGCTACCGGAACCGCTCCTACAACCGTCACTCCGCCTCCGGTCGCCGAAGGGCGCCGCACCAGCCAGGTGATCGAGCGGCAGCTCGGCCGGGCTCGGTTTCACGTCAAGCTGGTCGATCTCCTCTGCCACGTGGCGATCCTTCTCGTGGGGACGCTCCTGTATCTGCTCCTCGCCGCACTGGCCGACCATTGGCTCCTTCCCGGCGGGCTGGGCTTCACCGGCCGGACGATCGCCTTCGTCGGCTTGCTGGCGCTGGCGGCCTGGTTCGTCGTTTCGTATCTGGGGCCGCTGCTCCTCCGCGGCATTAACCCGACCTATGCCGCCCGCGCCATCGAAGAGGCACAGCCGTCGCTCAAGAACAGCTTGATCAATTTCCTGCTGCTGCGGCACGACCGCGGCGGCGTGCGCGAGGCGGTGTTTGACGCGGTCGAGCAGAAGGCGGCATCCGACATCGCCAAAGTGCAGGTCGAGTCGGCGGTCGATCGCGCGCCGATGATCCGCGTTGGGTACATGCTCGTCGGCGTGCTCGTCTTGTGCGCGGCGTACAAGATCCTGTCGCCCAAAGACCCGTTCCAGACGGCCGCCCGCGTCGCTCTGCCGTGGGCGGACATCGCCCGCCCCAGCCGCGTGCAAATCCTGGAAGTGACGCCGGGAAACAAAAAGGTCTATCACGGACACACGGCGAACGTTACGGCCAGAATTGACGGCACCTCCGAAGACAGCCCCGTGTGGCTGATCTACTCGACCGCCGACGGACAGACGATCGATCGCAAGCTGCGGATGAAGGCGCGACCCGGCGGCATTCAGTTCCAAGGGGTCCTGCCCCCGGAAGAAGACGATTCGCCGGCACTCAAGCCGGGGCTCCAGCAGGACGTGACGTACCGCGTCGAGGCCGGCGATGCGATCAGTGCCGACTACCGCCTGACGGTCGTTGCTGCGCCGACGATCGTCGTCCAGCAGCTCCAGTACGAATTCCCGCCTTATACCGCCAAGCCGCGGCAAACGCTCGACAAGCAAGGGGACATTCAGGCAATCGAAGGGACGAAGGTCACCATCTTTGCCGCCGCCAACCAGCCGATCCAGTCGGCCTATCTGGAGCTCGACCCCAACGACTCGCCGCAAGGGGCGGCCGAGATTGTGCCGCTGGAGTTCGACGGCCAGCGGGCGTGGGGGACGATCACGCTGGCGATGGCGGCCAATCGCGCTGCGCCGTGGCACACCAGCTATCAGGTGCGGTTCATCAACGAGGACGGCAACAAAAGCGAGCAGCCGATCCGCCACCAGATCGACGTGCTCCGCGACCTGCCGCCGGAAGTGCAAATTCTTGCGCCGACCGAGCGGCGGATCGAAGTGCCTGAAAACGGCAGCCGGCCAATCGAGGTCCGCGCGGTCGATCCGGACTTCGCTTTGACGCGACTGGCGCTGACCGGAGAAGTCGCCGGCAAGCAGGTGATCCAGGAAGAACTGCTGAGGCTCAGTGTGGACGGTACTCCGCCGCCGCAGGCGGTCGCCAAGTACGTCTTCGCGCCGCAGCGGCTGGGGCTGAAGGCCGGGGACGAGTTGATTTATGCCGCCACTGCTGCCGACAACCGGACGAATGCCGCGGGGAGTGCGGAACCGAACGTCGTCACGACCAGTTCCTACGTCATCGTCGTAGTCCCGCCGGTGGAGCAGCCGCAAAATCCCGACGAGCCGCCCCCTGAAGGGGACGAGCCGCCGCCGATGGAAGGCGAAAAGCCGATGCCCGACGGCGACCAGCCGCCGATGCCGATGGACGATCGTCGGCAGCCGCAGAACGACCAGCCGCAAGAAGGAGACAAGCAAGGGCAGAAGGACGGCGAAAAATCGCAGCCCATGAAGGGCCAGCAGCAGAACAAGGGGGAAAAGGGGGACCAGTCGCAGCAGCCCCAGCAAGGAAAAGACGAGAAAGGGGCCAGCAAAAACGGCGGCCAGAAGGACAACCAGGGTCAACCGGGCGGCCAAAAATCTGACCAGCAGAATTCCGAAGGTGCGGACGGCGATCAGCAGGAGGGCAAAGATTCCTCGGATCAAGGAGCGAAGGGACAAAGCCAGCCTGGCAGCGGCAAAGGTCAGAAGTCGTCCGGCAATCCCGACCAGGAAAACCCCACCGACGGCGCGGCCGGTGAATCGTCCGACGGCAGCACCAAGGGATCGCCCAGCGGCAACGCGTCCGAGCCATCCGGCAAGCAGGGGGGCGAAGCGGGGGACAACGCGGGAGATCCGAGCGGTGCTTCCGATCAGCCGACCCGTCCCGCCCACGACGGCGAGGCCATCGAGCAGATCAACAAGCTCCGCCAGGAACGCGAGCAGGGGGGCGAGCCAGGAACCAAACGCGACGGCAGCGATATGCCGCCCGATGGATCTGATTCCCCGATGCCCGGCCAGCAAGGTGACCAGCAGGACGACGGCACTGGCAAAGGCCGGAAGTCCGACGCCAGAGAGCAGCGGCCGGGTGCGAAAGACGCAGCGAAAGACGAGGCCGATCAGGCCGAGGGGAGCAAAGCCGACGGCAGCCAGAACGAGAAGGGGACCAAGGGTTCCCAGCAGAAATCGGAGGACGGAAAAGGATCCGAGGGCGAGAACGATCCGGCCGGTGCGAAGTCGGACAAGCAGCCCAAGTCCGCAGCGGGCGAAAAGGGTGGCGAAGAAAAAGGGGCCGGGGAAAAAACCGACGGTTCCGATCCGGCGGGTGCCAAACAGGACGGCGCGAAAGGCGCCGCCGGCACCGACAAGAAAGATGGCCAAGGCGCCAAGAAAGATGCCGCTGGCGCAAAGGGGGGCAATCCCCAAGGCCCGATGAAGACCGAGTCCGACGAGCCTCAGCCCGGCCAGGGACAAATGGGGGAGAAGAAAGAACCCGGCATGGGCAAAAACGGCGAGAGCGGCGCCGGCGACGCCAGCAAAAATGAAAAGGGCTCCGGCGACAGCCAGGAGACCAATCGCGATACGAAAAAGGACATGGGTCCCGACACCTCCGAGCCGAAGGAATCCGATCCCAGCACTCCCTCCGGCAGCAAGAAGCAATCCGACTCCAAGGGGAACGATTCCGGCGACCGGTCCGGCGGCGGCAAGAGCGGCGCTGGCCAGTCCAGCAAACAAGCCGGCAATGATGCGGCCGGATCGAACAGCCCCGGCGACGAAGGGGCCGGCGCAGCCAAAGAAAAGGGCAAAGGCGAGACCGGCGCCAAAGGGGGCAACCAAAAGAAGGCCGACGGCAAGACCGGCGCGAAGGGGAGCGAGAAGGGAGACGGCAGCAGCGGCAAGGAAGGCGAAGGCAGCGCGGCCGGCGGCAAACCAAAATCCCCGGATGCCAAGTCGAAGCAGGACAAGGCCGACGGCTCGGAAGGGCAGGACTCGTCAGGAGGCGGGAACATTCCCGTCGGCGGCGGCACTCCCGGCGAGCGTCCCCCCGGCCAGCAGGGAACGGGCGAAGTGGCCGACAGCGACGACGCCAATCTCGAGTATGCCAAGAAGCAGACGGAGCTGGCCCTCGAATATCTCAAGGATCAGGAGCACGATCCCGATCCCGAGCTGCTCGACCGCCTCGGCTGGACGAAGGAAGAGATGCAGGAATTCCTCCGCCGCTGGGAGGCCATTCAAAAGGCGGCCGCCGAAGATCCAAACGCCTCGCACGAGCTGGACGAATCGCTGCGGAGCCTCGGCCTGACCCCCGCCAAGAACCGCAAGCGGGCCGGCGGCAAGGAAAGCGACAACGCTCGCGACCTGCGCGACAGCGGCGGCCGCACCTCGGCTCCCAAGACCTACCGCGACCAGTTCGATAGTTTTCGCAAGGGCTCGCGGTAAGGCATTCTCGTTCCCAGGCTCTGCCTGGGAATGCACTTCCCCGAGGCTCTGCCTCGGTGCGCCGCCGACGTCGCCGTGTCTCTTCCCGCGCCGGCGACGCTGGAGCCTCGCGTTATTGTGTTCCCCAGGGAGGACCCTGGGAACAAGTGCACCTTCTCGTTTTGGGTAGTGACACCGCTTGGAAAAACTCCGCCTTGCGGGGTGCCTAAAAAGTAGTCAACCCTTGGGCTGGTCATCACTGTTGGACTAAACCGCTTCGCGGTGGGCAGGAGGTACGAAGCGCGTGGCCAGCCGACTTCTTGAGCCGCAGCCGTCGTTGCTGACAGCAAGACGCGGGGCATTCCTTGGGGCAGGTTGGGCAAGAAGTTGCGGGCGTTTTCCTTCTCCGGGAATCACGATGGCGGACTGTGTTCCGTTTCGTTCCCTCACTGGAGAAGTTCTATGACCCCCTTGCGCAAGCGGATGATCGAGGCCTTGGAGTTGCGGGGACTATCCCCCAAGACCGTCAGGGTATACATCGATTGCGTGGCGCGTTTCGCGAACCACTTTCACAAGAGTCCCGAACAACTTGGCGCTGAGGACGTACGGACCTATCTCCTGTACCTGGTCCACGAACGTAAGGTCGCCTGGGGGACGTACAAGCAGGCCCTGGCCGCGCTGCGGTTTCTGTACCGCTGGGTGTTGTCCCAAGGCGACGTCGTGCAAGATATCCGGGCGCCGCGTCCGGAGCGCCGCCTGCCGGTCGTGCTCAGCTTTGAGGAAGTGCATCGCTTCTTCGCTGCAATTCACTCCTTCAAGCACCGCACGATCTTGATGACGGCCTATGCCGCCGGATTGAGGATCTCGGAGGCCGTACGCCTGCGGGTGCAAGACATCGACAGCCAACGGATGGTGATCCGCGTCGTGCAAGGGAAGCGGAACAAGGATCGCTACACGCTCCTCTCACCCTTGCTGCTGGACATGCTGCGGCGCTATTGGTGGGCGGCGCGTCCCAAGGATTACCTCTTTCCAGGACCTCGCGGCCGGCGGCACGTGACGGCCAGCACCTTGCAGCGCGCTTGCCGGGAGGCCCAGCAGGAAGCCGGGCTGGTGAAGGAGGTCACTCCCCATACGTTTCGCCACAGCTTCGCGACCCACTTGTTGGAAGCTGGGACAGACTTGCGGGTGATCCAGGAACTCCTCGGTCACGCCAGTCCGCGCACCACGGCGATCTACACGCACGTATCGACGAACCTGATTCGCAGCACGAAGAGTCCC
>DATKDU010000052.1:0-3566 GCA_035512595.1 Pirellulaceae bacterium
GACCGTCTTCGGATACTACACATCGAAGATCGGCATCCACCAGGAGCTGGAGTACAAGGGCAAACAACCGCTGGCGGAATGGGCAGGATGCCCCCATCCCGGCCACCATGGAAGCAGCGACTAACCTGATTGGAGCCTAACACTCAGCCATGGCGACAAAAATTTACGATGCATTAATTGTGGGGACCGGCGCGACCGGCGGGATGGCAGCCAAGGTGTTGGCCGAACGTGGGATGCAGACGCTGCTTCTCGAAAGCGGGCCGTCGATCAGCAGCGCTGCCTTTCTCACCCATGCAATGCCGTACGAATTTCCGTTTCGCGGCCCGGGCAGCCCGTCCAAGGCGCGGCAGGTAGGTCGTCCGGCTGCTTCGGAGCGAACGCCTTTTGTCGGTTATTACGCTGAGCGCGACAAGCATCCTTACTCGTTTCCCATTGATAACCCCTGGAATTGGTCGTACTCTCGCATCCTCGGCGGACGAACGCTCCACTGGGGCCGGCAATCGTTGCGGATGGCGGAGTACGACTTCAAGGGCCATTCGATCGACGGTCAGGGCGTCGACTGGCCGTTTACGTACCACGACCTGGAGCCCTATTACGACAAAGTCGAGGAGTACATCGGGGTGCAGGGCATGAAGGAAGGCCTGCCACAGATTCCTGACGGCAAGTTTCTTCCGCCATTCGCCTTCAACTGCTTCGAACACCTGATGAAGAAGGCGGCAACGAAGATGGGCTGGCATCTGACGGCGTTACGCACGGCGCAATTGAGCCGCGCGCACCGCGGCCGGCCCGCCTGCCACTATTGCGGCAGTTGCGGCACGGGTTGCGACATCGGCGCCTTCTTCTCCACAGTGGCGGTGACGTTGCCCGATGCGCTGGCGACGGGCAACCTGACTTTACAAACTGATTCGGTCGTCCGTCACGTGTTGATCGATGAGGAAGGGCGCCCTAAGGGTGTCGGGTATCACGACCGGCTTACCAAGGACTACCGCGAGGTGTTAGCAAAGGTCGTGGTGCTGGCCGGCTCCACTCTCGAGTCGACGCGCATCATGCTGAACTCGACATCGCCGCGCTATCCCAACGGGCTGGCCAATTCGAGCGGCGTCCTCGGCCACTATCTGACGGATCACATCAGCGTGGGGAACATCGAGGGCGCGCTGCCGGACCTGGTGGGCGGGAAGATTCTCAATGAAGACGGCAAAGCAAACGGCTCCTACATCCCGCGCTTCCAAAACATCGACAAGCCGAATCCGGATTTCGTCCGCGGCTACGCCATCATGGTCAAAGGCGGCGCAAGCTCGTTTCCCGGCCACGCCACGAGCATCGACGGGTTCGGCGCCGGTTACAAGCGCAGGATCAAGGCGCTGCACCCGGCAATGGTGAACGTATATGCGCGGGGCGAGGCCTTGCCGGTCTATGACAGCTATATCGAAATCGACAAGAATCTTGTGGATGCTTGGGGCATTCCGGCGCTGCACATCCACTACAAGCGCACCGACAACGACCACAAGATGGCCAAGCACGCCTACCAGAGCATGACGGAGCTGATGCACACGGCCAAAGTCGAGATCACTGCAGCGCACGCGTCGTTGAGCACGCCGGGCGGGGTCGCCCACGAAACGGGCACAGCACGCATGGGGCATGACCCGAAAACGAATGTCCTGAACGCTTATAGTCAGGCGCACGACGTGAAGAACCTCTTCGTGGTCGATGGCGCCTGCTGGCCCAGTTCCGGGTGCCAGAATCCGACGCTGACCATGCTGGCTATCGCCTGGAGGGCGTCCGACTACCTGGTAGAGCAATACAAAAAGGGCGAGCTGTGAATCTCCAGCAGCAGCGATTGATAGGCTTGCCCGGATCGAAAGCTAGCGGAAGACAACAGAACCTGCAGAGCAAAGCTGTTCGCCTGTTTTGCTCACGACTGTAACTCACGCGCAGTCCACGGCTCCGGCGAGCACTACTCCGGCAAGTATGCTGAGGCGATCCTGCGGCTGCCCCCACTCTTGCAGCCTTTCAGTCGCGAATAGAGTCTGGCCGCATTCCTGAAGCGGGATCGGGGGGTTTCTAGGCCCCAAGCGCTGCGAACGCGCTGGGGACGCCCTTGGCGTCTCTTTTGCCCCGCGAGAACCGAACTCGCGAATCCCGTTATTCTGATTCCTGATCAGGGGTATCTTCGTCGTCGAACCACTCGTCGGCAAAACTTCGTGAAGTCGGGGCCGATCTCTCCGAACATAGTCTGGGCGATGCCGACGCGGATGCCGGGGATCTTGGTCAGGTCGATTCCAAACACGCGCTTCAGTTCTGCCCCCAAGCCCTCCTCCGCGGTGGATTTCTTGCTCTGGCCTTTCTGGCGGCCGCTCGCCGAGGCGTCTGGCTGGCGGGGCGGTTTGAAGTCCTCCAGGAAGCAGCGAATCTCGCGATCGCATTCCTCGATGAGCTTCTGGTAGCTGCGATAGACGCCCAGGGATTGCCGCAACGTGAAGATGTGCTCGGGCCGGTAGTCGCCCACCAGCGATTTGGCGATGACCTCTTCGCTGGCCTTGATGCGGTCATTGCGCAGTCTGGCCAACACAAACGGATCACGCTCCCCAGCCAGGATCGCGTCGACGATGGCCAGTCCGGTCTGGCCGGTGATGTCGCTGATCACGTGATGCAGTTGCAGATTCATCTGATCCAGCGCTTTTTGCATGTGATGGACGTGGGTCGCCGCCATCCGCACCAAGCTCTCCCGATGCCGCAACAGCGACCGCACTGCGCAGACCTCCTGCTCCGGCCGATACGAGGCCCGCAGTAACCCCACCGAGTGCAAGAACTGCAACCACTGACAATCGGATACGTCGGTGCGGCGCCCGGGCACATTCTTCACGTGGCGCGCGTTCACCAGGCATACCTCCAACCCGCGGTCTTCCAAGACCTGGAATAGCGGAATCCAGTACACGCCGGTGGATTCCATCGCCACTGTCTTGATCCCGCACTGCTCCAGCCAAGCGGCCAACGCGTACAGGTCTTGCGTGAACGTCGGGAAGCAACGCACGCTTTCCGCGGCTCGATCCGCGGGCACGGCACAAAAATCTCCGTCGCCCCGATATCGATCCCGGCCGCATCCGGCCGCATCACTGGCAACATCGCGCTGTTGGCCTTGGCCCCCTTTTTAGTTCTGCGCTTTCTCGCCATCGTAGTCTCCTTCTGCCGGCAGACGACGGCCCGGGTCGCGCAAAAACGGGCACTCTCCTAAACGGGATCGCGGCGAGCTCCTGCAGCAAGCCCTCCTGCGTCACCACTGTATTGAGCACGAGACTCGGAACCATGCTAGCTACCGGGCTTTGATAGCTCCATTGCTCGGCCGGTCTTAGCTGCCGCCGTCTGCGGCAGCCAGGATAATACATGCACCCGTTCCTTGCCTGCAATGACTTCCGCAGGAAGTCGCCGGGCTAGCCCAAGTTCGTCACGAAGGCAGTCAGAGAAGGGCTAAGTCTTTCAGAATCAGTTCAGGCAGTGACCGAGTCTACACTACATTTGCGATGGAGTTCGAACCTTGTCGGCAGGCTCAGCCTGAGTTGGCGCAGCAG
>DATKDU010000053.1:0-3607 GCA_035512595.1 Pirellulaceae bacterium
GATCAGGTCGCGGCCGAGAAGATCGGCCAGGCGACGCGGTTCCCGTCGCTGGAGTTGGGCTGCGAGCCGAGCGCTTCCAGCGGCAATTGCGACTCGGGCTATTCCTGCTCGTACACATCGAACATCTCCTGGCGCACGCCCCAGACGCCGGTGCCCAAGGAAGTCAATCCGCGGGCCGTCTTCGATCGGCTGTTTGGAAGCGGCGACGAAGGGGAAGAGGGAAAAGCGAAGTACCAGCGCGATCAGCGGCGCAAGAGCGTCATCGACTTTGCCCTGGAAGATGCCCGCGGCATTGCCAAACGGCTCGGCTCCTCCGATGCGCGGAAGCTGGACGAATATCTGTACTCGATCCGCGAGGTCGAGCGGCGGATCACCGGCGGCGACAAGCTGGACGAGAGAGAAGACGGCGCGCCCGATTTTCCGCGGCCGCTGGGGGCCCCGCGCGAGTTTGCCGAGCACCTGCGGCTGATGTTCGACTTGATGACGCTGGCGCTACAGACGGATAGCACTCGAGTTCTGACGTTCATGTACACGAACGACTCCAGCAACCGCAGCTACCCGGTAATCGACGTTCGCGACGGCCATCACGACCTGTCGCACCACGGCAACAACGAAGACAAGCAGGCCAAGATCGCCAAGATCAACCTGTACCACATGCAGCAGTTCGCCTACTTCGTCGATCGGCTGAAGAACGTCCGCGAGGGGGAAGGCTCGCTTCTGGATAACTGCATGGTCATGTACGGCAGCGGCATTGCCGATGGCAACTCGCACGCGCACCACGACCTGCCGATCATTCTCCTGGGGCGCGGCGGCGGCACCATCCAGCCCGGACGCCACATCCGATATCCGCGCAAAACGCCGCTGACCAACCTCTATCTTTCGATGCTCGAGCGGATGGGCGCCCCGACCGATACGCTGGGGGACAGCACGGGGAAGTTGGCAGGGCTCGACGGGTAGTTCGCGATCCAGGCGGCGGATCAGCAGTCCTTATCAATCGCTCCAAGACCAGTGGGATGCATGCCACCGTGGATTTGGACACAGAGGCTCAAAGGCACTGAGGAACAGAACAGCAAGCTGTTTCTCGCTCTGTGCCTCAGTGGCTCCGCGCCTCTGTGAAAAACGAAGCGTGGTGTCTTCGGATCGAAGCCGGTGCTGACGTGTTAGCACTTGGGCGTCCTGATCCACTCATCGAAAAAGTCTCGCTGTCGGCTGACGAATGCCGGGATCACATCTGGACCTTCGGTAAGAATTTCGACAAGGTCGTCCGTCCGTGCGTCCCTGCCAATGGTCAGTCTGTATGCCTTCAGGCCAAGGCCCATATCGCGCGCCATGCCGGAGGGATACACATTGAGACTCGCACCATAGCAAAACGGAATCAAGCGCTCCTTTTCCAGTAGCAGTCTGATTTGGCAGAGCGCCTCGAAGTAATCATCCGCCTCAGCGTGAATTGATCGTCCACGAAACTCAAATGCGATACAGCAGTGCTCCTTGTCCTCGCGGGTCGTTAGCACGCCAGACTCATCATCTTCGCCGCCAATCAGAAACACTCGATACTTAGCCATTACTTGTCGCCTTCGCCACCGAAGAGGTTCACCCGCCCGTCCATGCCGACGCCCCAGGGTTCGCTCCCCAGCGGCAGCGCGCCAATGTCCGGCTTGCCGGAGTCGGTGTTGCGGAGCGGATCGGGCCACGACTCAGGGACGGCCAGGCCGGCGTCGATGGCCGGGCTGTCTTTCGACAAACGCAGATCGTCGGATGACGAGCGGTCGGCGGTGAACTTCACGAACTTAGGATCGGCGACGTGGTCGTGCGTCGTCCAGCCGGCTTCGTAGTGCTCCTTGCTGGCGGGAAACAGCTTGCCGGCGCGGAACTTGGCGAAGTGATCGCCGGCCAGTTTGGGCCCTTCGGCCAGTCCCCACAAAAGGTTCCCCCCTTCGCGGACATTGCCCGCTTTCTCAATGCCGGCGAAGCCGACGCCCGGGATGCGGTCGGTCTGCACGAAAATGTTGTTGAACACGTTCCGCTCGGTGTTCCGCAGCCCCGCCGCGCCGAAGCCGAACAGAAAATAGTCGCGGAACACGGGCGTGTCGCGCAAAAGCGTGTTGTGATAGACGTGCATCACGGCCCAGATCGGCCCGCCGTGATCGCTGACGACGTGCCCTTCGCCGCGGAGGAATTCGCCGCTGGGATCGGGCATTGCCGGCGGGCCTTTGTACGTGCCGCCGCGGAGGTCGATGACGTTGCGGTAGATAAACGCGCCGCTGCCCGGATCGTGATCCAGGGGCGACTCATCCTTGTTGATCTCGTGCTGCGTGAAGGGGATCAGGCAGCGGCCGATCCGGTTCTGATAGATGAACAGCGTGTGGTCGCGAAGCTTGGGGCCGCATTCCAGGCCGTCGTCGTTGAAGTTGTCCACGAAGTTGTGATGGAACTGGAGGTTCTTCACGTGCCGCAGGAAGGCGAAGTCGTGGTCGTCGGTGAATTCACAATTGGCCAGCTCGATGTTTTCGTTCGCCGGCTGGTTGTCGCGAAAGACGATTTGGTACGTGGCAGTGCCGCGGTACTTCATGTGGGCCCGCGAGGTCCAGGGCGCGGCCAGCCCGCGGAAGGCGCAGTTGGTGACGCGCAGGTTCTGCGAGGCGTTGACGAGCAGGCCGGGAAAGCCGCCGAAGGCGGTGACGTGATCGAGCTCGACGTGCTGCGCGCCGTAAACGTGAATCAGCGGGCTGCCGGTCGCGCCGCGGAGGACCAGGTCCTCGAGCTTCACGTGCGAAATGCCGCTGATTCGCAGGACGTCGTCGCCGAAGCCGACGGCAATTGACAGCTTGAGCTTCCGCGGGTCGGTTTCGCCCCGGTACGCATGGTCGCCAAGGCCGGCGAGCCGATGGTGGGCCAGCCGGATGTGAATGCGGCCGGTTTCGCGGTTGAACCACAAACCAGGGCCGCAGTAGATGCCTGTGTCACGCATCTCCTTCTTGCCGCCGATCCACAGCTCATTATCCGACCGCAGATCGACGAGCAGGCGGTAACTGTGCAGCGGCACCATCGAATTCAGAAAGTTTCCCAGCGCCAGCGGCCGCTCGTTTTCGATCCCCCACATCGGCTCCCAGGAGCCGGGCAAAAATTGCGTCGGCACTCGGCGGTCATCGGCCTGGAAGTAGGTCTTCGTCGAGACGTATTCCCCCTCTGCGCCGTCATCCAGCGGCTGCCAGCTTGTCTCGGCGCTCTCGGCGAACTCGCGCAGTCCGCCGTCGATGATCGCCAGCTCCCCCGGATACGACCCGATCGTGATCGGCGCTTCCTCGGTGCCGGAATTCGTCAGCGAAACCTTTTCGTAGTAGGTTCCGCCGCGGAGATAGAGCGTGTCGCCGGGTTTGAGTTGCCGCAAGGCATAGGCGAGCGTCTTCCACGGCGTCTCCTTCGATCCATCGGCCGTGTCATCGCCGCGAGCCGCATCGACAAACCACTTGGGGCCTTCCGCCAGCGGCTTGAAGCGAGCGACCGGCATCGGCCGCATCGGCGTATGTGACCAAGGGGCTGTGTCCCGAGCGAGAACCTCTCCGACGTCGAGACCAAATAGGATCAAGAGCAATCCGACGGCAGCGCG
>DATKDU010000054.1:0-17922 GCA_035512595.1 Pirellulaceae bacterium
CGTAGTAGCGCCACTGGCCCATGTCGCGGGCCTCCTCGACGATCTCCTGGACGTCTTCGTCCAAATCGCAGCGCACCTCTTCCATGCGCTGCCGGATGGCTGTCGTTGTGGGCGAATTGTGGATCATCTTCTCCACCGTTGTCCCGTTTGCCCTTACCGCCGCGGCAACAGCAGGCTCACGACCACGCCAGTAATGACGCCGACACCGAAAACAACCGCCAGCGATTCGGCGGGGCGCGCGCGCACCAGATCCTCGACGTCGGCATACCCTTCACGCACCGCTGCGGCGGCTGTTTGGGACGCTTTCTGGACGGAAGCGGCCGCATGCTGGGCGCCGGCCCGAGCCGTCTCTCCAGCCCGCTTAAATGCTGCGGCACCCCCCGCAGAGAGCTGCTCGAAAAACTGTTCGATGACTTCTCTGGCCTCGCCCGTTCTTCGCTGGATTGCGTCAACTAACTGATCCACATTCCCCGCGAAAAGGTCGTCATCCGTGAGCGAGTCCCACCTGGCACGCAGCTTGTCTTTGGCCTCGTCCCAATTCCCCTGAAATGTTTGTTGGTTAATCATAGTCCTGTCCTTTCATGAAGAATCACCGATCATTCCCGCGGCGAAGGTAACTCAGCCACTCGCCAGCTCTGTTTATCACGCCACTTCACTTGCCGTCTTTTGACATATCGCCAAGCTTGCTGGCTCCTTCCGTGGCGTGGCCGGTAAGCTCCGTGGCCTTTTCCTGCACTGCCTTGGCATCCGCTTTCACTTGCTCCGGACCCACCGTCAGGTGGATATTGACCTTGTTGCTCCCCTGGTCGGCTTCGGGATTCGACAGGGAAAACCAGCCCCTGTAGAAGCCCAGGCCGACGACGAGGAGCACAAGTACGCCAGCACCGCAAGCAACCTCTTCATGACCCAACTCCGTCTGGATTGCCCGCACTGAAACCACTAATTCTAGGGTTTGTTCTTCCCACCCCCTGGGGGCGATCCCTTCGATCCACCCTTCGGCCGATCGTCGGAACCGCCTTTGGGTGCGTCCGTCGGTTCACGATCGGGTTTTCCCTTCGGCTCGGCCTTCGGGCGTTCTGGTCTGGGCTCTGTCTTCGGGCGCTCGGGTCGTGGCTCGGCCTTGGGCGCCTTCGGCTCGGCCTTGGGGCGCTCGGGGCGTGGTTCCGCCTTGGGTGCCTTGGGAGCACGTGGCGGCTCGGCATCGCCGCGGGCCTTTCTCGGCTTGGGCTCGACCTTGACATCTGGCTGGGGAGCCTCGATGGCTTTCGGCGGAGCGTCGTCCTTGCCGAGTCGATCGACCGGCTGAGCGACAATCGGCGTTCGGGGAAGTTTCACCTTGACCGGCTGGATGGTCTTCGCCGGCGCGTCGGTTGATGGACCAGCCGCAGCGGCCTCCAGCTTTTGCCGCTCGATGCGGGACTTGCGAAATTCCTGTCCCCGCTGCGAGATTTGCTGCCGCTCTTCCTTGGCTACCGGCTGAAGTCGAAGGGGCGCTTCCTTGCTCTTGGCTAGTTCTTCGAGCGAAGTGGCAACGAGGACGCTCTGGTCGTCGTCCTTCGCGCCCGCTTTGCTGCGGTCGCGCTGAGCCGTCCAGGTTCGCGGCGGCCGCGCCTCTTCATGTTCGCGCCGGTGGGCGAAATCCGCCTGCACGCGGCGATCCCACCCGCGGTCGCTTCGGTGGTGCCAGTGCTGGTGAGCGTAAAAAGGATCGTATCCGTAGCGGCTGGAGTAGAACGAAAACCAAGGGGAAAACCCGATGGAAGCGTAGCTGGAGCCGTAGTAGTCGCCGAAGTAATAGTGGCCATAGCTCGGCCGCAGGAAGAGATGGCTGCTGAACACGGACGGATTGATCACCGTCAGGGGCGAGTAGGAGAACCCGCGCCGCGAGTAGATGTTCGAACTGAAATAGACCGGTGCGAACAGCACGCCGCGCCGGGCGACCGAGTAATCGTAGTAGCTATCGACAAACACGTAGCCGCGTGGGGACCAAACGTAGTGAGCCGGGATCCAAACCCAGTTCGGCTGTGCCGTCACCCAGTAGCCGGGCCGCCAAGCATAGCGCGTTTGATGCCAGACCCAACAGCCGGGGGACCAGATGTGGTCCGCGGAAGGGGCGGCAATATTGGGACCTTCCTCGACCGTCGCCGGCGGCTCGGGCAGGTATTCCACCTCGCTCAACTTAGCATCGGCCCAGTAGCCGGAGATCCACTGCGCGCCCCGGCCCGATGTGGCCCAATAGCCCGGCACCCATTGGCGACCCGGCGGCAGCGAGCGCCAGATGCCGCTGACCCACAAAAAGTCGTTCCGTTCGTCATCCCAGGCCCAGTAACCGGGAATCCAGTCCACGTTGGCCCCTTCCGGTTTCTGCTCGGGGGGCAGTTCTTCGATAGCCTCTGGCGCAGGCTTTTCCACGATGACGCCCGGCTGGGGATCAAAAGAGATCGTTTCGGCAAATGCTTCATGCACCGGCCCGCGCGTGAGTACTTCCACCCCATTCTCGACACTAGCCTGACCCGGTTGGGCGGCGATGGTCTCGTGCAAACCAAGGTTGGTGCCCAGAGTTGCCATTCCGGCGACCAGACACCCCTGGCAGAAATGACGTACGTTCATACGGCGGCTCCTTTACATAGTTGAGTTTTTCAGGTCATCCCTTTTCTTGTTCCGCGTGAAGCACGCTGCCCGGACTGTTAACCAGTCACGCATAAACTACTTGGCTGTCTCGGTGGTCGTCTCCGTGGTCTTCTTGATCGTCGTGCCACCACCCTCGTCTGGAGAACGCGGAGTGGTCGTGGTCGTCGTTTCGACCTTGGTCGACGTCTCGCCCGTCGTCACGCCATCCTTGGTCTGCGATGTCTTCGTTTCGGTCTTGTTCTCTGTCGTACCCTGCTGGTTTTCGCAGCCGATGGTAAATACGCCCAGTGCGGCAATCAGAGCGGATGCTAGGAAACGCTTCATCTCATACCCTTTCAAAAAAAACGGGGGAACGCCGTTTCACCCGCAAGATCCACTCCGGGCGAGAGGCACTCCCCCTTGG
This sequence comes from Pirellulaceae bacterium, assembly GCA_035512595.1. Taxonomy (GTDB): domain Bacteria; phylum Planctomycetota; class Planctomycetia; order Pirellulales; family Pirellulaceae; genus DATKDU01. Next base: position 3,035 of record DATKDU010000054.1, read on the forward strand.
CTTTCAAACGTCACATCCCGCCCCGAACCCTCAGTAGGTCCCCCTTCTGAGTCCGCCTCCCAGGAACGAGAGCACGGCCAGAATCAGGAAGACGACGAAGAGGATTTTCGCCACTCCCACAAAGGAGCCTGCAATCCCTCCGAAGCCCAGGACAGCAGCGATCAAAGCAATGATTAGGCAAGCGATGGCTAGCTGTAACATGGTAGTTCTCCTTCTATTAGGGGTAGGCCAATTGGCCAATCGCCAAACCCGTCCGCGGTTACCGTCGCCCCGTCAGACACCATGGTCTAAGCGCCAATCGACGCGCCGAAAACATGGGCGATCGGTCTCGCCGTAGACTCTCCGGAAACCACAGATGCATCAATCGTGCCGAAGTGAACAACTGCAACACTTTGGGGGGATTGCCAGCATTTCCGCGATTTGAAGAAGCGCGAGCGAGCGAAATCGCCCGGCATGCACAAGCAGTGTGCGATCTTGGCGCGCCGTGCCTGGTCCATCGCCCGAAATGCCGAGTTAGACGCCAATCGGGTAGGCGGCGATGCCTTGCACAGCTTCGCGCTTGGTGTTGACCGGATACCCGTTCAAAGCGGCTATAAGGCGGCACGGAATCTGCTGCAACGACCACCGTGCTTCAACGACCACCGTGGTTCGGCCATAGTTGATGAGGTGGAGCCGAATCCCACCGTAGTATTTACAGGCCGGCTGGAGATTAGTCGTGGTAATCCAGGAGATGACGAGGGCGGAGTGCCTCCAGGTGCTGGCCGTAACGCGACTAGCCAGGCTGGCGTGCGCTTTTGAGAATCAGCCGTACGTCGTCCCCGTTTACCTCGCCTACCACGCGCCGCCCGGCGAGAAGGCCTGCCTCTACGGCTTCACGACCCCTGGACAAAAGGTCGAGTGGATGCGGACAAACCCTTTGGTCTGCGTCGAGGTGGATGAGGTTGAGAGCGACGACCAATGGGTGAGCGTCATCGTCCTCGGCCGTTACGAGGAGTTGCCCGAGCCCCAAGGGGGCAACGGCGTAAGGTCACCTCTTCGCGCTGATTCATCGCAGGGTTCAAGCGCCGAGGCCCACTTGGCGGGGCGCGGGGACGAAACGCTCCTGGCCTACCAGGTTCTCCAGGCCAAGGCAATGTGGTGGGAGCCCGCCTCGACAGCTTGGGCAGCCCGCACGCACCACAACCCGTCCGAGCCTTTCATCTTGGTTTATTACAAGGTGTGGATCGACAAGGTCACCGGCCATCGGGCGACTCGGGATGCCCAGGCCACAAGCACTGCCTCCGTGGAACCCGCTCCCGCACGAAAGCTGGGATGGCTGCGAACGGCACTAACGAGAGTGTGCGGCAGCAGGCCGTCGTGAACATAGGGGCTGAACCAGAGGTTGAAACCGAATCGTGATGCTATTCTGCTTGCCGCCGTCTGCGGTCAGTTTCAAGACCGGTGTTGGCTTCAACCTCTTCCTGATGCACCGGGCGCCGGCGGCAATGTTACTCACCCCCTCCGCGAAGATCGAAGATCGCGTGTGCCAGGAGCGTCGCGGAGCTCGTGCCGTCCCCGACGGCTTCCCAGTGCGCTCAGTCGCCTCGCGTAGCATTCCGGCCCCCAGCTCAATCTCCTTGGCAATTGTCACGCGGCCATTGCAAACCAGAGGCCGGCCCCACTTCTTGGCGATCAGAACGCTCTTGGCCCGCGAACCGTGTGTGACTCGCACGGAATCGGTCAGCACCTTGGTTCCCCGCAGGATCCACTCCCGCGCTTTGTCCCGAAAGAGCCCGTGTACGCTCGGCGGCGAGCCCCTCTCAGCAACGGCTGGCACGTGGGTTCACATGGCAGCGGGGCTGCCGAATAGCATCGTGGCCAAGACTCCGTTTGTGATGCTGCTGATGCTTTTCAAATAGCTCCCAGCTCCCATGGCCACCAGCAGGCTGGTCGCCGATTCGAACCAGCCGTTTTGGAAAGGCGAGCCGACGAATCTAGCGGTTGTCGTGCCCCGCTCAGTCGGCCGATCCCAGGTCCCGGTTGACCGTTTCCTGAACGAGCTTTAGCTCGGCGTGCTCGTGACCCTCGAACTCGGCCAGGAAGGACTGGTAGAGGCGGCTCAATTCGGCAAGCTGCTCGCAGTCGAAGGGGGGGGTGACGTTGCAGCGATCCTTCATCGCGACGATCTTCGCGACGAACCGCTCATGCTGCCGTTTGAGCGCGGCAATCGGCTCGGCGAAATGCGGAGCGGAGTCAAGGAGGGAGTCGAAAAACCCCTCCGCTTCTTCGTGGCGAAAATGTTCCGCCAGCTCCAATTCCAGCGCCCTCAGCTCGCTCCACAGGGACCGCGGATCGACGTCTTGGGCGTGTAGTTTCTCCCGCACGACCCGGATCCGCTGGTGCAAGGCCAGATGGTCCTCCTGAATCAAGTCCAACGCATCGATGGTGACGATTTGCGTATTCATGTCGCACTCTCCGTCGAGGGAAGGTAGCCGGGCTGAAGACAGGAACGGGAACAAAATCAGATAAATCGATCTTGTTGTCTTATTTATAACGGGTAGACTTAATAGGTGTCAAGCTGTTTCCGCGATCGGGAGCCCACCGATGCCTCCCATGCACCTTGCCGTCCGGGGCCAGCGCGGTCCGGGCCGAGATTTTGCCAGCAGCCCGCTCCTGGCATTCTACGAATTGACCCGCGCCTGCGACCTGGCCTGCCTGCACTGCCGCGCCTGTGCGCAAGCGGCGCCGGCGGACAACGAGTTATCGAGCGCCCACTCGCGGAGGTTGATCGAGCAACTTACCGATTTTCCGCAGCCACCGCTGCTGGTCCTTACGGGGGGCGACCCGTTCAAGCGGCCCGATTTGCCGGATCTGGTTCATCACGCGACCAACCTGGAGATGCAGGTCGCGGTAACCCCCTCCGCCACGCCGCTGGTGACGCGGGAGGCCCTGGCCCGCTTGTGGCGTGCCGGCTTGTCGCGATTGGCGGTGAGCCTCGACGCTCCGGATGCCGACAGCCACGATCGGTTCCGCGGCGTTGCGGGAAGCTTCGCGCGTACGCTGGAAATCATTCACGATGCGCAGAGCCTCGGCTTGCCAGTGCAGGTCAACACGACCCTCACCCCGAACAACTGGCAGCGAATCGAGGAGTTTGCGGCGCTGCTCGACGGATTGCGGATCACCCTCTGGTCGGTGTTTTTCCTGGTGCCGGTGGGGCGTGCCGCCGCGATGCCCCGGCTGAGCGGTCAGCAGGTCGAAGAGGCCTTTGCCCAATTGTGGCACCAGGCCAAGCGCCGCTCGTTTCCGATCAAGACCACCGAAGCGCCGCACTACCGCCGCTTCGTGGCGCAGCAGAAAGGGGACGATCAGAACCGGCCGCAGCCCACGCCGCGGAAGGGGTATGCGTCCCTGCACACCAACGATGGCAAAGGGATTTTGTTCATCGCGCACGACGGCACGATCTACCCCAGCGGCTTTTTGCCGATTCCCGCCGGCGTGTTTCCGCACGATCACGTCGTCGAGGTCTACCAGAAATCGCCGCTCTTTCAGTCGCTGCGGGACCCGGATCGGCTGGAGGGAAAATGCCGTGCGTGCGAATTCCGCAAGCTCTGCGGCGGCAGCCGAGCCCGCGCCTACGCCGTGACGGGCAATCCACTGACCGAGGAGCCCGATTGCGTTTATCAACCCCACGGATGGCCTTCACCCTGATGTGGTCGTGGCCGGACTGCCGGAGGCCGCTGCCAACCAGAACCACAAGGCGTGCTGGCATACCTCCGCCGCATGATGCCGTTCATTTTTCGGCGCGAACCGCCGGAATGGACGATGCCATTGACCCGGCGCGCCCTTTGCCTGCGGGCGATATGCATGCCAAAATACCCGCGGCCTGAAAGCACTTGTGAGGAGTTCGACCGATGACTTCCGCGTCCCCGTCCCCGCAGGATCGTCCCCTGGCCGCGCAGCCGCTGGAGGTTGCTGAGCGATGCTGGATGATCGGTTATCGCAATCCGTCCTCGCTGCTGCAGTGCAACACCTATCTGCGACAGTTTGCCGGCGCCAGGCAGGGGACCAGCATCTGCATCGATCCTGGGTCCCAATTCGACTCGGCGGTCATCGAGTCGAACCTGGCGACGCTGACTGGCAACGGCGGGCTCGACTACATCACCGTCAATCACCAGGATCCCGACGTTACGGGGAACCTGCCAGCCCTCTGCGAACGCAATCCGGCGGCGACGGTAATGGTGACGGCCGATACGTGGCGGCTTGTCCAGCACCTGCGCGTTCGCCCCGGGCAGCTCAACTTTGCCCCGGCCCTGGGCAGCCGCGTGCTTTCCCTCGCAGGGGGCATTGTCTGGCAGCCTGTCCCCACGCCGTTTTGCCACTTCCGCGGGGCCATGGCCTTCTATGACCCGGAGGCAAGAATCCTGTTCAGTGGGGACTTGTTCGGCGGGCTCAATCTGCTTGGCCGCGTCCATTTGTTCGCAGAAGAAGCCGACTGGGCAGGCATCGCCCACTTTCATCAGATTTATATGCCGACGCGGGAAGTGCTGCGCTATGCAGTCCGGCAGATTCGCGCACTGACGCCGGCCGTCGAGATCATCGCACCCCAACATGGCCACGTCATCGCCGGCGAGCTGGTGCCGCTGTTTCTCGAGCGGCTGGAGAATCTGCTGGTGGGGAGCGATCTGTTGGCCCTGGAGCTCGATGAGAAGTTCACCGCGGAGTACGGCGAACTCGTGGACTTGCTTATCGGTTACGCCCGAGAAGTTATGGGGGCGGCGGAGGTCGAGCGGCGGTTGATTGCCACGACCATTATCGACGGACTGGAGGAATGTCTGGCCGCCGACGGACTTGAATGGCGCGTCACTGGGGCAGGCTATTCCTGCGCCACCCGGGTGTTTGCCCGTCTGGCCGCCGACGAAGAACACTCCTTCGTGAGCGAGCTCCGCGATCGGGTGCTCCGCTTCTGTTCGCAGCGCAGCGTCCCCGTGCCGCCGGTCGGCTGGGGGCTGGAGGAAGGAAGCAGGCAGCAATCAGGTGTCAGCAGATTTGACTCCTGAGAGCATGTGAAACAAACGGCAGCGGGGACTACCAAACAATGCAAAATGTCCAGTGCAAAATGCAAAAGTCAAAATGTGCCGATGAAACTGGCTCGCTGACTTTTGCAATTTGCATTTTGCATTGATCATTTTGCATTTCCGCCGATTGATTCACACGCTCTGACTCCTGCCGGCGCGCTCTGCCGGTCGTCAGCGCGCGCCAAGTGTGTCAGTAGAGCACAGTTTCAGCCCGGCAACTCTTTCTCGCGGGTAGGGCACACCGGCATCTGCCGACATTGTGAAAAAATGGACAACGTGGTCCGATTCTTGCTCGGGGGGAAACCCATTGACTCGTTTGGGTTTCCACTTCGTCAGGGAGGTCATCATGTTGCGGCAGTCGGCGCACGGGGGCCTGAGACACGGGGGCCTGAGACACGGGGGCCTGAGACAGTCAGCAAGACTTTGCACCGCGATCGCACTTACTGGTCTCGGCTTGACCAGCGTCGCGTTCGGCCAGGACCCCGCTCCGACCGCCAACTCAGGCACGAACCTCACCGCCGGACAGAAACTGTACGCGGTGCACTGTGCCGGCTGTCACGGCACTGCGGGTGACGGCAAAGGGGTCGCGACGCTCTTCCTGTACCCCAAGCCGCGCGATTTCCGCCGCGGAAAATTCCGCCTGGTCAGCACGATCAAGGGGGCGCCGACGCGAGAAGACCTGAATGCCGTCATGCTTCGCGGCATGCCCGGCTCGTCAATGCCCTCCTGGGGCCATCTGCCCCAGAAGGACCGCGATCTGATCCTGGATGAAGTCGTCCGGCTCTACCGCGAAGGGGCGGCGGACCGCTATATCGCTAACCTCAAGGACCAGGAGCAGCTCACCGACGAGGAGATCAAGGCCGACGACGTGCAAGAGGAGATCAAGGAATTCGTCCAGCGGCAGACGACGCCGGAAGAAATTGCCGAGGTCCCCGAGCTGCCGAAGGGTGACGCCGCCGCCGTCTCCCGCGGCAAGGAGCTGTACGTCAAGCAAAGCTGCCACTCCTGCCACGGCAACGAAGGGAAGGGGGACGGCGCGGCGAAAATGATCGACGACGAAGGCTTCGCCACCCGGCCCCGCGACCTGACTCGCGGCATTTACAAGGGGGGGGACGACCTGGCCTCCCTCTACCGCCGCATCTACTACGGCATGCCGGGGACGCCGATGCCGGCCTCGAAGAACCTGACCCCCGAACAAACGGCGGACATGATTCATTTCCTCCGTTCGCTTTCGACCGAAGAAACACGCGAGCGGTCGATTCTCAAGCGTGAAAAGATCGTGGCCAAGAAAGTCGCGGCATTGCCAGCCGATTCCGACCCCACCGCCTGGCAGGCCGCTGCGCCGGTCGAAATCCGGCTAATGCCGCTCTGGTGGCGGGACGACGCGATCTTTTCGCTGAAAGTCCAGGCGGTGCATGACGGCCGGGACATCGCCCTGCGGCTGGAGTGGGAAGACTCGACGGCCGACACGCACGCCGGGAAGACCGAAGCCTTCAAGGACGCGGCGGCGATGGAGCTTGTAGCCGGCGGCGACGAGCTTTTTCTGGGAATGGGCGGGACCAGTACGCCGGTGGACCTGTGGATGTGGGACGCCGACCGCGGGCAAAAGGGGGGCGATCTCGAGGAGGTGAATCCGCGGATCGTCGTTGACCAGTATCCGTTCAGCGAAGCGTCGGTGGAAACGGCCGAATTCGCCCGCCAAGGGACCAAGACCTCCCAGCAACCAGATGTTTCGCTCCCCGCTAAGGCTGCGGGGAATCAGGTCGTTCGTTCAGCACCGTATCCGACGGGAGGAAGCTCGCTGTCGGCTGCCGGTCCCGGATCGACCACCTTCCGTTTCGTGAAAAGCCAATTGGTCGTCGCCTCGGCCAGGTACAGCAAGGGGCGATGGACTGTCCTCTTGCGGCGTACCCTCGACGCCGGTGCGGCGGAAAACGGGATCCGTCTGGCCCCCGGTCAGACTGCGTCCGTTGCCTTTGCGGTTTGGGACGGAGCCCACCGCGATCGCAACGGGCAAAAGCAAGTCTCGATCTGGCAAGACCTCGTTCTGGAAGCGCCACGCTAATCCAAAGGAATCGCCGATGTCCGTCTCGCGTCGCAACTTCCTCAAGACGTGCCTGGCCGGTGGAGCGAGCCTGCTTGCCGCCGGTCCGCAGGCGTGGGCCTTCGAGCCGGTCAGCATCGAAAACCCGCTCGGGAGCTACCCCAACCGCGATTGGGAAAAGATCTACCTCGACCAATACGGTTACGACAGCACCTTTACCTGGGTGTGCGGTCCCAACGATACCCACATGTGCCGCCTGCGAGCATTCGTCCGCAACGGTGTCATGGTCCGCAGCGAGCAGAACTACGACCACGAGCGGTGCGGCGACTTGTACGGCAACACGGCAACGAAAGCCTGGAACCCGCGCGGCTGCCCAAAGGGGTACACGATGCAGCGCCGCGTGTACGGGCCGTATCGCCTCAAGGGTCCTGTTGTCAGGAAGGGATGGAAAGAGTGGGCCGATGCCGGCTTCCCGTCCCTCTCCGACAAACCCGAGTTGCGGACGCAGTACAAGTTCGACGACCGGGGCAACGACAGCTTCGTGCGCGTGAGCTGGGACGAGGTGTTTGAGTACCTGGCGGACGGAATGACCGCGGTCGCCCGTACGTACAGCGGGGCGGAAGGCGTAGCACGCCTGCAAAAAGACGGGTACGAACCACTGATGATCGATCAGGTTGAGGGGGCCGGCACGCGCACGATCAAGGTCGGCTCTAACCTCCCCATTCACGGCCTGGTAGGAAAATTCGGCATCTACCGCCTGGCCAACCTGCTCGGCCTCGTGGACCATCATGTGCGCGGCGTCCCTCCCGAGAAGGCGCGCGGCGCCCGCGACTGGAACGAGTACACCTGGCGCGGCGATCAGGCGCCGGGACATCCGTTCGTCCACGGCCTGCAAACGTCCGACATGGACATGAACGATCTGCGGTTCTCGAAGCTGGTCATCCAGATCGGCAAGAACCTGATCGAGAACAAAATGCCGGAGTCGCACTGGCTCAACGAGGTGATGGAGCGCGGCGGCAAGCTGGTGGATATCGCCCCCGAGTACAACTGCCCCAGCACGAAGTCCGACTATTGGCTGGCGGTCCGGCCGGGGCTCTCCGACACAGCGGTGCTCTTGGCGGTCACGAAAATCCTGATCGACAACAAGTGGTACAAACCCAACTTCTGCCGCCGGTTTACCGATTTTCCGCTGCTGGTGCGGACCGACACGCTGGCAAGGCTGCGTCCGCAGGACGTGAATGCCGACTACCGCCCGAAGGACATCTCTGCGGGGCCGTCGTACAAGATTCAGGGGCTGACCGACGAGCAGCGCCAGCGGATCGGCGACTTCTGCGTGTGGGACGAAGAACGCAAGCAGGTGGCGTTCCTTTCGCGCGACGAGGTCGGCGAGAAGCTTACGGTACCCGCTGCGCTGGAAGGGGTCTTCCAAATCAAGCTGGCAAGCGGCGAGACCGTCGAAGTGATGACCGTCCTGGAGATGTACAAGCGGCATTTGCGCGACTACGACCCGGAAACCGCAGCAGAAATCTCTGGCGCGCCGGCCGACCTCATCCGCCGCTTGGCGGAGGACATCTGGAAGACGACCGAGGTGGGGCATCCGGTAGCGATCCACATCGGCGAAGGGATCAACCACTACTTTCACGCGACGCTGCACAACCGGGCGTCGTACCTCCCGCTGATGCTCACCGGCAACATCGGCAAGCATGGAGCGGGGGGCTTCACCTGGGCCGGCAATTACAAGGGGGCCCTGTTTCAGGCCTCGCCGTGGAGCGGCCCCGGCGCCGCCAGCTACGTCGCGGAAGATCCGTTCGCACCTGTGCTCGATGAGCAGGCGCGGATCACGCATCACGAGCTGCGCCACACCAGCGACGGCGAAGATCCCTCCTACTGGGCCTGCGGCGAACGAACGCAGACGGTGGACCTGCCCAACGGCGGCAAAAGGACGTTCACAGGCAAGACGCACGTGCCGACCCCCACGAAATGCCTTTGGTACAACAACGCCAACTTCATCAACCAGTCCAAGTGGGTCTACAACCTGATCGTCAATGTGCTGCCGAAGATGGATCTCATCATCGACCAGCAGATCGAGTGGACCGGCTCGGCCGAATATTCCGATATCGTCGTGCCGGTGAATTCGTGGGTCGAGTTCGAAGACTACGAGTGCGGCGGCTCGTGCTCCAATCCGTTCCTTCAGGTCTGGAAAGGGGGAATCAAGCCGGTTCACGATTCGATCGACGATGCGGCCGTGTTTGCCGGCGTGGCTCGCGCCTGGGCCAGGCGGCTGGGCGACCAGCGATTTGCCGACTACTTCAAGTTCGTCACCGAGAAGAAGGCCAAGGTCTACATCCAGCGCGTGTTCGACAACTCGACCACGACCCGCGGCAAGGACGGACCGTACAATGTCGATCGGATGATTGCCGGCGAGTACGGCGGCGAACCCGGTGCGGCGCTGATGCTCTTTCGCACCTACCCGCGCGTCCCCTTCTACGAGCAGATTCACGACTCGATCCCATTCTACACCGACAGCGGCCGGCTCTCCTCCTACTGCGATCTGCCCGAGGCGATCGAGTACGGCGAGAACCTGATCGTCCATCGCGAAGGGGTCGAGGCCACGCCGTATCTCCCCAACGTCATTGTTTCCAGCAGCCCCTTCATCCGCCCGGCCGACTACGGCATTGCCCGAGATACGCTCGATCCGGCGCTGCGCGAGGTCCGCAACTTGAAAATGACGTGGGCGGAGGTCAAGGAAACCGTCAACCCGCTGTGGGCTCAGGGATATCGGTTCTTCTGCACGACCCCCAAGAGCCGCCACTCGACGCACTCGTCGTGGTCTACCGTGGATTGGCACTGGATCTGGAGCGACAGTTTTGGCGATCCGCACCGCACCGACAAGCGGGCCCCCGGGGTTGCCGACCGGCAGATTCACGTCAATCCGCAGGCGGGCAAGGACATGGGTCTCAATGAAGGGGACTACGTCTGGGTCGATGCCAACGAGATCGACCGGCCGTACATCGGCTGGAAGGACGACGACGGTCCGCGGAAGAAGGCCTTCCGCTGCATGGTCCGCGTCGTGTTCCATCCGGGACTGCCCTACAACTTCACGATCCTCAAGCACACGGGGTGGATCGCTACGGAGCGTTCCGTCAAAGCCCATGAGACGCGGGCGGACGGCCGGGCTTTGGCGGCCGAGACCGGCTATCAGGCGAGCTATCGCTACGGCTCGCATCAGAGCATCACCCGAAACTGGATGATGCCGATCCACCAGACCGACACGCTGTTCCACAAGAAGACCGGCGGCATGGCCTTCGTGTTCGGGGCCGACGTGGACAACCACGCGATTAACACGGTGCCGAAAGAAACGCTCGTCCGCATCACCAAGGCGGAAGAGGGCGGCATCGGCGGCCAAGGGAAATGGAAGCCGGCTGAAAGTGCGTATGCACCAGTGTCGGTGTCCCCGGCGAATCTTCAATACCTCACTGGCCAGTTCGTTCGCGTGGAGGGTTAACCATGCTGCCTGACCTGTCGAATGCGGTGCCCAAAATTCATCCGGCGACCCGCGGCATTGAGCCCGAAGACCCGCTGAACCTGCATGCGGTCGAGGTCGACGGCGACCCGCAAATCATGCTGCAAATGCTGGTCGAGGATTACGCCCGCATGGGCTTTGGCCTGGAGGAGTTGATGAATCTCTGCCGCCAGCCGTTCTACGTCGGGCTGCACGGGTTGTGGCTGCGGTACGGGGAGGAGGCTTTACGCCAAAGGCTGAGCGGAATCCTGTCGCGATGCGGCGTGTTCCGCACCGTCGTTCGCGAAGCTCCGCCTGTCGCAGCCTTGAGCGGGGTACCGCGGGACCTCTTGCAAATCGAAGCTGCCACGTCGCTGGAAAGGGATCATCATGCCTAGTGTGAACAATTGGCAACTTGGACGCCCGATGGACTATCCGCACGAGGAGCGGCACCCCCAGTGGCAGTTTGCCTTCGTGTTCAACCCCAACCGCTGCATCGGCTGCCAGACCTGCACGATGGCCTGCAAGAGCACCTGGACCTTTTCCAAGGGGCAGGAGCTGATGTGGTGGAACAACGTCGAGTCGAAGCCGTACGGCGGCTATCCCCAGCACTGGGACGCCAAGCTGCTTGAAATGCTCGAAGCGGCCAATCCCGGCGGGCAGGTCTGGAATACGGCTGAAAAGGAGCCGGAGGACAAGCCGTATGGCACATTCCAGGGGAAGACGATTTTCGAAGCGGCGGAGAAGAACATCGGCCCCGATGGGGCGCAGAAAGCGCTCGGCTATCTGCCGACCGATGACGAGTGGCGGCATCCCAACATTTACGAGGACACGCCGACCGGCGATATGTTCCAGAAGGACAGCCAGTATGGCGGTTCCGCCACGCTCCCTGAGCACAAAGTCTGGTTCTTCCACCTGGCGCGGATCTGCAATCACTGCACGTACCCCGGCTGCCTGGCCTCATGCCCGCGAAACGCGATTTACAAGCGGCCTGAAGACGGTATCGTGCTGGTCGATCAGAGCCGCTGCCGCGGCTATCGCAAATGCGTCGAAGGGTGCCCGTACAAGAAGGTGATGTATCGGCCGACGACGGGCACCAGCGAGAAGTGCATTGGCTGTTATCCGCGGATCGAAGGAAAGGACCCGCTGCTGAGCCCTACGGGTGCGCCGGCCGAAACGCGGTGCATGACCGCCTGCGTCGGCAAGATCCGCCTGCAAGGGCTCGTCAAGATCGACGAAGACGGCCAGTGGGCGACCGATCCGCAGAATCCGCTGTATTACCTGATCCGCGAGCGGCAGGTGGCCCTGCCTCTCTATCCCCAATTCGGGACGGAGCCCAACGGCTTTTATATTCCCCCGCGCTGGGTGCCGCGTGGTTATCTGGTGCAGATGTTTGGCCCTGGCGTGGATCACGCGATCGAGCAGTACAGTTGCCCCGACCGCGAACTGCTGGCCGTGCTGCAACTGTTCCGCGCCAGCCAGCAGATCATCTTCCGCTTCGAGATCGACGAGGGACCGAAAGTCGCCGAGGTGAACGTCACGATGCCCGACGGCACCACCAAGGTCCAGGAGATCTTCAACGACACGATCCGGGGCTTCAACAAGCTCAACGAAGAGGTCGTGCGCGTGACGGTGGAAGAGCCGACCTTTGAGCGCCCCGCAGAGCAGCACGTCAACTCGCTGTGAGAAGGTCACAAGGATTCGCCATGCCAACTGCCGCCACGATCCAAGACCCCGCCCTGCTGCTGGCCCGCCGTGCCTGCTACCGCTTCGCCGCACTCGCGCTGGCCGATCCGCGGACCGGTAGTTGGAATTCGCTCTCCGACCCCCAGACGCAGGCGCTTGTGGCCCAGGCGGCCGAGGTCATCCGGGACGAGGACGCAGCAGTCGCAGGGCCGCTGGGGCTCGGCGAGCTGCCGCTGGCTCGACTCGATCCGGCGATGATGCTGGCGCGGCTCCCGCGCACGGCCGCCGAACTGAACGACCTCTATGAAGCCAACTTCGGGCTGCTCGGCGGGAGCAAGTGCCCGCCCTACGAAACGGAATACGTCCCCAGCAAGTTCGCCTTCCAGCGCTCGAACATGCTGGCGGATATTGCCGGTTTCTATCACGCCTTCGGTCTACAGACGGCGACGAGCCATCCCGATAGGCCCGATCACGTGGCGCTGGAGTGTGAATTCCTGTCGCAGTTGCTCGAGCTGCAGCGGCAGGCCCATCAGAGCGCCTCGCCTGACGCTCGGTTGCGGGACGAGGTGTGCCAATCGGCCATCAAGCAGTTTCTGAAAGAGCACGTCGTATGGTGGTTCACCGCGCTGGCCCGGGTGCTGGCGCGCCAGGACCCCGGGGGCTTTTACGAAGCGGTCGCCGGTTTCCTTGCTGCGCTCGTCGCGGCCGAGCGCGCCATGGCGGGCATCGAGTCCCCTCATCAATCGGCCGAGCCCAGCCCGATCGAAACGCTCGATGAGTGCTCGGGATGCGAGCTGGCGATCCGCTAGGAAGGAACCAGTATGTTGGCAAACCATCGCTCCGCCCCACGCGTCGTGGCCGTCAGCGTTTCGCCCGGCGGCATTCCCAAGCTTCCGCAAAGTTCGGCTTGGGCATCGCGCGACGGCCTCGTCGGCGACGGGCGCAATCACGCCAAGCACATCCGTCCCGATCGGGCGGTGAGCGTTTGGGACAGCGAGATCCTGCAGCAGCTCGTGGCCGAGGGATTTCCACTTACTCCCGGTGCTGCGGGGGAAAACCTGACCGTCGTCGGGCTGAAGGTGCAGCAGTTGACGCCGGGGACGCTCCTCTTGATCGGCGGGGCGATCCTGAAGCTCGAGCAGCCGCGCAAGCCCTGCTACGTCCTCGACGCCATCGACCCGCGGCTGAAGGAGGTCATCGTCGGCCGCTGCGGCTATATGGCATCCGTTGTGCGGGAGGGGATCATTGCACCCGCCATGGCAATCACCGTCGCCAGCGAGGCCCCAGCATTCGTTCCCCTTGTTCCATCGCCAGATACGCCTTTGGCTGCCGCGTCGCTGGTCACCACCTAAAACTGAGAGGAGGCAGACATGCAAGCCACCACGATCTTGATGGACGAGCACGCGGTGATCGAGCGCGTGCTGACCATGTTGGAATCGGTCGCTGCCGCCGGCCGTCGCGGCGAAGCCATTCCCGCCGACTTTGCCCGCTGGTCGATCGGCTTTTTGCGCCAGTTCGCCGACGGCTGCCACCATTACAAGGAGGAAGAGGCCCTCTTCCCGCTTCTCGTCAGCCGAGGATTGCCGAAGGAAGGAGGTCCCGTTGGCGTGATGCTCTACGAGCACGAGCATGGGCGGCGGCTGGTTGCCGAGATGGAGGCCGCACTCGACGAACGGCCGCAAAACAACGGACGATTCGCGGACGCAGCCGCCCAATACGCGTCCCTCCTCCGCCAGCACATCTGGAAGGAGAACAACGTCCTGTTTCAGATGGCCGAGCAGCTCCTCTCGCCCGCGGACGACGTTAAACTCGTTGACCAGTACAAGCAGGCCGAGCTGCACGCGCCAGCGCTGCATGATCGGCTGGTCGGCGAGGTCGAAGCATGGGAGAAGAATCTCGCCATCCCCGTCGTTGCCTAGCGCGTTCGCCCTTGTGAATCTGCAAGGCCAGGTCCGGCACGCTGACGTTCAACCCCGGCGAGATGACCAAGACCATCACGATCGAAGTCATCGGCGGCGACAGCAAAAAGGAGGCCAACGAGACGTTCTACCTGGACCTGTACGGGCTCAGCAGCAATGGCCTGTTCACCAAGAACCGCGGCCTCGGCACGATTCTGAACGACGATTGAACTCCCCTTGAATGAAGGAGTCTCATGTCCGTTGATGTGGATCCGCCGTCGGTGAAGCGCGATGCCCACAGCAGTCCAAGCGCTCCACCGCGGCGCTAGCGGATGTCGAATCCCGGCACACCCAGTCAGACAGCTTTTTCGACTTGCTGATTAAGGTATTGCGACGACCTATGCGGCGCGCGTCGGTCCGACACACCGACGCGCGATATGGCACCAACGTGCGTGAGCGCCACCTTGACAGGCCCGGCTCGCGACAGTGATCGATTCGGTCACTCTGCGGGCTCGCCGTCATCAGTGGGTTCATCGTCGTCGGTAGTGGGGATGCCAATCGCCAGCCGGACGACGATGACGTTATTGAGCAAGTCGGCGTCATCGGCGGCGTCTTGGTATGAGCCGTAGGTGTTGGTCGTCGCCAGCTGGTCGGCATCGAAGTCGTAGAGCACCCAGCGGCGTTCATGCCCATGCGCCCTTTCC
>DATKDU010000055.1:0-20717 GCA_035512595.1 Pirellulaceae bacterium
CACGCCTATCCCTACCGCTATCAAGTCTGGGCCTACAGCGCTCACGACCTGGCCGCGGTCAAGGCCGGGACGAAGCAGCCGTGGGAAGTGCAGCCCTACGACATTTGGGAGCTAAACCTCCCCTACGACGGCGGCGGCATCTACATCGGCGGCGCCGCCTACGACGCAGCAAGCGGCCGCCTCTATGTGTCTCAGCAGCACGCCGACGCCTGGGGTTTGCCCCTTGTTCATGCATTTCAACTTCCAGGCTCCGGCTCGAGCGATACTCAAGCGCCTGTCCTCTCCAGCATCGCCAGTTCCAGCGTGTCCACCGGCGGCGCGACGATCACCTGGACGACCGACGAGGCATCAGACACGCAGGTGGAGTACGGCACGACGACGTCCTACGGCAGCAGCACCACGCTCAACACGTCGCTGGTCACCAGCCACTCCCAGGTCCTCAGCGGCCTAAATCCCGACACGACTTACCACTACCGCGTCAAGTCCCGCGATGCCGCCGGCAACCTGGCCACCTCGGGAGATTTCACATTCACAACGGCAGCCACTGTCGACACCACAGCTCCCGCCGCCGACATCATCGATATCAGCCCTGACCCAAGGAACGCCTCTGTGGACGATGTGGCGATCACCTTCAGCGAAGTGGTCACCGGGGTCGACCTGGCCGACTTCACGCTAACAAGGAGTGGCTCATCCGTTTCGCTGTCGGGCGCCACTCTCAGCGGCAGCGGGGCCAACTACACGCTCAACCTGTCGAGTGTGACTGGAACCAGCGGCAACTACGTCCTGACGCTAGTCGCCTCAGGCTCTGGAATTACCGATGCCGCCGGCAATGCTCTATCGGTCAATGCGGCCGATAGTTGGACCACCGACATGACGGCACCCGCCATTAGCGGCGTCACTGTCTCGAGCATCACCAAGTCAGAAGCGTCGATCGGGTGGACGACGAATGAAGTCGCAGACACCCAAGTCGAGTACGGCACGACGACGAATTACGGCACGACGACCGCGCTCGACTCTGTGCTGGTCACCAACCATTTCGCAAGTCTCACCGGACTGAGTGGGGGTACGACCTATCACTACCGCGTCAAGTCGCGCGATGCACTGGGCAACCTCTCAGTCTCCGGCGACTTCACCTTTACGACCGCGTCCGAAGCTCCCAGCATCACCGACTGGGGTACGATCGCCTTCTCGAACTTCAGCAACCTCAACCTGACAGGTCCCGATACATGGTACTCTTTCAACGCCACTCGCACTGGCAAGGGAACCGTCGAGGCATTCTTCGATCATGCCGCCGGTGATATCAACCTGACGATCTACGACGCCAACCTGCAGTCGCTCGGCAGCAGCACCTCGGCGTCCAATGCCGAGCGCTTGGACTTCAACGCCACCGGTGGCGCGAAGTACTACGTCAAGCTTAGCGGCAAAAATGCCGACGTCGATGTGCGAGTCACCAACCTGGTCGGCATCGCGGGGACCGACATCAGCGTCTTTGGCACGCCGGCCGCTGACACGTTTGGATTTGTCCACGGCGCAAGCCACCAGCTTTCGGTCAACGGCGTGACTTACTCCTTCGCACCCGCTGAACTAAGTCAGCTAACCTTCAGCGGCGATGCTGGAACTGACACGCTCCAGGTCGAGCTGGGAAGTCTTGATGACACAGTCACGCTCCGTCCGGGTGTGCTCGACGTGACCAATGCGGCGTACCGACTCCAAGGGAGTTCGCTCGAGACGATCAGCGTCAACGCCGGTTCGGGGCTCGACAAGGTCTGGCTCTACGACACGGCCGGCGATGATACGCTCACCGCCAGCCCGTCATCGGCCCAGTTCATCGGCGCCGGGATGAACAACACGGCCGCCGGGTTTGATGAAGTGCGGGCCTTTGCGACGGCGGGAGGCTTCGACGTCGCCAAGCTCTATGATTCCAGCGGCAATGACTTCTTCGACGCTGGCCCGGCGTCGGGATCACTCCGCGGGACCGGCTTCTATAGCTACGCCGAGCAGTTTGACAGGGTGTACGCTTATTCGACCGCCGGTGGTTACGACATCGCCAGGCTCTACGACAGCATCGGCAACGATTACTTCGACGCCGGCCCGACGTCAGCACTGCTGCGCGGAAGCACGTTCTACAACTGGGCCGATCGCTTCGACGAAGTGATCGCCCATTCGACAGCCGGCGGCACGGATATTGCCAATTTGTACGGCTCGGTGGGCGACGACCTTTTTACCATCACCAGCAATACCGGCACGCTCACCGGTAGCGGCTACTCCTTGACGATCAATAAATTCGAGGAGAGCAAGGTTTACGGCCAAGGGGGGAACGATACGGCCCAGTTCCGTGAAGTTCGCTCGGTGGACAAGGTCTATGGGCGCAACAACTATGCCCGGCTCACGGTGGCCGGCAAGAAAACGACCGTCTTCGACTTCGCGCTCGTCGAAGGGTATGCCAAAGCTGGACAGAAGCCGTCCGCCAACGTGCGCAACGTAGACTATGTCTTCAAAAAGTACGGCACCTGGAAGTAATCGCACGCCGGCTCAACGGCTGCCGCCAGAAACCGGAGCGGCAATTAACTCGGATAGCGGCGCTGAGGGAGCTTCCACCGGGTCAATGTAAGTGCGATGCCACGCTTCCAGGCAGATCAGCGACCACAGACGGTTGCCGTGGTTCCACGCCCCCGAGCGGTGCTCGGCCAACAAGTTCTCCAGCGACTCGCGGCGAAAGTAGCCCCGCGCGAGACTGGTTTCGCTGAGCAGAAAGTCATCGGCCAGTTCGCTGAGCGGTCCCCGGAACCAGTGATCGAGGGGAACTTCGAACCCATTTTCGGCCGCTGTTTCAGCGAATCGGGAAAGAATTCGGAAAGGGTCGAAGTGATCAGCGGCTTGGGACCGCCCCCTTCCACCAGGTGGCGGAAGGGAATCGCAACCGCGAATTCTACCAGCCGCTCGTCGAGGAACGGACAGCGGCACTCCAGGCCATGGGCCATGCTAGTGATATCGACTTTGGCCAGCAAGTCGCAGGGGAGATACGTTTGCAAGTCGGCATTCATCGCCTGGCGGCCGGCCGAGCTGCGACTGCTCTCTGCAATCCGGCGCGAGACAAAGTCGCCAGCAACGTCTCCGCTCAACTGTGCAGCAAAGTTGGATTCGTACAGCGACTGACGTTGTTCTTGCTGGTAGGTCATCACCCAGCGCGAATAGCGATCGGCGCGCGACTCGCGCAGGCTCGCCATCCGAAAGCGAGCGCGGCGAAGTGTGGACTTTTCGCGGCTGCCCGCCGGCAGCCAGTCCCACAGCCGGTTGGCGACGATGCCCCGCACGAAGGCGGGTAGGGCATCCCACGCACCGAGCGACTCAATGGTGCGGTACCGCATGTAGCCGGCAAACAGCTCGTCGCCGCCATCCCCGGTGAGGGCAACCGTCACATGCTGGCGAGTTGCTTGCGAAACGTAATAAGTGGGAATTGCCGAGCTGTCGGCAAACGGCTCGTCAAAATGCCAGGCCAGCGTCGGCAGGATCTCGATTGACGCCGGCTCCACGCGGAGCTCGTGATGATTCGTCTTCAAGTGGTTGGCGGCGATGCGGGCAAAGGGCGCCTCGTCGTATTTGTCGACCGGGAAGCCGATCGTAAACGTCTCGACCGGCTGGGACATTTGGCGCGACATCAGTCCCACGACGGCCGTCGAGTCAATGCCTCCGGAGAGAAACGCGCCCAGCGGAACGTCGCTCCGCAGTCGATAGCGGACGGCATCATCCAGCAACTCGCCAATCCGCCCGCGGATCTGGTCAATCGATAGCGAAGTCTCGGCATTGAAGTCAGGCTGCCAGTAGCAGGCGGTTCTCAAGCGGCCGTTTTCGAAAACGGCAAAATGCGCCGGCGGCAGTTTGTGGATCGAGCGAAAGATCGTCTGCGGATGCGGTACGTATCCGTAGGCCAAATAAGCATCAATGGCCTGCGGATCGATTTCGCGCGACACATTCGGCGCCGCGAGCAGCGACTTGATCTCGCTGGCGAATAGCAGTCGTCCTTCGCTGTGGTGGTAAACGAGCGGCTTTTTTCCCAACCGATCGCGAGCCAGGAGCATGCGGCGATTCCGCCCGTCCCACACGGCAAGGGCAAACATGCCGCGAAAGCGAGCCGGGCACTCATCCCCCCACTGCTCGTAGCCGTGGACGATCACCTCGGTGTCAGAATCGGTCCGAAAGATGTGCCCCGCGGCGATCAACTCCTGGCGGACTTCCCGGTAGTTGTAAATCTCGCCGTTGAAAGTGACCCAGACCGTGCCGTCCTCGTTGGACAGCGGCTGCTTTCCCCCTTCCAGGTCGATGATTGACAGGCGGCGATGCCCCAAACCAACGCCTGCGCTGTCTCCATACGTCTCATAATGAATGCCGCGGCCATCCGGACCGCGATGCCGCAGCATATCGGTCATTCGGTCCAATACGCCCGGCTCAACGCGGTGCTCGCCCGACAACCAGAGAGCACCGGCAATGCCGCACATAGACAGCGGAGAACGAAGAATTCAGAGGACAAGTGGCCAATTGCAACGGTAGTTCAAAATGCCAATTCTGTCGAGTGCTGCCAGCGCCTGCGGCTTCCCGCCGCCGGTGCATCTCAAACAGACGCGCTGGCGGGGCGGCAGCCGCATGATCATCCACCTTGCAGCGCAGCGAAAAGGGTATCGCTTGCACGAAAGAGGGCAATGTGGGAGATGGCGCCTTGGTTGCCGGGCTCGGGAGGCCCAAAGCCCGGCAACTCGATTGGGTCGGTTCCATTCCAACGCAAATCAGTTGGCTACGGGTAGGCCGGATTCACTTCGGTCGGGATTCTGCAGGCCTAAGCTGCAGTCGTAAGCCATTTGGGTGGATAAGTTTGCAGATTTTCGGGGACCGTTGCCTTGGACTGCGATTCGGGGTAAAGCCAGAAGCCTTCAATCGCTTGGCGAAAGCATACGAATAACTCGCCGCGAGGACGGTCAGCCTAGATTTCCGCTCGCGTGGTTGCCCAGCGGGTCAGCGGGGCGCGGCCTCCAAGCAGCTCCTCATCCTCAGTAAAGCGAACGCCCTCGTTCCGGGATTGGCGGCCGCAAATGACCGCACGTCACCTCGTAGCCCGAGGCGGAATGGCGGAATGACCGGACGAGTGCCCGGCTGCTGGGACTTTCGAGCATTTAGAGATTGCGACTTACCGAAAGCTTGACAGCGGGGGGAATTCTACTAGGCTAGACGCTTAACGTTTGCGCCGGGACCGTCGGGAGGCCGAAGTCCAAAACTCCAGGTGGCAGCGTCCGGACGTGTTCGGAACGCTCCCCAAGGGGACGGAGTGTGCGCCGAAGAAGGCCACTCCACGCATTTCTTCCCTAGGCGATTCTTTTCTATCGTCGCCCATCCAACTAGCCACGGCTGGCTGACGTTATTGACAAATCGCCCCTTCCAGAATTTTGATCGTCGTCTGCCTCGCTTCGTTTCTCCATGGTAGGTCGCTGCCGAAGTTCCGCTCCGCCCGCTTCGATTGGGACGGCGGCCCACTGCGGCTCTTGTCTGGGGCAATCTGCGCCCGCGTCGGTGGGGTCGTCATTCCGACGCGAATTGCCGGTTCATCTTCCTGCTAATGCCTGGCACTTTTGATAAAGGACTGGTCATGTCAACAAGCTGTGTCGAGCGCGACGTCTCACCGACTCCATCGACCGCACGCGTTCAGAAATCAATTGGGCAGCAGGATGAATGCACGTGCGTTTCGAATTATTTCCGATGGAAGGGCATTCTCGACCGCGGGATCGCGGTGATGCTACTGCTGCCCGGCTTGCCCTTGATGGGGATCTTGATCGCACTGCTTCGCCTCACATCGAAGGGCCCAGGCGTCTACCGCCAGGCGCGAGTCGGCCGCGGCGGAGTGCACTACGTCATGTTCAAGTTGCGGAGCATGCGAATCGATGCCGAATACGCCACCGGTGCCGTATGGGCCAGGCAAGGTGACTCGCGCGTCACGCCCCTGGGGTACTGGCTCCGCAAGCTGCACCTCGACGAGTTGCCGCAACTATTCAATGTGCTGCGCGGCGAGATGTCGCTCATCGGTCCGCGCCCGGAGCGGCCCGAATTCGTCAGGCTCTTGTCGGACGAAATTCCCGGCTATGCCGATCGGTTGCACGTGCTGCCCGGCGTCACCGGTTTGGCCCAGATCAATCTCCCCGCCGATAGCGATCTAAACGACGTGCGTCGCAAGATCGTACTCGATCGCGAGTACATCGAGACCGGAAGTTTCCTGCTCGACCTGAGGATCCTGTGCTGCACTCTCCTGCGAATGCTCGGTCTGCGGGGGGGAAAGGCCATGCGGCTGATGCGGCTGGAGCGAACCGTTCAAATCGAACTGGGGAACCCGCATTTTGCCGTCACCCCCACTGCGCCGACAGCATCCGATGAAAAGGCAATGACGGCCACGACGAGTGTCACGAACACCGACACCGCCGATGACGAAGAGCCCGCCACGGTCGGCGTGGCTCAGGCGTCCTAGCGACTTCGCTTCCCCGTTTCGGTCGCCCCGCGCTGCTTGAATGCTCACCAACGTTTTTTCCGTCGATGTCGAGGACTACTTCCAAGTCAGCTCGTTTGAGCGGCACGTGCCGCGCACCCGCTGGGACGAGTATCCCAGCCGCGTGGTTGCCAGCACGCAGCGATTGCTTGAGCTGCTGAGCCGCCACGAGGTCAAGGGAACGTTCTTCGTCCTCGGCTGGGTCGCGCGGAAGCATCCGCAACTCGTGCGGGCCATTCATGACGCCGGACACGAGATCGGCTCGCATAGCTACTGGCACCGACTCATTTACACGCAAACGCCCGCAGAATTCCGACAGGATTTGGGGGAGTCCAAGAGGGTTCTAGAAGACATCGTTCAAGCCCCCGTCGAAGTCTTCCGCGCTCCCAGCTTCTCCATCACCCGCCGCTCCTTGTGGGCTCTGGAGATCCTGGTCGAAGAGGGGTTCCGCGTCGATTCCAGCGTCTTCCCCACGCGGCACGATCGCTACGGCATTCCCGGCGCCCGGGCCGACTTGCACGAGTTGGCGACCGCATCGGGGCCGATCACCGAGTTTCCTCCCACAATCGTCCAGTGGCTGCACTTCGCCCTGCCGGCCGGCGGCGGCGGGTACTTCCGTTTGTATCCCTACTCTCTGACGCACTCGCTCTTGCGGCGGGTCAACGCGAGCCATCGTCGGCCGTTCATGTTCTACGTCCATCCCTGGGAAGTCGATCCCCAGCAGCCGCGACTGGCCGCCGGCTCGCGAATGGGACGCTTTCGGCACTACGTCAACCTGCGGCATACCGAGGCGAAGCTGGAGCGGCTCCTGAGCCACTTCAAGTTCGGCCGCATGAAGGACGTGATTGCCGAGCAGGCCATTTCGGCTGCGTCCATCACCGCTCTCGCCACACAATCCGATCGCGACACCGTTTTCGCCGGCTAACGACACCCTGTGACCTCGCCCCAGAAGAAGCTCCTGTTCCTCGCGCATCGAGCGCCGTATCCTCCCAACCGGGGGGATCGCATCCGGACGTACCACCTGCTGCACCACCTCGCCCAGGAGTATCAGGTCTATCTGGGCGCCCTGCTCGATGAGCCGCTGGATGACGCCGGCCAGGCGGTCCTGCGTGACCTGACGGCGGATATGGCCCTCGTCCCGCTGGGCAAGCGTTCCCGCTGGCTGCGTGCCGCCTGGAGCATGGCCAGCGGACGGACCGCTACCGAGGGGCTGTTCGAGTCGCCCGAGCTGCGCCGCCAGGTCCGCACCTGGGCTGGCCGTAACGATTTTGACGCCGTGTTCGCCTTCTGCTCGAGCATGGCGCCGTATGCTTTTGTGCCGGAACTCGCAGACGTGCCGCTGATCGTCGATCTGATCGATGTCGATAGCCAAAAGTGGTTCGACTATGCCGACCAGGCCGGAGGCCTCAAGCGGCAGCTCTTCGCCCTTGAAGGCCGCCGCGTGCGGAAGCTGGAGCGGCGCATCGTCGATCGAGCCCAGGCCGTGACCCTCGTCAGTCAGGCCGAAGCCGACCTCTTCCGCCGCCTGTGCCCCAACGACAAGACCCATGCCGTGCCCAACGGCGTCGATCTCGACTACTTCCGCCCCGACTTCCCCGTGGAAATGCCGCGGCCCGAGCAGTGCGTCTTCGTCGGCGTCCTCGACTACCGGGCCAACGTCGAAAGCCTCGTCTGGTTCTGCCGAGAGGTCTGGCCGCTCGTCCGCCGGCAGAAGCCCGATGCGGTCTTCGCCATCGTCGGCAAGAACCCCGTCCCCGCCATCCGCCAACTCGCCGCGCACTCCGGCATCCGCCTTGTCGGCGAAGTCCCCGACGTCCGCCCCTACATCGCCGAATCCCGCTTCTCCGTCGCTCCCCTCCTCGTCGCCCGCGGCATTCAGAACAAGGTGCTGGAAGCGATGGCGATGGGCAAGCCGGTCGTCGCCTCGCCGCAGGCCCTGGAGGGGCTGCTCGCCCAGCCGGGACGCGACTTGCTCCTCGCCCAGGCCGCGAGCGAGTGGCTGACCGCGATCGATCAACTGTTCGCCCCCTCCTCAACCGCGGCCGACATCGGCCAGTCGGCCCGCCGCTTCGCGGAGCGCACCCACCGCTGGGACAGCAACCTGGCCGTGGCCAGCTCCCTGATCGGACAGCCCCTGCCGCCACTCCCTTCGCCGCTGCCGGCGCTCGCGGGGGTCGCGTAACCACCCATGAAGGGACTCCTCTTCACCTACGCGATGACCTACGGCGGGGCGGTCGTCTCCCTGATCAGTCCCTACTACGGCTTCCTGATCTACGTCGCCTTCGCCAACCTCAAGCCCGAGGCACTCTGGTTCTGGTCGGTGCCTCAGGGGAACTACAGCCGCATCGTCGCGGTCGCCTTCCTCATCGGCTGGCTGGTCCACGGCGGCGGCTCGTGGAAGTTCGGCCGCGCCGCATCGATGATCGCCGCCCTCGCCTTCTTCTGGGCCTGGATCACACTCGGCGCTGCCATTTCTCCCGCAAAAGACGAAGCCTGGCTCTCGCTCACCACCTTGTCGAAGGTCTACCTCCCCGTCATTGCCGGCGTCACTCTCATCGACTCCGTCCAAAGGCTAAAGCAGCTCGCCTGGGTCCTCGTCGCCACCCAAGGCTACCTGGCCCTCGAGTTCAACCAACTCTACTACGCCGGCGGCATCGATCCCATGTTCTGGAGTTTCGCCGGGCTCGACAACAACAGCATCGCCATCACCATGGTCACCTCGCTCGGCCTGGCCGGCTTCCTCGGCCTGCATGCCGAACGCTGGTGGCAAAAGCTCGCCGCCCTCGTCGCCGCAGCCCTCATGGCCCACGTCGTCTTGTTCAGCATGTCGCGGGGCGGCATGCTCGCCATGTGCGTCACCGGCGCGGTCGCCTTCTGGCTCATCCCCAAGCGGCCGGTGCACTTCGCCATGCTCGTGCTGGCCGTGGTGGTCGTTTTGCGACTGGCAGGACCCGAAGTCCGCGAGGAGTTCTTCACCTCGTTCGCCGACGCCGAAGTGCGAGACGCCTCCGCTCAAAGCCGCTTCGATCTGACCCGCGACAACATCGACGTCATGCTGAAAAACCCCCTCTTCGGCTGCGGCATGGACAACTGGCCGAACATCGCATCCAGCTACGGGTGGAAGCACGGCAAGGAAGGACACAACCTGTGGGCACAGACAGGTGCTGAGCTGGGAATCCCCGGACTCGCATCGCTGCTGGGCTTCTACCTCCTGGGCTGCTGGAACCTGCTCAAGCTCACCCGCGAGTCCACGCCCGTCGCCGACCCCTGGATCCGCTACTGCGCCCGCATGGTCATTGCCTCCATCGCCGGGTTCTTCGTCTCCGCCGCTGCGGTTTCGGTCGAACGCGTGGAGATTCCCTATTACATCATGGTGCTCGGCGCGGGGACGCTGAAGCTCTACTCGCTCGGCCTGGTTCCCGCCGGTTCCACTCCGCAAATCGCCGACTCGCCTCCTTACGCCGCCGCCACTTCATGAGCCTCTCCGAAACCACGCTCGAAATGGAACCGTCACTGCCGGCGACTGCCGCGGAGGAAACACTGATCGCTGCGCCCCTTCCGGCAGGGGGCGCTAGCGCCCACCACGAGCCGCTGCTGACGGTGATTCAGGCCCGGCCTGGCTGGCAGATCGTCGATTTCGGCGAGATCTGGCGGTTCCGCGAGCTCCTCTACTTCCTCGTCTGGCGGGACGTCAAGGTCCGCTACAAGCAGACGGTCCTGGGCGCAGCCTGGGCCGTCCTTCAGCCCACCGCCCAAATGGTCGTCTTCTCCATCTTCTTCGGACGCATGGCCGAAGTCGCCACCGACGGCATTCCCTACCCCCTATTCGCCTTTGCCGGCCTGCTGCCGTGGATGTTCTTCCAGAACTCCGTCACCAACGCCAGCCAGAGCGTCGTTGGTAACCAGAACCTGATCACCAAGGTCTACTTCCCGCGACTGTTCATCCCCGCTAGCGCCATCGGGGCGGCACTGGTGGACTTCGCCATCGCCTTTAGCATGCTCGTGGTCCTGATGGCCTGGTACCGCACGGCGCCGACGGCCGCCATTCTGCTCGCGCCGCTGATCGCCCTGGGGCTGACTGCCGCCGCTTTTGGCGTCGGGGCGCTCCTGTCGGCATTGACGGTGGCGTACCGCGACTTCCGGTACGTGGTGCCGTGGATGGTGCAGCTGTGGATGTTCGCCACGCCGACGGTGTACATGGACGCGTCGGTGACAGGGCCGCGATGGCAACTGGTGCTGCCGCTGAACCCGGCGTACGGGCTGATCCACAACTTCCGCTGCGTGACTTTGGGGCGGCCGATGGACTGGTACGCCCTCTCGGTCTCGCTGGCGGTGACGGCCTTGCTGGTCGTCGTGGGCTGCCTGTACTTCCGGCGGGTGGAGCGGACGTTTGCGGACATTATTTAGGGGGCAGGGTTCAGGGTTCAGGGTTCAGGGTTCAGGGTTCAGGGGGCAATGGCGAGCGGGGGGCGTCTAGGAATGGCGAGCGGGGGGCGTGAGCCCCCTGATGTCGGAGGTCGGCGAGCGGGGGGCGTGAGCCCCCTGATGTCGGAGGTCGGCGAGCGGGGGGCGTGAGCCCCCTGATGTCGGAGGTCGGCGAGCGGGGGGCGTGAGCCCCCTGATGACAGGGGTCAGGGGCCAGGAGTCAGGGGACAGGAGTCAGGGGACAGGAGTCAGGGGACAGGAGCCAGGGGCCAGGAGCCAGGGGACAGGGGACAGGGACCGAATATAGCGCGTTTGCGACAGCGTCGAGGTCGTTAAAAATGGCGTAAGGCATTGTTGGCAATGGGCTTATAGTTTCTAAATAAAAACATTTATATAGCGCCCCCAAAGGGGGGTTCTACGAACACCACTCCCTCGTCCCCAGCCCCTGCCCCGAGGTTTATTGACAGCAAAAGGGGGGTTCTGTCAAACAACTCCCTCTTTCGGGGGGGCTCGACTTGGATGCGGTCCACGTTGACCGCGCAGACGGCGACCGAGATGTTAAAGAACACTATGTCTAATTGTACAGTAAACCAGGTGTCCGGCAAGGGGGAGGCGAGCGGGGGGCGTGAGCCCCCTGATTTCCCGGCGACCGTTGAGCTTGCCACCACCCCGAAAGCGGCCGCGCCGGCGGAAGCTAGCGACTGCCGCGTGGCGGTGGATGCCAGTCCGCTGCCCGCCGGCCAGCGCTGGCGCGTCTGGCAGAGCCTATTGCGATTGCGGCTGAAGGAATGGGTCACGAGCGACTCGCGTCTCTGCCGCCTGGCGGTGGGACTGCTCAGCTACCTGGCCGCGCAAGCATTGCTGCTGGGCGGGAAGACGGCAGCCGGTTACCGGCTGCTGTTCCGGCTGCACCGCAGCGACCTGTTCGCCCCGGCCTGCCGGGCCGCCGAGCGCGCCCTGACCGGCGTGGGGCCCGATCGACCGACGAAGGCGGACGCCTTCCTGAAGGAGCACGTCGCCTCGCTCCAGCCAGTGCCGGGGACTGCCAGGTTCTTTGAGGAACCGCAGCGGATTCTGAAGGGTGCGGCCATTGTGATCAAATCCCCGAACGGTCGCGAAAAGGGGCTGATCGCGATCAACTACAACCATCTATTCCCGATCTTTGCTCGGCATTTCGACGTGCCGCGGATTGCCGAGCG
Organism: Pirellulaceae bacterium; assembly: GCA_035512595.1. Lineage (GTDB taxonomy): Bacteria > Planctomycetota > Planctomycetia > Pirellulales > Pirellulaceae > DATKDU01. Next base: position 12,148 of record DATKDU010000055.1, read on the forward strand.
GTACCATTTGCTCCTGGAAGCGTCCTGGAGCGGCTACTGCGATCCGGACATTTTGTGCTTCACTCAGTACGGCTTTCCCGTGTTCGTCGAGGCCTACGAGCCTCGCGATGCGGCATTCCTCCGCACGATCGGTGCAAATCTGATCCCCGTCGCCACGAGCACCAATTGGTGGGTCGATCATCGCCGGTTCCGCCCGCTGCCAGGCGCGAGCAAGGACTTCGACCTGGTGATGGTTGCCGGCTGGGGGGACTACAAACGCCACTACCGGTTCTTCGAGGCCCTGTCGCGCCTGCGGCGGCAGGGGAAGCGGCCCAGCGTGCTCCTCTTGGGCTATTCGGTCGGCTGGAAAAAGGAAACCGTGCTCGACCAGGCCCGCTACTTCGGCATTGCCGACCAGCTCGAGGTAAACGAAGGGGTTCCTTACGAGCAGGTGAACCAGATGGTGAATCGGGCCAAGGTCCACGTGCTTTGGTCGCGGAAGGAAGGGGTGAACCGGGCGATCATCGAGTGCATGTTCGCCGGGCTGCCGTCGATCGTGCGGGAGGGGTTCAACTACGGCTACCGCTACCCGTACGTCAACGAGCAGACGGGGTGTTTTGCCAGCGAGGAGACATTACCGCGGGCGATCGAGGAAATGGTGGAGCGTTCGGGGCAGATGCAGCCGCGCGAGTGGGTGCTGGAAAACATGTCTTGCCAGCGGTCCACCCATATCGTGTCGGAAACGATTCGCCAGTGGTCGGCCGCGCATGGCGAGCCATGGACTGAGCCCCCAGTGGTCAAAACGACGCACCTGCACAACATGGCGTACTGGAATCCGGACGACGGCGAGCGGTTTGCCGACGATTACCTGTTCCTGGGGTCAGCACTTCAGCGATAAGCGAGCACCATGAAACCGGCAATTCGTGTAGACGGACTATCGAAGCACTACCGACTGGGAGAGCGCCAGCAGGGATACACGACGCTGCGCGAGTCGATCGCCAATGCCGTGAAAGCGCCGTTTCGCCGCTTCGCCAATCCGCAATCCGCAATCCGCAATCCGCAATCGAATGACTTTTGGGCGCTGAAGGACGTTTCGTTCGAGGTCCAGCCTGGCGAAGTGGTCGGGATCATCGGCCGCAACGGGGCGGGAAAATCGACCCTGCTGAAGATTCTCAGCCGGATCACCGAGCCGACGAGCGGCCGGATCGAGCTTCGCGGCCGGGTGGGGAGCCTCTTGGAAGTCGGCACTGGCTTTCACCCCGAGCTGACCGGGCGGGAAAACATCTTCATGAACGGCAGCATCCTGGGGATGCCCCGCCGGGAGATTGCCAGGAAGTTCGACGAAATTGTGGCCTTCGCGGAGGTCGAGGAATTTCTCGATACACCCGTCAAGCGTTACTCCAGCGGCATGTATGTTCGGCTGGCGTTCGCAGTCGCCGCGCATTTGCACACCGAAGTCCTTTTCGTAGATGAGGTTCTTGCCGTTGGCGATGCTGCGTTTCAAGCAAAGTGCCTCGGTCGCATCAAAGAGATCAGCAAGTGCGGGAGGACGGTCTTATTCGTAAGCCATAACATGGCAGCTGTGGAAGCGCTTTGTGGCCATGCCGTTCTAATGTCTGGCGGCCGAATCAGCTACAGCGGCACCGTTGAAATGGCAACGCGTCGCTACCACAATGCAGTCTCGCGCCCGACTAACGATCAAACCGACACGTTCCGGCCCGGCAACGGTGCGAGCACCGTATTCCGTTCGGCCGTGATACTTGACGACGACGGAAATGAGTCATCAACCGTTCCCGTAGGGGGCAGGTTTCACCTTAGGATTGGCGTCGAATCTCCGACGCCACTCGTGCGCCCCATATTTGGCGTTGGAATTGATAACCAACTTGGACAACGCGTGCTAAGTCTACTTACTCCGGTCCACGACTGCCCAACGATTTCTGCGGAAAAAAAGACGTCCATTAATTGCGTGGTGCCTTTGTTCCCCCTTACTCCCGGCACCTATTCTCTTAAGTGCAGTATGGCGTTAAACGGTCACGAAATTGACTGGGTTGACCCCGCGATGCACTTTACCGTCACCGATGGGAATCTTTTCGGAGAAGGGCGCGGCGCGCATCGCGGATACTGCGTCGCACCGTCTCAATGGGAAATCACGGCGTAACACCATTGGCGGCCGACCACGTCCCTTCACTTCACACTTCCAATGTCATCTCTATTAGGCGTCGCCCGCAGTCTTCGCTCGATTTGGCGCGACCGCCTATATCGGTTCCGACAACACCGCCGTAACGTCTCCATTCATTCAAGCGCTCGGATCCTGGGTGTAGAAGGGATAGAACTCGGGCGGAATATAAGTGTGAATGCCTGCGCTACCATAGCTGCAACTTCACTTGAGATGTGGGATTCCTTTGACAGCTCACCGTCGGGCTCTATTCGAATCGGTGATAGATGTACGATCGGCATTGGCGCCATCGTTGCGACGTACGGCGGCGTAATCGATATCGCCAGCGATGTTACAGTCAACCCGTACACAATTATCTATGGGCACGGCGGCGTCACAATTGGGCCAGGAACTAGGATCGCGGCACATACGGCAATCGTACCGGCAAATCATAATTTCGACCGCCCCGATATACCGGTGTTCCTGCAAGGACTTTCCAAGCTTGGCATTGAAATTGGCGAGGACGTTTGGATTGCCTCTGGCGTGCGAATTCTCGATGGCGTGAAACTTGGTGACCATAGCGTCATAGCTGCGGGTGCGGTAGTTACGAGAGACGTCGCGCCTTGGTCCATCGTTGGTGGTGTGCCGGCCAAGCCACTTAAGGATCGCCCGCGCAGCTGGTTTGGTGACCCTAGCGTTAGGGCTGAGTGATCGGCGCATCGGAAGGATCGCAGGAACAAATGCAAGCTGCACAAGTCAGCGATGGACGCGGAAGCACAGGAGTTCTCGGACGCGCCTTACGCTGCGTCCGCGAGCGTCGAATGCCATATTCGGTCGCACGTCACTTGTTTTCACCGAAATTCGCTGCGATCCACCGTACAATTCTTAACCCGCTGCTAAAACGCATGGGGCCGGCCGGTCCAGCGACAATTTCCATGGAGCAGGCAAGAGTATTGCAGGGGCAATTTCCGCGCCGCGACGGGTATAGATATGATCGCGAGGCGAAGCGCGCACGGGCGACGGGGCGGGCTGATTCGCTACTGGAGGTGACAAGAGGAGTTTCCGTCCATCGATGCTTGGAGTTTGGAGCGGGGGACGGTCATGTTGCCCTGGAGTTGACGGGCAGGGGCCTGCACTGCGACACAGCGGACATCGTAGACTGGCGGGATGAGGAGGTGCGGCAGAGTGGCGTTCGCCATTGCGAAGCCCGGGATAACACTCTTTCGTGTGACGAGGCGGAATATGACTTGGTGTTTTCCTACAATACGTTCGAACACGTTGAGGACCCCGAGGCCGCTCTAAGGGAGCTCGTTCGCGTGGTGCGCCCTGGAGGGGTGATCTATCTGTCGTTCGGGCCGCTATTTAACGCGCCATTTGGCTTGCACGCGTATCGCACAGTCTATTTTCCTTATCCGCAATTCCTGCTAGATGCTGATAATGTAGAACAGTTCGTTGCGCAATTCGGAATTGAGGATTTGGGCTGCAGGCGCAATACGTTTCAATATGTCAATGGATGGTCGATGGCGCGGTTCAAAGAGCTTTTTAGTCGTGCGGACTTGGGAGTGTCGCGCTCAGTCGTGGAAACGATAGCCGATTATTCGGCGGTGGGAATGATCTATCGCCACCTACCTTGTTTTGTCAATCGTGGTGTCGACTTCGACGAACTTACGACGGACTCGCTCGTCGTCACGTTGACTGTCGACGAACATCCCGCTTAATCGCGGGGGGGTTATTGTCAGCGGCGTGCTTTCCAACAGTATGCAAGTATCCGTCATCCTGATCAACCGCGACGGCGGCCAATGGCTGTCGCGGGCCCTGGCGTCGCTCCGCAGCGATCTGGACTCGGTTGCCGCGCGCCGCAGCGACTTCGAGCTGCTCGTCGTCGATAACGGCTCGACCGACGACTCGATCCCCCGGATCGAGCGGACGCTGGCCGGCGCCTCCTTCGCCTGGCGAATCGTCCCGGAGCCGGTCCCGGGGGTCAATTCCTCGCGGAATGCCGGCCTGGCGGCGGCTCGGGGAGACCTGCTGATTTTTTCGGACAACGATTTGACGTTCCAGCGTGGCTGGCTGGAAGCGTACCTGACGGCGGCCGAGCAACATCCCGATCAGGAGGTGTTTGCCGGGCGGGTGCTGGTCGGACCGGTGGAGGGGGACGTGCCCCCATGGCTCGATCTGACCGGCCGCTGGGCGCGGCCGTCGATCGTGGTCCAGGCGGACTACGGCGATGAGCTACGCGTCTGTCAATTCGGCAGCGACCGCGGGCCGGTTGGGCCGAACATGGCGTTTCGCCGCTCGCTGCTAGCGCGAATGGGGCCGTTTGACACCCGCTTTGGACTGCGGCCCGGTTCGTACGTTCCGGGAGCAGAAGCCGAGTATTTTCAGCGGCTGACCGAGGCCGGAGCGTCGTTTGTCTACGTTCCGGGCGCTGCCGTCCATCATCCGCTGAAAAAACCCCAGATCAGCAAGCGGTACTTTCTGAAGCGACTGCATGGCATCGGCCGCGCCCACGGGCGGATGCAGCGTCTCCGCGGCACGCGCTGCACGCGGATACTCGGCGTGGCTCGCTACGTGATGGGGGACGTCCTGCGGAGTGCCGTCGCCTGGAGCCGGAGCTGGTTTGGCGCGGGCCCGAAGCAGCGGTTTTTCCTGCGTGGCAACCTGGCGATGCACTGTGGACACTTGCACGAGGAGCTGGTCAGCGCGTGGCGGGGGGACCGGCCTGCTGCCCCTGGCGGCGCTGCGCCGGCGAACACGATGGTCCAAGCCGAGTCATGACCCCAACCGTTTCCACGATCATTCCGGCGTACAATTCGGCGGATTTCGTGCGCGCGGCCATCGAGTCGGCACTCGCGCAATCCGGTGTGGACCAGGAGATTTTCGTCATTGACGATGGGTCCACCGACGCGACTCCGGACGTCCTCCGCGGCTTTGGCGACTCCATACGAGTCTTGCGGCAAACCAACGGCGGCCCGGTCAAAGCTCGAAATCATGGCGCAGAGCTGGCCAGCGGCGAGTGGCTGGCGTTTCTGGATGCCGACGATCAGTGGCTCCCCGATAAGCTGTCGAAGCAGTTGGCGCTCGCTTCCGCGGACGTGGGACTGGTTTATACCGACCGGGAGAATTTCGGCTCGGTCGATCGGCTCAGCACGACCCGTTCGGTGGGGAGCCCCCTTCATGACGGGGATTTGTTCGACAACCTCTTGTTCAGCAACTTTATTACGACGTCCAGCGCGATGATCCGCAGGGACTGGTTCACCAGACTGGGCGGATTTCGAGAAGAGTTGCGGGTGTGTGAGGACTGGGATCTGTGGCTGCGGTTCTCTGCCGCCGGTGGCCGGGCGGCCGTGGTACGCGAGCCGTTGACGCATTATCGCTGGCATGCGTCGTCCACTTCCAACAACCAGTTGCGTATGTGCGAAGGCCGGTTGAGCGTGCTGCAGACGGCATTGAGCACTCCCCGGGGCAGGCAGTTGCCGGCCCAGGTGCGTCATCGCGCGTTGGCTTGCGCTTGGGCCTGCTCCGCCTGGCACGCGATGCCCTGGCGGCGGACGCGAGCCGCCTGGTGGTACCTGCGGGCGATTCGTCATTGGCCGTGGGACCTTGCAAACTACAAACAGCTTGTCAAATGCTGTTTGCCACTGCCGTGTTAGCCCGCGGCCGACCGATCCAGTTAGAAGTCCAAATAGCATCAATGCGAATTGCCGTTGACTCCCGATCGCTGAATGTGCCGCACGTGCGGGGGATGGGGCGGTATCTCTGTTCGCTGTTGGAGGCCGCCGACCAGCAAGGCCGCTGGGAGTGGGAACTGCTCAGCGACCGGCCCGATCTGCCGATCCATTTTCCCGCGCTGCGCAGCGCGCGGCAGATGATTTTTGAAACGCGCGGGTGGAAGTTCTGCACCTGGGAACAGTGGGGACTGCCGCGGGCGACCCGGCGGCTGCGGGCGGACGTGCTGTTTTGTCCCAATACGACCCTTCCCTGGTGGCAGCCGATCCCGGCGGTGGTCACCGTCCACGATACGATCCCGTGGGATTCGTCGGAGGAAAAAGGGCACCCGTTTTACTGGCGGCGCGTCATGCCGCGGGCGCTCCAGAAAGCGGCGGCGATTGTCGTCCCCAGCGCGTGCAGCCAGCGCGACCTGGCCGCGCTGTGGCCCGTGCTGGAGAAGAAAATTCACGTCATTCCGCACGGGTTGTCGGAGATTTGGCGGGAAGAAGCGGGCCAGCCGGCCCCGCGCGAACTGGAGGAGCTGGGAATTCATGGCCCCTACTTTCTCTATGTGGGAGGAGAGATTCCGAGGAAGCGGATGGAGTGGGCGATCAAGATCTTTGAACAGGTGACCGACGACGACTGCCAGTTGCTCCTGTGCGGCCTGAACGCCGAGCGCAGGGCAAACATCCGACAGGAATTGCCGGCAAGCATTGCGGACCGCGTCGTCGCCCTGCCGTTTGTCCCTGAAGAGTGCATGCCGCGTCTGGTGCGGCAGGCGGTGGGGGTGCTTTATCCCACCTTGTACGAAGGGTTCGGTTTCCCAGCTCTGGAAGCGCAGGCCGTCGGTACGCCGATCCTGATGAGCGCGGTGGGAAGTCTGGCGGAACTGTGCGGGCCTGGGGCCGTGGTGTTGCCGCCGGAGGATCTCGACGCGTGGATCGCCGCTTGTCGGGAGCTTTTGGCCGACTGGAAATCGGACCGTGCTCCGAATCAAGCGGCACGTGCGTGGGCGACGTCTTTCTCATGGCAAGAGAGCGCCCGGCGTCACTTGGAGCTACTGCAGTCGGTGGCGGTCTAGGGCGTGGTTGGATCAGCGAGCCTATGCATGATTGAGGGTTCCCTTGCGCTCGAGTTGCCAGTCAAAGCAGACGGGGAGACTGCGCTGTCAGTCCCGCTGATCGTCCGCGAGCGGGCGGGAATCGCGCGGGTCAATGAGCCGGTGACGCTGGGAGTGCCGCTGCCGCGGGGATATGCGATGCCGGGGCAGAAGTGGGTCGTGGAGGATGAGGCGGCGGCGGAAGGGGCGGCGGGATGTCAGACGCGGCCGCTGGCGCTGTGGCGCGACGGCTCGGTGAAGTGGCTGCTGACGACGATGGCGGCGTCGTGTGAGCCGCATGGGTCGCGGCGGGTGAGGCTGACGCCGGGTAAGGCGACGGGCAGGGCGGCCGGCGTGACGGTCGTGCGGTTGGCGGATCGGATCGAGGTCGATACGTCGCGGGGCGTGTTCACGCTGCCGGCCGCCGGGGAGGTGCTGTTGTCGCGAGCGAACGTTTCGGGGCGGGAGGTTTTGTCGGCAGCAGGAATTGCCGCGGAGTTGAGCGACGATCGCGGGCGAGTCCATCGGCTGCGATTGGACGGCATCGAGGTGCTGGAAGAGGGGCCGCTGCGCGTGCAGGTGGCGTTTCGCGGGCGTTTTGCGCGGATGGGGCTGAATTGCTTTGGCGTGTGGACGTTTCACGCCAACTCGGCGGCAGTGCAACTGGAAATCACGCTGCACAATCCGTCGCGGGCCCGGCATCAAAGCGGCTGCTGGGACCTGGGCGATCCGGGCTCGGTTCGGTTGCGGGAATTCGCGGTGCGTCTCTGCCCGGCAGGCGATGCGCAGGAGCGAGTCCAGTGGTGCGAAGACGGGCAGCCGCGATGGAGCGGACAGTCGGACAATGAAGTTGAGATTTATCAGGCTTCCAGCGGCGGGGAGGCTTTTGACAGCCGCAATCATGTCAATGCGGCAGGACAGATTCCGATTGAATTCCGGGGGTATCGCGTGCAGTGCGACGGCACCGTGCGGTTTGGACTGCGGGCCCAGCCGATCGCCGCGCTGCAGCGAGGAGAGAATTGGATTGCCGCCACGGTCGCCGAGTTCTGGCAGCAATTCCCCAAAGCGATGAATGCCGACGAGGAAGGGGTGCGGATCGGGCTGTTTCCCGCGCAGTTCGCGGACGGACACGAGCTGCAGGGGGGCGAGCAGAAGACGCATCGCATTGCGCTGGACTTCGGAGCCTGCGGAGAATCTGATCCCGCGCGCCTCGCTTGCCTAATCCATCCACTTGAGGTTCGCTGCGACCGGGAGTGGTTGTCCGCGACCGAAGCCATCTTGAACCTTCCCCCGGCCAATGTGGCCCTGCGGGCAGAATGGCAAGCGATGGCAGACGATGCGCTGGCAGGTGAGCGGAGTTTCTTTGCCAAGCGGGAAGTGATCGATGAGTATGGCTGGCGAAACTACGGAGATCTATGGGCCGACCATGAGGAAGCTTATTATGACGGCCCTCGCCCCATTATCTCGCATTACAACAATCAATACGACGGATTGCAGGGCTTCCTGCTCAGTTATCTGACCACGGAGGACCGACGGTGGTGGGATCTGGCCGATCCACTGGCCCGCCATATTATAGATATCGACATTTACCATACACAGCACGATCGGGCCGTATATAGCGGCGGA
>DATKDU010000056.1:0-6176 GCA_035512595.1 Pirellulaceae bacterium
AACGACCTCGGTCATGTCCGCATACTGCTGGAAATGCGCCGGCCGTTTCGCGGCCGTTTGCCGGCATTCCTGGCCAATACGCTGCCGCAGGCGCTCCCAGGCTTCCTCGGTTTGGCTGTGGATGTAATCGCTGACGATCGCGTAGCGACGCCTGATCGTTTCGTCCATCGGTTTTTCCTCTCGGTTGTCGAGCCCCGGGCGAAACTCGCCGGGAATCCAATGGCCATCGAACTTCATGCCGCAGAGCTCAGCCAGTAACAGCCTGGCTCGAATAAAGGATTAGGAACTTCCAAGGGACCTCCGAATTTCATCTGGTGGTGAGGGGTGTCCCGCCCAGCCGTCCTCTGGGTCGTTGACTAGCACTGCGTTGCCGAAGCCGACGACGCCGCTAGGCCGACTAGCGAGCCGCAGCGGCGCGCCCCAAGCCGCCTTCCAGTTACGCACCCAGCTCTTGAGGATGCCGAAGGAGCCGAAGTTCGTCTCGTAACTGGCGCCGCTGGCAAACAGGATTGCGAGTTTGCCTCCACCGACGCCTATCGACCTCATAGGGGGGCTGCGTCGGGTCGGTCTGAGTAGCGTGCCAGTCACAGTTCTGGCAGATGTAGGTGCCAACCAGCAGTTGCAGTTGTTGCATGAGGGTCATCGGTTCTCCTTTCCGGCTGCGGCCCAATGCGGGCGAAGGGCGTCAGTTGTGGGTCGGATCGATTGGTCCACGTGCCACGCGGCGGCGCGTGCCGCTGCGCTCAGCATCGTCGCGTCGCCTCCTCAATGATTGGACCTGGGCGAGCGGAATGAAGCGACTAGGCGGAGGTCCTATCCGCCCCTTGCGACTGGCGCCCAGTGAATGATCGACGATGGCGGTCAGAAGTCCCCGACGAACCAACATGGGGACGAGTGCCACGGAAACGCCAAGCAATTCCGCGGCGCGGCGAAAGGTGACGTGCGGACGTTCGCCGATGCACACGTCCGTCGGGAATGCCGCGCGATCGCTCCGCGCCCTCAAGAAGTCGTGGTCTGCGCGCCAGATGTACAGGGACACTTGGCGGTTGCCGCGAATGTCGTAACGGGGGAATCGGGCGGACCGTAACGGCCTTCCCAGCGCATGGAGCGGACGTTGCGTCAGTCGTCGAAGGCGCTCGTGGCAACAGCGCAGTTCCCGCGCGGAGTCCATCACCCAGATCCAGTCGGGCGTTGCGGGTGTCGCCGCGGCGGCAAGCGTCCGCGCATCCGAAGCGGCGCCATATTTTTTTCTAGCTTGACCGCGGCGCGGAAAGTTTCGCTGCTTGACCACAACCGATCGGATCGGTCGCCCACCAAGCGCCGGGCAGGGCCGAATCATGTAGTGTCGAACCCGGTGTTGCGAATAACCCGACACACGAGCGAACTCGCGGACGGACAGCCACAATTCCCCGGACCGCTCGATTTGGTCCCTCAACGCCACAGCGGCTGCCAAAACATCGTCGAGCAGCTTGTCGTTCAGCCGCGCAGGCCGACGATAATTCAAGAGGGGAATCCCGTTCTTCATCCACAGATCGACAGCCGCACGGGTAACGCCCAGCCGCTCAGCAAACTGCCTTCGCTCCATGATGCTTTCCTCCTGGCCGGCCGGGCCTGGCGGCCAGCGCGAGGAAAGCCAGCGCCAGCCGCCGGATCCACGTCGGGAGCGACCCGACTAGCTCAGCGTGAAATGAGTTTACCGATTCGATCGAACTTGGGGAGCGGGCTTTCCCGGCCGCGCTTCCCCAGGGAATTCTTGCTCCGTCAGCCCACTTCCCGCGCCACGGCCGCGGCTTTCTCCCGATCGGCGACGGAATAAATCTCCGTCGTCTTCAGGTGCTTGTGCCCCAGGATCACTTGCGCCGCGTCGGGGCCGATCTTCCAAAGCGCCCTGGTGATTCCGCACGGCCTGGGCATTCTGCACTGGGACGCCGAGGAACTGATGTCGTTGCCTTACCAAGGTCATACGCTCGAATCGGCATGCTGGCTCGCCTACGTGCCGTTTGAGCATTGCTCGCAGGCCCACCAGGCGCTCATGGTGGACGCGATCATCGAGTTGGCTGAGCAGTTGCTGAAGCGGCTGCGTACAGAATTGGGCGATCCGCTCGATTCGGACGACGGCACTTAGGCCGCGTCATTGTGTGGGAGGGCCCGCCATGGGGCGGGCCCTCTTCTAGGATTCTCGAAAATCGCAAATTGGTGTACAAAAAATACGTTACCTTTTCGCCGTCCATCGGGTAGCTTCGAATAAGCGGAACGTCACGGACGATTTTGCGGCAGCGTGGTGCGACCGACCCCGCGCAGTTGACAGAATGCTGAGGAAGCAAGAATGGACGCTCTCGAAAAGGACTTCGTACCGCCCGAACTACTCGACGCCTTCAGGTCCCTTGCCGTGCGAGACTGCGAGGGTACTTGCAGGCTCCTGGAGTTGTTGTATCCCGACGCAATAAAGCGGCCGGCGCTGCCTCGCGAAACGCTTATTGGGCTTGGCTTGGCGATTCGACTTAGCCGATGGGAGTTGGTCAGCATCGATCTTCACATTCAGGCGGGTCTTCCATCTGGGCAGCAGATGCTCGATCGTGTAGCCGACCTTGGCCATGGTCCTGAGCTTTGGCGGATTGTGCAAGAAGTATTGACCGGCGCGAACCGTATATTCGCAGAGTCCTTCCTGTGGGGCGACAGCGACGTAGATCAGGTGGACTTGGCAGTCGTGTCCGACTCAGACGACGAGGATTTTCTCGATGCAATGGCTGACTTCATTTGGCACCATCGAAAGAAGGTAAATCGGGGATAGCTCCATGAGAATTGAACGCGAGATGAATGGGCGCGGCGTGTTCTATTCCCGCGACAGTGGGGGTAAACACGAGCAATCGCCGGCGGAGTATGTCGGATGGACAGCCCGAAAGGCCAAAGAGCACGGCGTAAGGTTTGACGGCACCGCCGAAACCATCAATGAAATGATTCGGAGCGGCCAGCCAGTCCGCGGAGACATTTTCTTCGACTACTGCGTTCCGGGAAATGAACTGTCGCGACCAGCACTCGATGCACTGCAAACGGAAATTCGCCGAGATCCCTCCATTTCTCATGTCTTCATTCCGCGGCGCGATCGACTCGCCCGACCCGATGATCCGCTAGACGCGATAAAACTGGAATCCGAGATGCGTAGGCAGGGCATCACGATCGTCCTGATGAACAAGGTGCTTCCGCCCCTACGAAAAGGACAGCGAGCTGAGCTTGCTGAAGGTCTAACCGCGTTCATTGAATATGACCAAAGCGGACGATTTCGGGAACAACTGGCAGAGAAGATGATCCCAGTGCAACTGGCACTTGCGAGATTGGGCTTTTCGGCAGGCGGCCGGGCGCCATTTGGCTTTCGCCGTACGCTTGCGCGAGACGACGGATCTGTCGTGCGGCAACTGACCGACGGAGAGATTGTCCGTCAGGCCGGACATCACGTGATCTGGCTCCCCGGGCCAGACTCTGAGATTGGACTGATCCGACGCATCGTCGAAATGCTGGAAATCATGCCTGCTTCGCAAGTGGCCAGCCGGTTGAACAATGAAGGAATACCCTCGCCTGATGCCGGCAGATATCGAACCGACAACGGGGTCAAACATCGCGTTTCGGGGGTTTGGCACCAATCCACGATCGTTGGGATCGGCCGCAATAAGCTACTTGCCGCAGTCGTGACGTACGGCAAGCGCTCTCTCGGCGACCAACGCCGAATTTCTCCGGAGTCGCCAACGGGTGCCCGCGAGTTGGACGCCTCTGACCTTCGCAGCGACGGCAAGGCCAAAGTAATTCGCAATCCTGTCGGCTTGTTGATAACAACCCAAGCGAGATTTGAGCCTCTGATTCCAGCAGAGCAGCACGACAACTTGCAGCAGATATTGGACGCCCGAGGAGGAACCCAGCGCGGAAAGCCCCGGTCCCGAGATCCGGAGAAGAACCCACTGGGTGGGCGCGTGTTTGACCTTGGCTGTTCGTGGCCGATGTATCGGGTCCCATACGGAAAGTCATTTCGTTACAAGTGTGGGCTCTACCAGCAGAGCCACGCGCAGCAGTGTCACCACAACCACGTCGATGGTTTGGCGGCGTCGCATTACGTTCTGGCAGAGTTTCGCAAGAGATTCTTGAAGCCGGGAATGATGGACCGGCTTGAGCAAAAGCTCCGTGAGCGACTCGCCGCAGAGACGAGTTCGACCAGCGACACTCATGAGCTTACGAATAAGCAAACGGAACTGGCCGAGATTCGCACGAAACTGCAAAAGGCATCGGAGAACCTGGCGCTCGCTCAGAGTCCGACGCACTACCAGGCAATTTCAAAGGTGTTTGACGATCTTCACAGGCGTGAAGTGCTGCTGGCTGAAGAGGCTAGTCGCCTTGAAAGGGTTGGTCATAAAACGTCCAACCTCGACGAACTAGCGGCAGCAATGGCAGTGGTAGGTCAATTGACGGCGCTTGCGAGCGACGCCGACAACCTTGGTGATCTCGGGCGCCTTTTTGCTCGCCTTAACGCGCAACTGTTTCTCGCATTCCACTCCGTTAGGAAGAAAAAGCGAATAGAGCAAAAGCTTCGGGGCGGCGTGTTGACCTTTGGTACAGCGCCAGCACCAATTGAGAAATATGCTGGGCCGACCGCCAGACGAAGCCTAACGGCACGAAATTCGCCAGAAATCGCAATCGATAACGACGTTGTTTCCGGTAGGGAGGAAAAATCGTTAGGAAATATCAGTCGGGGCGACAGGATTTGAACCTGCGACCTCTTGGTCCCGAAAATCACCGCTCAAAGGGCTGGTTTCAGTGGTTTTCCCCGAAGATTTGATGATTTTAGCGCCCCGCCGGCAATGTTGCAAGCTGTTTCATCAAGTTTTGTTTTGTTCGGGGAAATCGCATGGTTGGGCCGCGCAAACCTTGCGCCAAACCCTGCGCGCTGCCGTACAAGAAGTGCTCCAATTGGGGCGGTCTAGGCCGCATCGGAATCGTAGAAGTCCGGGTACCAATACTTGGCGGGTGGCGCGGTGCCGTAAACAGCCTCTTGGTCCCCAGTTGCTAGGTGGACCGCCGGCGGTTCAACCATCACGTACCGCGCCGTAACGTATCCATGAGGGACGATCAGCTTGGTATCGTCATTTTCTGTTTGACCGGCCGCGGGATTCTTAGCTGAATTTCGATAGGCGCTTCCTTGACGGATAGCTGCCAAACCGTGCCGTCAACAGGACCGCCACATAGACGCATCGTTATCATAGACACGTGTTCCCACTATTTTCCGCCCACGATGCCCAACAATTCCAAGACGAACCGGGCCATCGTGACGCACCCGACTCCAAACGGTACGGCTATGCCAAGTAGGATTAGTCCCACAGACCACGGCTTGCTGCGAAACCAAGTGGTCACGTCTTGCCAGTAGTCTTTCGCCGGCGGCGCATCCAGTTCGCCCACCACGTCAGCAATGCCGTGCAAGACGGTGAAGTCGCGGGCAAAGTCGCCGTCATCCACTTTGACAATTCCAATGCCCATTCGCCGATCCAATACGCGCATAACGTGCTCGTATTCCGCACGGGAAATGCGCGTCTGCGAAATCACCGCCGCACGGTCGATGTACAATCCCACCCTGCCGCCAAGCCAACGAATCACTGACTTTTGCCCATCGCTAAGTGCGTGAAGGTTACTCATCGTCGTTCTTCCCAAGCGCCGCTTCCCAAAACGCCTTGCGGGTGCCTTGCTTGTCGAATGGATCGTAGGTTGGCGTCCCGTACAATCGGGCCAAGTGGGGTTTGAACTCTGATACGGGACCGGGAGCGTTCTGGTGCTGCATGTAGTAGGCAGCAACCAGCCGGTAACGCTCGTTGTTCAGCATGTCGATGATGATGCCCTTAAGCGTCTGGTAGCCCATCCCGCCCCAGCAGTCCCGTAGCTCTTTTTCCAGCGACATTGCGGAGATTGACCCGGATCGGTGAAGTTGCTCCCGGTACTTCTCCAGAATGTCGCGGGCGGCCTCTAGCCGCCGTTCCGTCAGCTTGTACATTTCCTCCTCCATGTCAGAGGCGGCGAAAACAGGTCCACTTTGGCGGCCAGCGAGAGCCATTCGCCGTCAATGATGGATGGCGGCCAGCGGACGCCGCATAGATGGGGTGGACTGCAACGTGGGAAACATCCTGTTGGCGAATCGCGGCCTC
>DATKDU010000057.1:0-9588 GCA_035512595.1 Pirellulaceae bacterium
GAGGCCGCGATTCGCCAACAGGATGTTTCCCACGTTGCAGTCCACCCCATCTATGCGGCGTCCGCTGGCCGCCATCCATCATTGACGGCGAATGGCTCTCGCTGGCCGCCAAAGTGGACCTGTTTTCGCCGCCTCTGACATCCTGACAGCCACGCCTACTATTGCGGCAATGCACTGCGTGGAAACTGCGCTGGCCAGATCGTCGTCAACGATCGTTACGGCAGAAACGGGGGCGGCAGCACGAACCGCGAGACCGGCGGAGGCGAACCGCCGGCGGGCGGAGGAGCGGCTCCGCTGGCCGATGCCCAGGCTCCGTCGCCCGCTAACAAGTTTTTGGACGAGCACGAAACGGCCGCCGTGGAGAGCCAGGCCAGCGCCGGATTGTCGCTCGATCTCGCCTACGCCGACGAATTGATGCGGGAGATCGTTCCGGGCGAGGCCGTCCTATTCGATTTGCACATTGGCCGATATGCCGAGGACGTGGAATTGGGAGCAGAGGGCGATGCGGCCGGTCAGGTCAAGCGCGTCACAAAACTTGGCGCCGAGAACAAGCCGTGGACCAGCCAGGTCAGGTTCCTTCTGCTTGATGAGGCCGGGAAGCTCGTTTCTGCGCCGCTCACGTTCAAGCCCGTCGGCAAGACAGTTCAGACACCGGCTGCCGCTGGAGAGCCGCCCGCGACGCCGCCGGTGGCGGCGATCGACGGGCCTCAATTGTCGTTCGATGCCGACCAACTCTACACCGCCGGATTTGCGGCCGACGGAGCCAGCACAGCCAAACTGGCACCGGGCCAGTACCGGTTGTTTGCCGCCGTGGCGCCCACGGAGCCGGGTCTTCCCGCGCGAGTTCTGTCGGGCAGCATCGTGCTGGTGGTGAAAAGCGAAGCGGACTTGCCGGAGGGCCAACGGGCGCAGGTCGAATCCCGCCGTCAGCTTTCCGAGGCCAGGCTGGCCTTCCGCGCCGAGCGGTTTGCCGACTGCGAAAAGCTGTGCCGCGCCGTCATTGACACGCTGCCAGAGTCTTGCGAGGCTCATCTCCTGTTGGCCCAGGCTCTGCACCAGCAACGGAAGCTGCGCGAGGCGCTCGATGCCTACAACAAGAGCCTGGCTTGCCTGAAGCCGGAATTGGAAAGGATGCCCGAGCCGCCCCGCGCGATCCTGCTGGCGATTCACGCGCTGGAACAGGAATTGGGGATCAAGCGCGAGCCGATGAAGGTCGAGCGCGAGCCCGGCCCGCTGGTCGATGCCGCGTTCTTTGCAGAAACGGCGGAGGGTCAGGCCGACCCCCCGTTCGTCCCATCGAGCCGACGAATCGTCTTCAAGTGGCGGGCCAGCGCGGCCGCTCTGAAAGAACCTCTCACTGGCCGCTGGATTGCAGTTGACGCCGTCGGCTTGCCGCGCGGTACGCTCCTGGATTCGTCCAAGTCGGAGGCCGGAAAGGCGAGCGGCGAGTTTGCGCTGAAACCGCCGGAAGGGGGCTTTGCCGAAGGGAGCTATCGCCTGGAGATCGGCATGGGGGGCCGTCGGCTGTACGTGGTGAGCTTCGAGGTTCGGAAGGAAGCACAGAAATGAACCCGGCGAGCCGCGCCCAGCGGGTTGCCCGCTGACCGCGGGGCCTACAACGTCGTTGCCCGGTCGGGCAACGATGAGCCGCAGGCCGAGCAAAACGCAGCCCGCGGCGAAGGGGATGCCCGCACTCCATACAGCGGGACTTCATCCCAGCGGATTAACCCGGTTCCAATGGCGGCGAAGATCAACCCGAACACGCCCACCCCTGCCGCGGGCAACCAGTTCGCGATTGCATTCTCCTGCTGACGCGCAATGACAGCGCTTGCCATTCGAGAACTACTTCTTCTTGTCCTTCTTCACCTTCTTATTCTTCTTGTCGTTCTTCTGGCTATTGTTGCCTTTACCCATGTTTCTACTCCTGGCTGAATTGCTGAATCGGCGGTTCGACGGAACCTACCGCACCCCACGGGTTTCAAGCATATACCAGCCGAGTAGCGACCAACAGTGTGGGCGTTTTCGCCAGTCACGGTTGCCGAGCGGACGGGGCGAACTTTTACGGGCCGCAACTGCAATTGCGGCAAGGGCTTCTTTCAGTACCCCCGGCAGGATTCGAACCTGCGACCTGTTGATTAGAAGTCAACTGCTCTATCCAACTGAGCTACGAGGGCGCGGCGGCACTGGCCGTGACGAGTGCCGGCGGACGCATTATCGGCTAGTGGAGGGAGAGCGTAAAGGCGAAGGGGGTTCGCCGTAGGACAGGTTTTCAACCTGTCCAGAAAATCGCCTTGCATGGCTCACGATGCCGGTCTCTCCAGCTCATCCCGCCAGCGCTTGGGCACTGCCTCGAATGCCGACTGATATGTTTTCTCCAGCGGCACCGGCACGTACAGGCCCGGCTCGAGAAAGAGGGGCATGTCGGCCAGCGTCCGGCCGACGGCCGTCGGCTCGATGTAGGCTTGTTTGACGTCCGCCGCGCGATAAGCGACGAGGGTTAGCGGTTCCCCTTCTGGTGGAGTGAAGCCGTCGTCCATGATCTCGGACCAGACGGCGGCGTGAATGCCGCGAGGGTCGCGGGGCGTGGGAGGGAAGAGGTCGATGATGAGCAGGTGAATGCCGGCGTGGAGGAAGTCGATGGCCTTTTCCACGAAGGAACGGATGGCGTGGCGGCTGCCCTTGTTGCCGGGGGAGACGATTTCGACAATAGCGACGACCGTGTCGTCGCTGGCGTGGCGGATGGCGATGCGGCTTTTTTTGCGGGCGTACCACGTGACCTCGGGCAGTCTTTTCGCTTCGATGTCGCCATTGAAGCCCGGCGTAACCGGCTCGATCATCGCATAGTGACTGTCAGGCAGCACCGCGGAGTTGAGGGCGCGGCCAAGCGTGGAGATCCAACTCAGGTGGAAGTCGTGAAAGATTCCGGCCGGAACCTGCGTCCAGTCGTGCGTGGGCATGGGAGTGCCTCCGGCGTACCCGACGCTAACTCCGGCAGAGTAATCGGCCGAATGCCGTCATGCCGAAAAAGTCATGTCGCGCAGCTCTTGATCTACCGCGAAGTTTGGGTGCTTCTTGGGCAAGTCTTTAGCGGTCATTACCGTGGCAGCGAGTTTGCGAGCGCGAGCATCATGCGTGTAGAACTCGGCAACTCCTGCGGCCTTGGCGGTGGCTATGATCAAGACATCCGACTTGAGCACATTTCGCTTTTCGTACTTATCTTCTGGACTGTTCTTCGAGAAGCGTAAACAACACGCGCGTTCTGTACCGTAGCTCGTCCGTCTCGCGGTCTTGTCCGGCCTTTCTGCGATCGAAATACCAGATTAGCAGCATGGTGTCGACGGCGCACTTCATTGGCGGAGCGACTCCAACAGGCCGCTTGGGTCGTCAATCGACTCCCAGGCCTTTCCGCCTGCATTGCGAAGTGCGTCCAATGCCTTCCGTAGAGGTTTTCTCACGGGGGCGTCTTCGATCGCATGAATTCGGAAGTCGTAAAGCTTCCAGGATCGCTGGAGCCAACGGGCAGTGCCTCGTAGCGTTACCTCCTCATAGATCTTGTTTCCTAATGCTCGAGCTACTTCTTGATCGGCAACGTCGCAAAACAGCAGTCGATGCATTCCGGCAACTCTAAGCGCACACCGCATTCTGGTTGCCCCACCCACACGTTGAACGCGCCCGATCAGCGTTGTTTCCCCTGAGACCAAAATCGACGTCGAAACTCGATGAAACGAATTCGAATCCACTGTGGCGAGGATCTTGTCCCGATCATCGACGGTCCGGATGAAGATCTCACAATCCAGTGAAGTAGCGATCCTACTCAGCCGCTGAATAGGGCGGAGAGAATAGGAAAACTTGCCTTCCGTGTCGGCGTTGGGATCGTCTATGAACCTTCCTGCGCCGGCCAAGTTTCTGACGGCATCTCGCGGGTTACGCGCCAAACACTGGAATATCGCGGATCCACGTTTTACGCCCAGCAACGACATCGCACCTTCGTGTTCACCGTCGCCCGCGTCCTCGTCGCCTTCGGATTCATCAAAGTCATGTCCGCTTGCAAGTCGCTGAACGGCGGACAACATTTCGTTCAGTTGATGAAGCTGGACTTTCTCGGGGACAACCGCGGTTCCCCGCAGTTGAATCTCGAACGTCGGCGAAGGCTTTTTTTGTTTGGCCATGCGAAGATCCACCATCCAAATTCTATCGCCAAGTTTCGTGTCAATCAAGAACGACTGTACACGATCTATCGGCGCACCCGCGTTGTCCTCCCCAAGAAATCGACGGTGGAACGTGCCTGCTACGTACTGGACAGGTTGGAAACCTGTCCTACGTTCGCTTCCATCTGCTCCCGGAACTGGCGGAAGAGGTAGCGGCTGTCGTGCGGGCCGGAGCTCGATTCGGGGTGGTACTGCACGCTGAAGGCGGGGACTTCCTTGTGACGCATGCCGGCGACCGTGTTGTCGTTCAGATTGCGGTGCGTGACCTCCAGGCACGACGGGAGCGAATCCTCTTCCACCCCGAAGCCGTGGTTCTGCGCGGTGATTTCCACCTTGCCCGATTCGACGTTGAGCACCGGTTGGTTCGCGCCGCGATGGCCGAACTTGAGCTTGAAGGTTTTCGCGCCGCACGCCAGGCCGAGCAGTTGATGTCCCAGGCAAATGCCGAAGACGGGGACTTTGCCCAGGACGCCGCGGATTGTCTCCTGAGCGTAAGTCAGGGGTTCTGGGTCGCCGGGGCCGTTCGATAAAAAGACGCCGTCAGGATGGTGCGACAGCACTTCCTCCGCCGTCGCCGTGCCGGGAAGGATCGTCACGCGGCAGCCCTCGTCCTGCAAATGCCGGGCGATGTTCCACTTCATGCCGTA
Source organism: Pirellulaceae bacterium (assembly GCA_035512595.1). Classification (GTDB taxonomy): domain Bacteria; phylum Planctomycetota; class Planctomycetia; order Pirellulales; family Pirellulaceae; genus DATKDU01. The sequence goes on from DATKDU010000057.1 coordinate 4,856, forward strand.
GTCGAGCGCCACGACGTGAAACTTCTGTTCCGGGAATGCCGGATTGGGTTCGCTCGGCATTTTGGCCCACTGACTTAACGCGCCTTCCCACTGGCGCGGCTTCTCGGGGATCACTTCCCGCACCAGGTCGCGGCCGACGAGGCCGGGGCTGGCCTTGGCTTTCGCGACGAGGCTGGCATCGTCGAGATCGGCGCTCGACAGCACGCCTTTCATCGCGCCGCGAATGCGAAGCCTTCGCACCAACGCCCGCGTGTCGATGCCGGCCAGGCCGACGATGTTGTGCTTTTTCAGATACGCGTCGAGCGACTGGCTCGCGCGGAAATTGCTCGGCTCCTGGGTCACTTCCTTGACGATGAAACCGGCCAGCCACGGCCGGCTGCTTTCCACGTCCTCCTCGTTGACGCCGTAGTTTCCCATCTCGGTGTACGTCATCGTGACGATCTGTCCGCGGTAACTTGGGTCGGTGAGGATTTCCTGGTAACCGGTCATCGACGTGTTGAAGCAGACTTCGCCGTCCACTTCGCCGGCCGCGCCGAAAGAAGTGCCGGTGAAGACCGTTCCATCTTCCAGGGCAAGCTTTGCGGGCTGGGTCATGTCATCCACCAATGCCGATGTTGTGCCGAGCGTTTTGCGGGAAGGTGCCGCGCGGGGGCGGGAACCTCAAGTCGATTGCAGGTGCGTCCCGATACCCCACTACAGGCTGTGGGTCTTCGGACGATGGACTTCGGTCCAAAGTCCGGACAGCCAAACGTGAGGGTTCTCGTTGCGGCGAGCGAGAACCCTCTTTTTTTATGCGCTGGTGCAAACTTTGAAGAATTATATCCGGAGTGCTGGCGCGGCGAAGGGGATGGGACTCATGGGACGAATGGGACTCATGCGATTTCAAGTCCTATCCGTCGCATCGGTCCCATAAGTCCCATTATCCGACGCCGTGCCCCACAGGTCGTTGACCTCTGGCTAAGAAGTCACTCCCGCCCGCTCAGCGCCCGCCCGATCTGCCGCACCGCTTGCTTCAGCCGGTTCTCGTTCTCCACCAGCGACATGCGGCAGTACCCCTCTCCTGCGGGGCCAAAGCCGCTGCCGGGGCTGACCGCGACGTTCGCCTTCTCCAAGAGTTGCATGGCAAAGTCCACCGAGTTTAGCTGATCGGCCCAAGGCGCCGGATATTTTGCCCAGACGAACATCCCGGCCCGCGGCACTTCGAGCTGCCAGCCTTGCTTGCGGAGCCCCTCCACCACCAGGTCGCGCCGGGCCTGATAGATCCGCGACTGGGCTTCGACTGCCGCATCGGTATGGCGGAGGGCGACAATCGCGGCAATCTGGATGGCTTGGAAGAGGCCGTAGTCGTAGTAACCTTTGACGACCCCCAGCGCCTTGACCAGCTCGGCATTGCCGCAGCAGTAGCCGACCCGCCAGCCGGCCATGTTGTACCCCTTGCTCATCGTGGTGAACTCGACGCCGACCTCCTTCGCTCCCGGCGCGGCCAGAAAGCTCGGCGGCAGATAGCCGTCGAAGGCGACGTCGGCATAGGCGAAGTCGCTGATCACCATGAAGCCGTATTTTCTCGCCAGCTTGACGACCTCGACGTAGAACTGCGGCTCGATGGTGGCGCTCGACGGATTGTGCGGGTAATTGACGACCAGCAGCTTCGGCCGCGGATGCAGGTTTTCGCACGTGTAGGCGACGTTCGACAGGAATTTTTCGCTATCGCTGACGTCGAGCGTGATCACGCTGCCGCCGGCCATCACGATGGCGTACATGTGGGCCGGGAAATACGGCGAGGGAATGATGGCGGTGTCGCCGCTTCCCATGATCGCCAGGATCAGGTGGCTGAAGCCCTCTTTGGAGCCGATGGTGACGATGACCTCGTTCTCCGGGTCGAGGCGGACGCCGTATTTCTTGAAGTATTTTCCGGCGACTTCCCGTTTCAGGTTGTCGATGCCCGTCGCTTTGCTATAGCCGTGGTTGTCGGGGTCGCGGGCGGCTTCGGCTAGCTTCTCGATGACGATTGGCTGCGGCGGCTCGCTGGGGTTGCCCATCCCCAGGTCGATGACGTCCTGCCCCGCTTTGCGTTTGGCGTGCAAGAGAGCGTTGACGCGGGCCAGGACGTACTGCGGCAGCTTGCTGTAGCGGTCGGCGAGCTGAATCTTGAACGGGGGCGGCAGCTCGGGCGGCGCAGCTTTCGCGGGCGGCGAAGTCGGGGGCTCAGAAGTCTTGGTGGCGACGGGAGGCATGGTAGCAGCTAGCGGGCGAGTACAGTGGCCGCCTATTCAGTTTTGACGCCGGATTGGGGATCAGGTTCGTTACGTAACGTTATACCGAGGGAGTACAAGAGAGAGGCTTCTACTTCTGCCATCTTCTCCTCGTCAATCTCCCCAAGTGCCCCTTCGGACATTCGCAGATCGGTCACCTTTGTCACCGTTACCTGGTTAGTGATGGCGACACAATCAGCGTCAAGCCCGAACTCGCCGCTGCTGAAGAAGACGCAGTTTTTCAGTTCGCGACGCTTCTCGATCTGCTGGCTGTAAAACGGCACAGCTAACACGTAGATGCCGCCGTTCAAATGCGTTGGAGAGACCACCAGTACGGGGCGCTTCTTTCCGACAGAGTCACTTCGGAGTCTGAAGATTTGCCCTCGTCTCGGAGAACGCATCACCAGGGTTCCTGAGCAAACCGTTCTTCTTGAGTCGCCCTGGCCTGCTTGTGCCAAGCGTTTTGCTCAAGCCAATCTTGCGCGCGCTCGCAGCAGTCCCGGAACTCCGCTAGGTTCTTGATGTCGTACCCGTTTTTCTGGCACTTGGCAATCCACTTTTCCGCGAACCCGCACGGACGCAACCAGGCTTGATGGAGAGCCTCGATCGCCTCTTCAAGCCGCGGCGTCATTTCGAACACCCCCTCCGAAACTGCCTCAACGATCGTCTCGTCACTGCGCTCCAGCCATACAAGGGCGCGAATGCCGGTTTGCAAGAACTCCTCACAGTCCGTGCAATCCTGAGCCTGCCTACTGTCGCGAACGACAGCCTCGTCGGCATCGTGCTCGTATCGCTCGATCTTTGCACGAGCGATTTCCAACTCCAGCGGTTCAAGCATCTCAATATTCCTCAAGGCGTTCCCCCCTGCGCAATTTCGGCGCGCCACGACCAATCTATTCTACCGTGACAACAAGCAGTTTGTCGGCAGACATTCACAAGTCCGCCGGATTTCTTTGCAAACCCTTGATGTGCAGCCATTTCGGAACATCGCGCCAGGTGCGCTCCGCGACGGACTTACTCCCGCATCCGCCGCTCGGCAATTTCCACCGCCGGCTTCAGCCCCCCGATCCACTCCGCCAGCGCCCGCTGGGCCTGTTTGTCCACGACCGTCGAGCCCAGAGGCGGCATTTGCAAATGAGGCTCGCGGCTGGACAGCCGCTGGTAGAGCATCGAGCGCGGCAGGTCCTGCGGTTTGACGATCCGCACCGAGCTCGTCGGATCGCTGTGATGGTAGGCGTGACCGTCCACCAGCCCCTGCTCTTCGTACGTCCGCTCGATCCGCGTGTCGAATGCCGCGAAGCGCCGCCCTGGGTTGTGGCACATCGAGCAGTTGGCGTCGAGGTACGAGCGGACGCGCTCCTGAAGGGGGACGCTTTCGCACTCCAGCGGCACGAGGGGTTGGACCTTGGCCAATTCAGCCGGATCGGCGACGGGGCGAATGATGCCGCAGCCGATCAGCCGCGCGAATTCATCGTCACTGGAGACATTCTGCGAGGCAGCGCTTTCCTTCGCTTGCGCTTCAGGCTTGTGGAGCGCGCCTCCGACCTCTGACCTCTGACCTCTCCCCTGAACCCTGAACCCTGAACCCTGAACCCTGAACCCTGAACCCTCTCCCCTGAACCCTGAACCCTCGCCCCTGACCCCTGAACCCTCGCCGACCAACTGCTTCGGCACAAACCCGAGTACGTACCCGGCCGAGTCGTTGTGGCACATCAGGCAGTCGAACCGTCCCGGATAGTGCCACACTTGCTGACGCACGCTGCCGTCAGCCTGAACGATCTCGATCGTCTCCTGTTCCGAATGCGTGACCGGCCTGGTTCGCTCCCCGTCGGCACTCCAGCGGTAGGTCAGGCCGTAGACTTCGTGCCGGTCATCGACGACGAGCACGCGCGTCTCCAGCGGTCGCAGCCTTTCCGGCTGCCGCTCGTCGGTCGCCAGCGAAAAGTGCTTGACGAAGACGGTGCCGGCCGGGTAGTGGAATTTTCCATTGGCAACGAACTCCACACCCTCGCCACGAGGAACCGCAATCCACCGCTCTTTGGCCGCGCCGTCCGACCAAAGCGGGACGTTCACGTCGTAGTGGACAAGCTGCTCGCGCGGCACCTGGTTTCGCCAGTCGGCAAACAGGCCCGTCGCGGCCAGCGTCGGCGGCAGCGGCACGTGCTCGCCGGGCGTGGTGCGACGCAGACGGAAGATTTGCCCTGTTTCGCGTCCCAAATCGCCGATCGTCGCAATCAGCAGCTCGCCGTCGGCATCCAGATCGAGCGACGAAATGCCGATGACGATGTCGGGGACGACCGCCAGGAGCTGCTGCGAATGAACGCGGCGCCCGTCGGCGGTAAGCTGGAGGGCGTAGATGCGGCCGCTTTGATCGGCGTAGATGTAGCGGCCGTAAAGCTCGGGAAACTGCCGGCCGCGGTAGACGTGGCCGCCGATGACGCAGCGGTGGGCCGCGTCGCGCTGGTACTCGAAGATCGGCCA
>DATKDU010000058.1:0-4516 GCA_035512595.1 Pirellulaceae bacterium
GTGCAACATGGCCCATTCTACCGCGGCTGCGCTGCCGCAAAAACCCCACCCGGATTTCCCGCTCACGCCCCGTGCCGACGGCCGCTGGTGCAAGCGGATCAACGGCCGCTTGCGTTACATCAGCGGCACCGCCGACGAAGCTCTCGCTGAGTGGCTGCGCGTGAAGGACCATTGGTTGGCCGGGCGGACAACTCCGCCCAAGGACATCAGGCGGTCACCCTGGCGGCATTCATCGGTCACGAGGAACAAGTGCTCGTGGATGTTTGAGTCTCTCACCACTTGCGGAAGGCGCTGGCTCGGCATCAACCGATGGACCGCGGATGCCTTTATGTTGAGACGACCGCCGGAAAGCTTGACGTCCAAGTGATCCATATGACGTTATTGCTCTCACGGAAGATTCAGTACGTGCCGATTTCTCGCTTGGCGGAGTACGCCAACCCGTTGTCGCCGCTAGTGCAGACAGCTGAGTGGCAGCCATTTGAGAGCCTGAAGGTCGGCCTCCATCGTGACCTAGGCACGGGAGAAACGAAGGTCGCACTGAACACGGTAGAATTGCCGGCGAGGAAGGGCGATAGTTAATTGGGGTCTAGCCTCGTTACTATTGTTGGCGATTTTGTCTGACGTCAGTTTCCGCATCCAGAAGCGGCGGACAGTAAGCGATCGAGGTCTGCCGCCACTTCCCAGAGCATCCGGATTTGGCCTCCGGATTTATCCTCAAAGCAGCGGCTGACGGTCGACCTGTTGACGCCAAGGCGCTTCGCCAGCAGCTCCATCGTCGGACGCGGCAAGAGCTGGGGCGTCCCCGTGCGATCCAGCGTTTCCTCTGCATAGTCGCGGGCAGCGCGGAGATGCTCTTCCAGCTCCCGACGAAGGGACTCGATGAGTGCAGCGCGTGAGCCGCGCTTGGGAAAAGGCTTGTCGCCAGACAACAGTTTGCTGGCCGCCAATTCGCAGGCCAGTTGCTGTTCGATCTGAGCGTGATTGATTCGGAGATGGTCTCCGTTCCAGGAGAGGACCGTGTCCAGCCCGATGACCACCGGCATCCTTGTAATGCGATCGTCTGCCTCGGGAGCTTTGGAAGGCACGAACAGGACGCTTCTGGCCGGCAATGACGCCCGGTTGATAATCTGCCAGGCGTCGCGGCATTGCAGAGCGCGGCCAAAGTGGACGTTCCAATGCGTCCCCGCCCAGCGAGATTTGCCGAGCCGCCACATTCGCATGCGCGTGAGTTCGTGACGGCCGCCCACGAAATCGATTCCACGAAAAGCTGAGTCGATGAGCTGATGAACGCTCATTCGCCAGCGCTGTAGCCGCTCCTTGGTGATTCGGTACGCACCAACCAGTCCGCAACGGACGTAGGGGACAAAAGGCGGTGAGACGACGCTCTCCATAAGGACGACGTCCTCAATCTCGCCGCATTCCTCACAAACGACAGACTGAGCTGGCTCAGCGGGGCTGAGAAGTCCGGCGCTCAGACAGCGGTTTAGTTCACCCACCGGCCACTCGGCGACGTCGTCAAATTTGCACTCAACGACAGTCGTGTAGTCGGTCAGCCTCAACATGCGTGTCAGGTTGTCAGACATTGGCGATCCTCCAGCGACGCAGGTACTTGCGGGTCAGTTCAATCCTTTCGGGGCGTGTGGACTTGATGCTGCAGCGATCGGGGTAAGCGACGTCGAACTTGAGAGTGCCGACCTTCCTGCCGGGGCGAGCCTCGAACCGGAAGTGGAACGTCGCCAGGGAGATCTTCACGTCATCCCAGGAGACGTTCTCACCGTTGAGGCAGTCATCGATGACCTTGTAGACGTCGCCGCCGCGGCCGGTGGAATCAGGCTCCACGGTGAGTCGGCCCAGGAGCGGTACGTCCAATCGTATCCGCTTGATCGACACCGAAACACAATCGTTGGGGTCAGTTTCCAAGCAGAAATACCGGTCCTTGAGACGGTTCAAATTGAATGGCTGGGCATGGCACTTCGGGCCAAGGTCAGCGCCGAGAATGATCTGGCCGAACAGACATTCCAGCTTGGGCTTGACCAGCGGTGCAACCTTGGCGAATAGTTCGAGCGTCCCGGCTTCCGCCTGGTAGGCGAACACGATTTCAAAGGTCTGCTGAAATGAGCGCGGGATGATTCGCCCCTGTTCATCGTGGGCCATAACGGTGCGGACGAAGTCGTCGGCATAGGCCACAAAGACGTCTGCACCGTCGCGCCGGCGGTAATACTCGACTGAGCAGTACTGGCCTCGGCCTTCTTCGCGCCGCAAACAGTGCGAGATGGCAAGGCCAAGTTCTCGCACGGTAGCGGGCGTGATACGCGGCTGGAGTATCGGCAGTCCCGATCGCTTTCGCCATCGCGGCAGGCCTTCCACTTCGTGCATTACCAGGGCATGCTCGAATACTTCAGGCCGGTTGAGCCAGGTCCACATCGCGCGCGCATAGGCGCACGCGTTTGCCGGAAATCGCCTGGCCGGTTCGGATTCGCCGAACTGGCGTGCCGCATCGAGGATCGCCTGCCATCCGGTCTCGCACGAGAGTTCGAAGACAGCCGCCAGCGAAGATTCGATCTGTTCCTGCGCCTCACGCGGCAGGCATCCCATTGCCGACAGTAGCGGATCGATCTGGCGATCCTTCAGCCGCAGCCAGTCGATACAGGGGAGCGTTTGACCGAGCCGCCCAAAGAACTGCTGGAGCATGTCATTGGGAGTCATCCGAAGCATGGTGGGAATCGTGAAGTGTCGCGACATGGAAGTCCTCCTGCTCGGCAGCAACTTGCGCAGCGGCGAACGCTGATCGAGGCGGATGCGGAATCGAAGATGGCTGGGGACCAAAGAATCGAGCGGTTTCGGCCCAGCGCCTCTAGGGAATCGCTCGCAAAGAAGTGGCCAGCAAACTCGTGCTAGCACGCAATCTTTGTGTACACATGCTAACCATTGCAACCCGTCCCGCAAGCTGTACAAGAAAGAATTTTTCAGAAGCCGCAACTCGCTATGCAGCAATGATTTGCGACAAACACGCACCCGCCCCATCCGACAGTTGAACCTCCCGACGGGTAGTTAACCCGGTAGACGCACAATTCGCGTCACGATGTGCCGGGCACAAATTTCTGGCGACTCTCGCCAACTGGTTCTGCGAGTCCCACCCACCAGGAGCCACACCGTGGACTTTACCGATCCGCTGGAGGAATCGAATGAACAGGCACAGTTGGAGCGTATCGCCGCGATCCTCGCCCGCGGCATCACACGCTTGCGGGCATTGGACTTGGCGGAGCGAGAATCGCCCGCAGAGCCCCTTGATTCCAGCGCCGAAACGAGGCTCAGTGGTCACACGGTTAACGGGGCCGAGAGGCCCCAAATGAAGCGAGCCGTCGCGGTGTTTGCATCACCACGCCGGCTCTCACCACAACACCCTTCACGTGAAAGGGCCCGTCATGGCTAGTTTCGATTCTAGTCGCACCGATGGTGCGCCGGTATCGGCATTCTCGATCGATGCCGAAGTGGCCGTCATGAAAACGATGACGGTCGACAAGCTCCAGAAAAAGTACGCGGAGGAGTGCGGCGAGCCGGCCCGCAGCCGCAACAAAAAGTGGCTGATCAAGCGGATCGCCTGGCGGATGCAGGCCAACCGCGAAGGCAGCATCTCCGAGCGCGCCCTGGCGAGGGCGAAAGAGCTGGCAAGTTGTGCCGAACTCCGTGTCCGTCCTCCGCGGGAGTCCAAGTCTCCCCCGCCGGCAGGCGCGGAAACGGTGGTCGTCCCCTGTCAAATCTCAACTGACAAACGGCTGCCGATGCCCGGCTCGGTATTGGTCCGCGACTACAAGGGGCGCCGGCTGATTGTCACCGTGCTGCGAGAGGGCTTCGAACTTGAGGGCACGGTCTATAAGTCGCTTACGGCCATCGCCAAGGCAGTCACCGGCAAGCACTGGGGCGGCTACAACTTCTTCGGCCTTGGTGGGCAAGGAGACGCAGCATGAAACGGACTTCGAAACAAGAACCCGGGCGGGTCGTGCGGTGTGCCGTTTACACCCGCAAAAGCACCGAGGAGGGACTCGAGCAGGAATACAACTCGCTCGACGCCCAGCTCGACGCCCAGCGCGATGCCAGTGAAAACTTTATCAAGAGCCAGGCTCATGAAGGCTGGCTGTGCCTTCCTGACCGCTACGACGACGGCGGGTTCACCGGCGCCAATATGGACCGCCCAGCGCTCAAGCGCCTCATGCGGGACATTGCCGAAGGGAAGATCGACTGCGTGGTGGTCTACAAGGTCGACCGACTCAGCCGGTCACTGCTCGATTTCGCCCGGATGATGGAGACGTTCGAGAAGTACAAGATCTCGTTCGTCTCGGTCACGCAACACTTCAACACGTCCAACTCGATGGGACTGTCAGAGGCGGCGAAAACAGGTCCACTTTGGCGGCCAGCGAGAGCCATTCGCCGTCAATGATGGATGGCGGCCAGCGGACGCCGCATAGATGGGGTGGACTGCAACGTGGGAAACATCCTGTTGGCGAATCGCGGCCTC
>DATKDU010000059.1:0-4066 GCA_035512595.1 Pirellulaceae bacterium
GAGGCCGCGATTCGCCAACAGGATGTTTCCCACGTTGCAGTCCACCCCATCTATGCGGCGTCCGCTGGCCGCCATCCATCATTGACGGCGAATGGCTCTCGCTGGCCGCCAAAGTGGACCTGTTTTCGCCGCCTCTGACACCTGGGCCAACTGCCGCGGCTTGTGGCAGTGCAGATGTCCTTGTCTGGCGAGGGGAGCGTCCGCCGCCGTGGGGACGAAGTGCATAAGCTGCCACCAATGCCGCGGTTGAAATCGCTGGCGATTTCTGGCGCAAGAGACCGCTGCGAAGGGTTCGAACAACTCTCGTCACTAGACGCGCTCGACCTCTCGGGCTGTTATCTGGACGACGCGATGTTGCAAGACATCGCCCGCATGCCCCGGCTGAGACGCCTCAACCTGAGCGGCACTGACATGCCACCTGCTGGCCTGACGCCACTCAGGTCGCTTCACAGCTTAGAAGAATTGATCCTCGACCATCGCGATTTCAGCGCCGCCACCGCGGCGGAAGTCGGTGAATTGCGCAGCCTGAAGCGACTGTCCTTGAGATCCGCCCGCCTCCCGTCCAATGCCATCGGCCATCTGGCGACGCTTGATCACTTGGAGATGTTGTATCTTGACGAATCGGACCTGCGCAGCGACCAGTCGCGCTCGGCGAATTGGTGGCCGGACCTGTTCACCGGAGCTGCTTGGAAGACGCGCCTTGGCCCAGAGGCTGCCGGCGAACTGAAACAGTTGCAGCAGTTGCGCGTGCTGTCACTAGGCAAGGCGGCGCTGCCGCAGAAGGAGATCGATGCGCTCAAAGTTGCGCTGCGGCGGTGCGAGGTGCGGACGAACTAGAGCCGCAGCTCCTCGGCAAGAGAGAATTCGGTCACCCGACGCCCAACGCCAAGACAAAGGTCAACAGCAGCAGCTCGCGGATCGCGAAGCGGAACATGGTTTGAGCGTCCTGCCTGCGGAATCACGCCCCGCCCATGACTTCCGTGATCTTTCCGTCCTTTGACACCCTGTAAGTGCTGTGACCTCCGGGGAATAACCCGGAAAGCTTCCCCTCGGCATCTCGCTTAGCGCCGTACGTCACGAACACGCTGAATCCGTCGGGCAATTCGCGCACCTCGCAGTCGTAGACTGACCCAGGCGACTCATTTACAATCCGTTCGCGCACTATGGCGATCGCCTGTTCTTTCGTAATGTCCAGGGTGGCGGGAACTGGGGGTGCGACTCCCGTGGGGGCTGCCGCAGGCCGCGACTTGCAGCCGATAAGGGCGGCCACCACCACCGTCAACCAGAGCAAGTCGCGGATCGTGAAACGCATAGTCCACCCATATTCGCAAACCCAGTTACCGAGATTGAAACGACAACATGATCGAGCTCCTCGTCATTCGGTCGAGCGTTTTGTTCGGCGTTCAATCGCCATCACTGCCTCTGCGACCTGTTGGTCGATGACCCATCGAGGCGTCTTCGGATTGCTCTTCAGTGCTACCAACAACGGCAGTAGGACGTCGTCCTTACCCCGAATAATTCTCACATGCTTAACTGCTCCCCACCGGCGCTCCCAGAAAACCTGGGCAGCATTCAGATCTGCTGGCGGTTCCGGCGGAAACGCCTCCAAGCTCTGCAATAGCCACTGCCATGCGGCCGGTTCTGCCTGAGGCGAACACAGACGCACCAACGCTCCAGCTATGTGCGTCTTTGCCTGCTCGTGCTTCTCGGAAGTGAAGCCGTCCTCCAATCGCCGAATACCGCTTGAGTCAACTTGTCCAATCTCAGCTAGGGCAGACGCCAGGTAAACTCGGATTACGGGTGCGGGCTCTGACTGCAACTTCTCGATTATGGTTGAGACAAGCGGACCGGCTTGAGGTCCGAGTTTCTCGGCAACGTATGCGGACGACATTCGCACATGCTCGTCATCATGGGCAAGTCCCGACCGAAGTGCCGCCAAAGAATCTGGGAGTCGCTCCCGGATGAATGCGATATCCTCCTCCGCAGGTAGATTCATTCCAAGATCGGCCCATGCGGAGACAAGCCCGGACGCCGTTCTCGGCTTCACTTCTGTGGAACAGCCGACGACCAGCACCGCGGCGAGCAAGGTTAGCCAGAGAAGGTCGCGGATGGAGAAACGCATTGGGCTAGTCGCGGTGCGAAATCGGGGCGGGGGCGGAAGGACTGGGCGGCGGCAGAAGGAATTCCTTTCGACCTTGATAGCCGCCCACAAACTGGCCTAAATTCGCCAGCGAATTTCGCCGCCGATGGTCCAGCCAAAAAGACATTGCCACAGCCACCACCACCGTCAGCCAGAGCAAGTCGCGAATGGTGAAGCGCATGGCTGGAATACTACCGAATGAGCAGATCCATCAATTCGCGCGGCGGCGAGAAGAAAATGCCTGCCACAAACCAAAGGCATCCAAGCGCCGCTAAGCTCGAAATGGCCGTGGCCAGAAACGGCAAAATGGAATGGGGATGTCTTACCGGTGTTGCCTCGCTAAGAGCAATGATGGCCATGGCGGTCACTAGCCCAATGATGCCGCCAAAGGATAAAAACACAACATGCCCAGTCATTGAAAGCGACGGTCCAGGCTGGCCTACGGAAGCCGCTAACGCCGCTTCTTCCCCGACGACAATGACGGTTGAACCCCAAACGACAAATGCCGCACTGGCTACGGAAGCGATGATTGTCGCGAACATTACTCCAATGGGCACGCAACTTCTCGCTCCTCGCACGGCCGCCGGATACTCCTTCGCGCCGATCGGCTGGCCTTTCGGAGGTGCGTAGATATTCGGTTCCATAGCCTAATTCTACCGCTAACCGGCAGGCTAGATCCACGACGGGCCGTCAATGGCCAGGCACCTGCGCCGTAACCCGTAGCGTCCCTGCCTCACGCTGGGGGCTTTTTTGCTCCGCCAGCGGGTAGAATCGAGGGCATGAATCGACCCGACGTTGTCGTCGTCGTTCCTGAATGGGTGCTAAACTGGGCTCCCGCCGTTGTCGGCGCGACAATCCTTGCGGCTGGTCTTGTTGCTTTGGTCCTTTGGATCGCGGTTGGCCGCAAAGCCCACTGACTATTCTTAGGCACCCCGTCCGGCTAGTTTTTCCCCAAACGGCAACTTGAGCGGCCAGCGAGTAAAATGGGCGGGATGAAACCTCCTAGCAAGTTGGACGATGTCGACTTACTTGTGGCTGAGATGCGCGCTGGCCGGCTAGACCATAATATTCCCCGATGTACTGAATCGGCACGCAGGGGCCTTGCTGCAAGTAATCAAAGCGTGCCTGTTCGTCTGCGTTCATTGGACTATCTCCGTGCGACCTGGTCTGATGTCGCCAGGTCATCATGCCTACCTCAGCCGATGAACCTGCATGCCTCGTTGCCACGGGGTCGATGACCTTTTATTGCCTATAACGGTCTGAGCTCGGTTTCGCAACGCACCGGCCCGCCGAAAGGAACTCGGTTGTTAAATCCCAGGGGTCTGTTCAACGGAGAGTCCGAGAGTTTTGGGCCGAGATTTCGGGCGTCGGTGGGAACTCTTGGGAGTTCCTTTCGACCCCCGGTTGGCTCTTTCGAAACGGAGAGACTGCCGCCAGCGAGCGGATTAGCGTAAACCGTTCCAGGAAAGGCGGTAAACGCGAAAACGCCGAGAGACGGAACTCTCGGAGTTGGGCGTTAACTGGCGGGGAGGCCAGTTTCGCAGTGCAAAAAGGAGCTCCCCGTGCAGGACTCGAACCTGCGATTCGCCGGTTAACAAGCGGGATGTTTGGGGACCGTCAACCGCTGCAATGCGGCGACGGGCCGCAGCCCCTAAATCGCCAGGATACTCGGGGCTTCCGGAGTGCAAAAACGACGTCAACTCGTGACTGCGACTTGACTTCGGAAATCCACGGATTTCGGAGGCCTCCGTGAAAACTCACCGTCGTTTTCGCCGGCTCCTGATTGTAATGGCTAAGAAAAACGCACCCCAGGGCCGCCCACTTGGGCAGCCCGGAGATGCGCGAATTTCTCAGAGTGATGGTTGGTACGCGGCTGGTTGCCACGTGGGGCGTATTCAGGATCCGGACAGTTGAACTCATGAAACC
>DATKDU010000060.1:0-3927 GCA_035512595.1 Pirellulaceae bacterium
CAACCTGCCCCAAGGAATGCCCCGCGTCTTGCTGTCAGCAACGACGGCTGCGGCTCAAGAAGTCGGCTGGCCACGCGCTTCGTACCTCCTGCCCACCGCGAAGCGGTTTAGTCCAATCCAGTGAGGGAGAACGTTAGCCACAACAAGGCTGATTTTCCCCAGTTTTCGGCGTCAAAGTGTGCCGCTGGCCGGCGCGCGGCGTTGCTCCGACGCGCGCGAAGCGCGCCGCGCTTTCGACTCCTTTCCGCTGCGGGCCGCCCAAACGTTGATACGTTGACGGCAGCGCGGTGCCGTCGGCTGCTTTGCTTCCCTGTCTCTGCAACCTGTTTCGAAAGGACATTCATGAAGATTCTCGTGATCAACAACGACGGCGGCGGTTTCGCGGACTACGTCGAGGTCCCCGAAGGGACCACCGTGCGCGACCTATTTCAGCGCGAGGTCCCTTGCCAGGCGGGTGACCGCATCAGTTTCACGTCCACGAAAATCGAAGCGGCCCGGTAAACCTGGCAGCTAGTCAAACGGCGGCAGCGTGGGCGGCGACATTCGCTGGCCCGCGCTCCCGCCCAGCGGAGAATGCGCCTATGCCTCCTGCAGGACCTGGAGGACCTGGATGACCGAAAGTTCACGCGTCGGGTAAAAACTGGCGAGATGCCCTTGACCTGCTCTGTAGCTACACTATATTCGACTATTCGAATATTAGATCAATCGCGAGCTATCTCAGGTTGAATGCGAGCCATGTTGGAGTCGATGCGACAGTTTAAGGCCGGCATCTTTCAGGCACTTGGCCATCCCACACGTGTCGCCATCGTGGAGTGTCTCAGTCGTGGCGAGATGTCGGTGAGCGGGTTGTGTGAGACGGTCGGGGTCGAGCAGGCTAACGCCTCCCAGCACCTTGCCGTCCTACGGAATAAGTACCTCGTTGAAACCCGCAAGGAAGGCAATCAGATCTTCTACCGGCTCCGTGACCCGCTGTTGGGGGAAGTGCTGGAGAAGATGCGGGAGTATTTTTTCTCGCACATGAACGAGGCGCTGGAAGTGCTACGGGAGGAGAAAAAAGTGGCCAAGAAGGTTGCGCAGGAGGCGAAGCGATGAAGCGGGGCAGGAAGCCGAAGTTGGTCGAGTCCCTGAGGGGCTACGACCTCAAAACGTTCTTCTCGGACTTGATCGCTGGTCTGACGGTTGGCCTTGTCGCGCTGCCGCTGGCGATGGCCTTCGCCATCGCGTCTGGCGTCCCCCCGCAAGCTGGGTTGTATTGTGCGGTCGTCGCCGGGTTTCTCATCTCGGCGCTCGGCGGCTCCAAGACTCAGATCGGTGGGCCGACCGGGGCGTTCGTGGTCATCATCTTCGGGATCGTCGCCCAGCACGGATTGAATGGCTTGCTCGTGTGCACCGTCATGGCGGGCGTCTTTCTCGTTGTATTGGGGCTAACCGGCCTCGGCACGGCGGTGCAGTTCATTCCTCGCCCGGTTGTCGTGGGCTTCACCAACGGCATTGCCGTTCTCATCGCCAGCACACAAATCAAGGACTTTTTCGGGTTACGGATCGAGAACGTGCCGGGCGACTTCGCGGGTCGGATCAGAGCCATCATGACCAACTTACACACCATCGACCTGACCACGACCTTTCTAGCAGTCGGGGCGTTGGCCGGAGTGATCATCTGCATGGTATTTGTCAAGAAGTTTCCCGGCTCCATTGCCGCCCTGCTGCTCGGCACGGTCGTCGTGGTGGCGTTCGGCATACCGGTAGAAACAATCGGCACTCGGTTCGGAGGTATCCCCAGCGGCCTGCCTGCCATCTCAGTGCCGCAGTTCCAGCCGGACATGATGCTGGCATTGCTCTCCCCGGCCTTGACGGTCGCCCTGTTGGGAGCCATCGAGTCGTTGATGTCAGCTGTGGTCGCAGACCGGATGAGCGGCGATAAGCACAACCCGAACGTGGAACTGGTTGCTCAAGGGATTGCCAACATCGCTGTGCCGTTCGTCGGCGGCATCCCCGCAACCGGGGCCATCGCCCGCACCGCGACGAACATTCGGTCGGGAGCCAAGACACCGGTGGCGGGCATAATACACGCACTGACCCTGCTGGCTGTCCTGTTGTTCGCCGCACCGCTCGCTCGTCACATCCCGCTCGCCGTCCTTTCGGCAATCTTGCTCGTCGTGGCTTACAACATGGGCGAGTGGCGGGAAATCCCCAAGCTCATCAAGATGTCCTGGGCCACTATCGCCGTCTGGTTCGTCACATTCTCCCTGACCGTATTTGCCGACCTGACAGTGGCCGTGCAAGTCGGAATCGTCCTTGCAGCCCTGCTGTTCATTCGCGAAGTGGCGACGACCACAACCGTCTCGCGGGTGACGAAGGAGTACGTGGAGGACGGGCGGCTGCACGTCCTCCAGGACAAGTACATCCCTGACTACGTGACGGTGATCCGCATCCATGGACCATTCCTGTTCGGAACCACGGAAAAACTGGCCGACGCGGCCGACTGCATGGACGAGTTCACCCCCGTGGTCATCGTGCGGCTGCGGAACATGACGGCCATCGACGCTAGCGGACTGATGGCATTGCAAGAATTCGCCGACAAACTGCACGCCACCGGCCGCATACTGATCCTGTGCGGCGCTCGGCCCCAACCGGCCAGGCTGATGCGGCAGGCCGAATTCGAGCAGCATCTCGGCAAGGGAAACATCTGCCCCGACATCGACACGGCGCTGGAACGGGCCGTCTTGTTCTATAGTTCCCATACCCTGCCCGAACAGGAAACGCCCCAGCGCCCGAAGTCGTAGAGCCACCCGCAAACCCCATCTCGTCCGTCTCTACAACTTGATTTTCAAAATTGAAAATGAACCGCCTCAAGTACGTCTCCGTGGTCGTCGTCCTCATCGTCCTGGGCGGCGGCGTGGCCTTCTGGAATTCAAATAACTCGGGTCAATTCGCCGCCACTCTCGCAGTGACCCCGACCGACCCGGACGCCGCCTTGAGCGAACTCCACGGCGGCAACCTCCGCTTCGTGAACTCAAGCCGCACGCTCTCGATCGATACCGCGCACGACGACGAGTTTCGCCACCTGACGGCAAAGGGGCAGCACCCGTTCGCCACGATCCTCTGCTGCTCGGACAGCCGGGTTTGCCCGGAGTTCATCTTCGACCAGCGCTCCGGGAGTCTCTTTGAAGTTCGCAACGCAGGGAACGTAGTGGACGAGGACGTGCTGGCGTCACTGGAGTACGCCGTCGAACACCTACACGTCCCGCTCATCGTTATTTTGGGCCACAAAGGGTGCGGGGCCATCGAAGCGGTGTGCGAGGCGGGAGGCAAGCCCCTGCACGGCCACTTAGTTGAGTTGCAGACGAACATGACCGGCATCCGCAAACAGGTGGTCGAGTCGAACCACCGGCACGACGCCGACTTGGTGAACCGATTGGCCGAGGAGAATGCGAAGCAGCAGGCTCTCACCATACTCCACGACAGTCACGCCATAAAAGCCGCCGTGGACCGGGGCGTGGCCCGGATGGTTTACGGCATCTACGACATGGAGACGGGGTCGGTCGAGTTCTTCGACCTGCCCTGACTCAGGGGCGCAGCAGTCAAGGAAATTCCGCATAATTCCTGCCAAACTCAGCCAACAGCCTGCCATCCGCAGGTTGCTTGGGCTCATGCGAGCAAATGGGCTGTTGAACTTTTTATGGCCGGCATCCGGAGTTGGGACGTCGCGGTGCGACGGATTCTGACAAAGGGTCCGCGGCAGGGAGTGCCGCTGGGTGCTCTACGCCAATCACGCGGACCTGCTCCATGACGTCATCGTCGTCCGGCTGCCGATTGGCATTCCCACTACCGACGACGATGAACCCACTGATGACGGCTAGCCCGCAGAGTGACCGAATCGATCACTGTCGCGAGCCGGGCATGCCAAGGTGGCGCTCACGCACGTTG
>DATKDU010000061.1:0-33644 GCA_035512595.1 Pirellulaceae bacterium
CGAGATCGCCAGCTACCTCGCCTACTACAACGCCGACCGCCGCCACTCCTCCCTGGATTACCTCAGCCCTATCGCCTTTGAAGCCCAATTAACCCATTCCCGTTAGCCACTCGACTGTCCGAAAATTGCCAAGCAGCTCAGGTTGCCACTGAATCCAGTTCACGGCAATCCCCCGGAACTAGCAGCCCAAGGTTCGCCGAGCTTTTACGTCATGCGTTTTGCTCGGAAGGTGACGCCACATCCCGCGTCGAAGTTCACCTATTTTCCTGGCACCAAGTCCATTGACGACGTCATTTCACTTGTCCTGAGCAAGAAGGACGCGGAGGACTTGTACGCCTTTCGCCTCGAAGGGGACCCGGTTACTCATTACGCCACTCAGAAACTGGTCGACATTTGCAAACGAGAAAACCTGAAGGGTTTGGAGTTTACGCCGATCGATTGCGATTTCAAGTGAACTTCGCCAACAGTTTTCCACGACATGCCTCACACTTCTTGATTGGAGCCAACATGGCCGAGCGCCTCGCGATCTATACCGTGCTGCCGGACTTTGAGGTGGGAGGCAAGAAGGGATCGGACTCCATCGACTGGATCCAAAGTGACGATCCAGATGTCAACATGGAACAGGCAAAGATTGATACGATGTTAGGCAATCCGGGGCCTCTAGTCGGTCAGTGGAGACCATTTCCGGTGACTTATGAAAAGGTAGGACGCCGTCCAATTCCAGCAACTTTCTATAAATGCGACATGTACATTGCGGCCTCTTTTTCTGCGAAGGAAAAACTGTCGTCGATCTCCGATTTCGAATGGCTGGCGCTGGATGTTCAGAACTGTCCCGCGGAACTGGTTGCCGAAAAGGGGCCGAGTTTTTTCATCATGCGATTTGCCCGCACGGTGATTCCTCATCCTTCGTCGAAATTCGAGTATTTTCCGGGCACGAAGTCCATTAGCGATGTCGTTTCGCTAGTCCTCAACAAGAAGGACGCAGAAGATTTGTACGCCTTTCGTCTCGAAGGCGATCCAGGTACTCATTACGCCACTCAAAACCTCGTTGAACTCTGCGAACGAGAAGACCTGAAGGGCCTGGAATTCACGCCGATCGAGTGCGAGTTCAAGTAATCCCGAGGAAGTTTGCGATGCAAGAAGAAGAGGAAGAAGAGGAAGTAAAAGAAGAAGAGGAGGAGGAAGAGGTTACCGTCGAGATGGTCGTGGCCGATCGCGTTCGCGCCCTCGTGGAAAACTCGCTGCCGTACATTGACGCGGACAAGTTCAATGCCGACGACGACCGCCGCTGGGCCTTCGTGTGCTTCGTGGTGGGGGCCGTGTTCGGGTCGAGCTTCGACCTCAGCCGAGCGCAAGTGCAAGCGATTTCGATGCGAGTCATCGTGGATGTTTTCAAGTGGCCGGATAAGGGCGTGCTGTACTACGTCACCGACGCCATGGCCGAGGCGGACCAAGGTCTTAACAAAGAGGTTTTCGAAGGAGGGATGGCGGCCATCGCCGAATTCGAGCACGCGATTGGCTGGCTGCATGCGATCTGTGAAGCCATCACGCCGAAGGAGGACGCGGAGGAAGGAGAGGCGAATGACGATTAGTGGCTCGTTCAATCTTTGCCTCGCCGCGGCACGTGCCTGGAGGGTCCCGCGCGTCGCAACTATACTGACGTAGGATTGCTTGGGTTGCCGGTGCTTTCCGGAGCACGAACCCTTTTTCCCCCGATCATTCCCCGCCTTGTTCCGGTCATGAATCTATCGCTGCAGCTTTACCCCTCGTCCTTCCAATTCCGCGGATGGCGCGAACCATGGACGACCGCCGAGATGCGAATCCGCCCGGGCAACAATCGATAGACCACCAGATATGGGAATCGTCGAACGAGCGCCACCCGCAGGTCCTTACGCACGATGGCATACATCGCCGGATTGCGCTTGATCCGCTCGATGCACTCATCGACGGCATCGAGAAAGTCGTCCCCCAATCCCGGCCGCTACTGCTCATACCAGACAAAGCCCAGGTCGATGTCGCGCTTCGCCGCGCGGCTGAACTTGAGGGGAAGCGTCATGGCTTTCGCGGCACGCCGGCCTTGACCTCGTCCCAAGTGAATTCGTCGTCCGGATTCGCGTCCTCCACGGCAATGCGGCGATCCAGTTCGGCGCACAATTCGGGAGACAGAAAGATTGATCCGCTGTCCGCCGGCAGCGAATCCCACAGCCGATGCAAAACTTCGACGCGCTCGGCGATGGGCAGCTTGAGTGCTTGCTCCACGACGAGACTGGGACTCAGGGCATCAGTGGACATGGTATTCCTCTGGGCATCGTGGCGGCAGCCTGACGGGCGACCACACATGGAGATTATCGGCCCCCTGGCCAGCCTCGTCAAACCGAACGGACTCGTATCCATGGCCTGGTGGACTATACTTGCGGTGTCTCCGCTATTTTCCCGACTAATGCGCTTGTCATGACGTCCCACCTGGCTCTTGTGCGCTGGCTCCGGCTTGACATTCTCGTCTTCCTAGCCTCGTTCGCCGTCGTGGCCGGTTGCGAACATGACCCGCCGATCGTTGCGTCTTCTCCACTCCCCAGCGACGACGAGCTGCGGCAATCGCTCGACGATGCGATCGATTTCACGCGCCAGAAGCGGCGGCTGGATGTAAAGGACCAGGCCGCGTGGCAGATCATTCACGGGGCGCTGGCCTATAAACGAGATTTCCCCGTGCTGGTCGATGGGAAGGAAGTTTCGGCCGTCGATTACGCCCTTCAGGGGGGGCGGATGAACGGCTGGAACCTCGTTCGCGGCGATCTGCTCGATGAGAAGACCGGCCGCTACGGCGTGCGGGCCCTCTATGAGCCGGGAACCAAGACGGGCCAGGGGCACTACGACCAGTGGATGGGTTACCTGTCGGATGCCGGCCTGAAGCTGGACGAGCCGATCGTCGTCGAGGGGAAAGAGCACACGATCGAAGACTACATCCTCCAGATCGAGCGCGATGTGCCGCGGGTCGCTAACCGCGAGTACACCTGGACGCTGATGGCCCTGACGGCATTTCGCCCGACGAGCTACGAGTGGACCGCCAGCGACGGCGAGAAATGGTCGATCGAGAAGCTCGTGGACATCGAGTTGGAGTACGAAACGGACAACGGCCCCTGCGGCGGCACGCACCGCATGTACGCCCTGGCGCTGGTTCGCAACCGGCATCTGGCCGGCGGCGGAAAGCTGGAGGGCATCTGGCAAGAAGTGCAGGAGAAGATCGAATCCGAGATCACACGAGCCAAGGCGGCCCAGAATGCCGACGGATCGCTCTCGCCGCACTACTTCCAGCGGCCGGGCATGGTGGCGGACATCACCGAGTGGATGGCGTCGTCAGGTCATGTGTTTGAATTCCTGGCCGAGGCGCTCGACAAGGAACAACTCCAGGAGGAGTGGGTGCAGCGAGCCGCGGCGAAGCTCTGTGCGCAGTTCAAGGCCACGCAGCCGATCGACATCGAGTGCGCCAAGCTGTTTCACGCCGCGCACGGGCTGGTGCTGTATCGGGAGAAGGTGTTCGGCCCGCGGTAGCAACCGAATGCGGCGCGCGGCCGTTTCGCAATGGCAGTGTCGATCGCTTTGGCACAGAGGCACCGAGGCGCGGAGGCACAGAGCAGCAAGGACGACATTGTCTGCTCCGTGCCTTTGTGCCTCAGAGCCTCTGTGTCAAAAGAGGAATCATGTCGCCCGAGGACAGCTTCTGGAATGGCGCATTTGGTCCCTCGGGATTTGTTTGGTGTCGGGCACCGCCGCGGAGCGATGGTCGGCTTGTGATTTCGTGCTTGTAAAAGCACCGAAGTCATTTGTCGGCCGTTCGTTACTTCTCCGCCGGCGCCTGTAGTTGCTCGCTCAGCGCCCGAATCTTGGCGTTGATTTCCGCCTGGCGGCTGCCGCTGGCGTGGCGGCCGGCCTGGCGGTAGTAGACTCGAGCCAGGCCGAGCTTGCCCTCGACTTCACACTCTTGCGCTCGTTCGACCAGCGTCTCCACTTCGGCCGCCTGCTCGGCGTCTTCCGCCGCTTGCAGAGCGCGGATTTCGGCCACGCTCAGGTCGCCCCGATCGGCGCTCGACTGCGGATTGCGGAGTGCGGAGTGCGGAGTGCCGGCAGATACCGCATTCCGCACTCCGCGCTTCGCACTGGCAGCGCCTCCTTGCTCCCGAAGCCTCGCTAGGGCTTGCTTCACCGGGCTGACAGGCTCCGCGCCGACGACCGGCACTATGCCCAGGACGAACGGCCGCTGAATCGTATCGCTGATGAACCCCATGCCGCCGTTGGGGACGGTCACCGATGCCGACTGGCCGCCGATAAACGAGTCGTTCCCCTGTCCGGCCGTGAAGTTCAGAAAGCCGCTCACGCCGCCGCCGCGAAACCCGCCGCCAAATCGCCCCTGCGCCGCCGGATCGAACCCGCCGAACTGCGGCGTCACACCCGGCGCTCCGCCAAAGCGGGCAAACCAGCCATTGCCTTGCAGCCCCCACGACACGCCGACGTTCTCGTAAAACGAGTGGCCCCCCGAGTGCAGCGGCGTCTCGATCCGCGAGGTTTGAGCCTGGGCCAGCGTGCTGGCGGACAGCATCAACAATGCCGCACCGATTCCGGTACCAATCCGCGCCATGATCGTGCTCGAGCGAGAGGTCCCCTGTCGCCGTTGATTCTAGGGCTTGCGGCTGCGGTCCGTCAATCGAACTGCGCCCCGCGCTCGGCCACGATCGCCGCCAGCCCTTCGCGATACGATGGGTAACGCAGCACCGGCGACAGCTCGCTCATCATGCGCCGATTATTGACGCGCTTGTCGCTGGCCGCCCGCTGGGCCGCGGGACTCGTCGCATCGGGCGCGACAAACCGCGGCGGCGGCGCACCGAGCAATCGCGCCAGCTCCGCATAGTATTCCGACCGCAACACGCTCTGGCCGTCCGACACGACGTACGTCCGCGGCAATGGCGCTCGCTCCTCGGCCAGCAGGACGATGGCCGCCGCATCGTCCACGTGGATCAGGTTCAAAAATCCGCTCGCCGGGGCGTCGATCGGCTCACCGGCCAGCACCGCCTCTGCCCGCGGAATCCGCCCCGGTCCGTATAGCCCCGCCATTCGCAGGACGATGGTCCGCTGCCCCATCTGGCTCTGGTGCAGAAGCTCCTCCGCGGCCAGGCTCGCCTTCCCGCCGGCTCGCGTCGGCCGGCACGCCGTCTCCTCATCGACCGACTCCCCCGCCGCATCGCCATACACGCCGGTCGAGCTGACGTAGATGAAGCGTGTCACCGTGGCTGGAATTGCCGCCACGGCCTGCGCCACCCCGCCGGCATAGACCTGCTCGATGGCCGCTGCACTGCCCCGGTCGTAGCCGACGGCAAACAGGACCGTGTCAATGGCGGGCAAGGGACCGAGATCCAGGGCGGCCCCAGCAAGATCGGCCACGATCGGGCGAAGCCCTTCGCGAGCCAACATCGGCCCCTTCTCGGCAGACCGGGTGACCGCCAGGACATCGTCCCCCCGCTGCCGCCATAACCGGGCGACGCGGAAGCCCAAATAGCCGCAGCCGAAAACGAGCTTGGCCATGCCGCAGTTGCCGATATCAGAAGTGTCCCGAGAGTGTCCTGCTGGCCGACCCGCTGGTCGCCGGGGGAAGTATTGCGGATGCGGCAAACCCTGGCGAGTCGGCAGGCGGTAGCAATAAGTGGGCCAACGCAGCCTGCGAGCGAGGACTTCGGCCCCAAATCGGTTGCCTGCCGGGGGTTGGGCGCGCCCCGATGGTCACAGCGCGGTAAGATTTCCAGGAACAAAAGAGAAGATATTTGCCGGCGATTCGGGTATGATTTCATCACGCGGGGATCCTGGCCCAGGCGGCCGCTCCCCACCAGGTAACCAGATCACGCGAATGATGCGCTTGGCGCGGAGACCAAACATGACCAAAAGCTGGAGATCGTGGTCGTCGAGATTCGGGTTGTGGGCCCTGCTGGCGGCATTTGCCGCGGCTCCTTTTTCGGCGGGGATGTCGCAACTCTCGGCCGCCGACGCCAACATGCCGACGGCGGCGGTGGACGCCAACAAGGAGCGGCTGGCCCGCCTGCTGGAAGGGGCCTCGCCCACGACGGTCGATGAGTTGAAGCTGATGCAGGAGCAGGTGCAGCGGTTGACCGAGAAGCTGATCGCCTGCACGGTCGGCGTCCAGGTCGGCAACGCCTGGGGCAGCGGCGTGATCATCAGCAAGGATGGCTACGTGCTGACGGCGGCCCACGTCGCCGGACAGCCTGGTCGGGAAGTCCGCTTCATGCTCTCCGACGGGCGGGTCGTCAAAGGAAAATCACTGGGGCTCTATCGCACGCTCGATGCGGGGCTGATGAAGATCACCGACGACGGGGAGTATGTGTCGGCCGAGATGGGCGCGTCCGATGCGGTCCGGGAGGGATACTGGTGCCTGGCGACGGGGCACCCGGGCGGCTATCAGGACGACCGCAAGCCGGTGCTGCGGCTGGGACGCGTGCTGGTCATGAGGCCGGACGCCATCACCACCGACTGCACGCTCGTCGGCGGGGACTCCGGCGGGCCGCTGTTCGATCTGCAGGGAAACGTCATCGGCATCAACAGCCGCATCGGCGCGAAGATCACCGCCAACATGCACGTGCCGGTGAATACCTACCGCGATCACTGGGACCGGATGGTCAAGGCCGAAGCCTGGGGACATCTGGACGGGCACGCGCCGTATATTGGCCTGCGTGGCGAAGCGGATCAGACCCTGGCAAAAATTGCCAGCGTCGTGCCCAACTCGCCGGCGGAGAAGGCCGGCATCAAGGCAGGGGACGTGATCCTCAGCTTCAATGGCCGGCAAGTGACCGACTTCCTGTCGTTCAAGGAGTTCATCGGCGAGCACCAGCCGAACGACAAGGTGACCGTGCAAGTTCGCCGCGGCGAAGAAACCAAGGATTTTGAGGTGAAGTTGGCGCGGCAAGGGGGCAATGGCTGGTCGATGCCGGCCCCGGACGGTGAACGCAGACGGCGGAAATAGGCGCTTCGAGCACAAGGAGCTTTGTTGTGAATTTGCGCGCGATGGCATACTTCGGTGTGGTTTGGGCGGCCGCCCTCTTGTCGGTATCGCCGGCAATGGCGCAAAGCCGCTCGGTGCTCAAAGCCTTTGGCGACGTGATCAGCCAGGCCGCCCAAAGCACCGTCCAGATCCGCATCAACGGCAACAAGCAGCCGTCGGCCCTGGGAACGATCGTCGCCGCTGACGGTTACGTGTTGACCAAGGCCAGCGAGGTCAAAGGAAAGATCGAGTGCCAGCTTCTGGATGGCCGCCGCTTCGAAGCCAGGCTCGTCGGACTGGACAAAAACACCGACCTGGCGGTGCTCAAGATCGACGCCCAGGATTTGCCGACGATTCAGTGGCGAGAGGGGGACGAGCTGACGACCGGCGCCTGGCTGGCCACTCCCGGCTTTGACAACTCCGACCCGGACAAGATCAAACCGGCCGCCATCGCCACCGGCGTGGTCAGCGTCACCGCGCGGAAGATCCCTTCCCCGCCGGCCGCCATGGGGGTCAAGCTCGAAGAGCGCGACGACGTGGCGATGGTCAAGGAAGTGATGGACGACAGCCCCGCCCAAAAAGCGGGCGTCCTCGCCGGCGACGTGATTCGCAAGATCGACGGCAAGCAGATCGCCACCTCCAGGGAGTTGATCGCCACCGTCAGCGAGCACCAGCCGGGGGACAAGATCCGGCTGACCATCGAGCGGGAAGACACCGAACTGGCCATCGAGGTCGTTCTCGGCAGCCGGATGCAGATTCTCGTCCGCGAAATGGGGGCCCACGGCGGCATCGACCGGGCCGATTTCCAGAATCATCTCGGCGGCGAGTTGAGCGAGCGGCGGGCCGGCTTCCCCTCCGCCATCCAGCACGACACGGTCCTCAAGCCGTCCGATTGCGGCGGGCCGATCGTCGATCTGTCGGGCAAAGTCGTGGGTATCAACATCGCCCGCGCCGGCCGCGTCGAAAGTTTTGCCTTGCCCGCCTCGCTCGTGCAGAGCCTGCTACCCGACTTGATGTCGGGCAAGCTCAATCCCAACCCGCAGACCGAAGCGGTCGCGGAAGGCACCAAGCCGGTGGTGGAAGAAGAGAAGAAGGTGCAGTAGAGCCTTGGCGATTCGATGACGACTTAGAACGCGCCTAGGTCGTCCAGCGTAAAGCCCGCTAAACTTCCAATGATTTGCTCTAAGCTCCAATCGGGATCAATGAAGGCAGGGTCGTGGATCGCTCGCGGAACGACCTCGTTCAACGCGGCCTTGACATCCGCCCAATCATGACTCGGACAAATTACGATGGGGCGTACGATGGGATGGCGAACGAAACTGAAGTCGCCTTGATGCCGCCATTCACGCTCCCACCAAAACTCTTTCTTGTAGCCGCCAATGCCGGTGGCGGTTCGTCTCGTCCCCATTTGCTCGATAAACGGGGTCAGTCGAGAGATGGGTTGTGCTGCATAGTTCCCCGTAGCAACTGCAGCATCAATCAACGTTTCAAGTGGACTCGTCAACCAGCTATGGCCGGGCGTGATGTCGAGGTACCACACGGGATTCACGCCGCGTTTTCTTCCCTGCTTTTTCGATATCGCGATGCCGTACGGCGCAAACCGATACCTTCGGTTCTCAATCGGACTGGTCAGAATGTACACATACTCAAGCGGCGTCTCCGTGAAGCACACGCACTTTTGCGATTCGATTGGCTGGTTTGCATTCCCCAGTCGCTGCACGGCCGGTCCGAACGGACTGCGCGCTTCAATCGTGTGACTTCTCAAGATGCTGATCAGCCGTTGCTTCGGCGTCTCGGCGGGACCCGCACGAGTTAGGTGGACCAGGAACGTGCTTAGATCCGTTCGCCGGGCTAGAAGTTGTTCGATCTTCATGGCCTCAGGTCAACTTACCTTGCCATGAATCGCGCGACGTTTGCGGTCGGAACCTCGCCAGATTCAAGAAGTTTGCCAGTTGCCTCGGCAACATTGGTCTCAAACCATGCGGGGGACGAGCCCTCATTGAAGTCCTGCGAGGCCGAGTAGCACGCCCCTTTAGATGTCTGGGCATCGACTCGAGCGACTGACTTATCCGGGCTGTAGACGATTACCGCCTGTAGGTAGCAATGCTCGCCGCACTCGAGGGTACTGCCCACCGTACCGCGATTCTCCTGTTCGTCGTTAATGTAGTTGCCGATGAAAAAGAATCCCGCCTCCGTCAACTTCTTTTGAACATTCCGAAAAAGCGGTTCAAGATGGTTGTTCTTGAATCGCTCAGCGCGTCCTTTGACCTCGAAAAACCTGGCGGCCCGGGCACGGGCCTCTTCCAATCTCGCGGCTTCCATTTCGCGCTGGACTTTCTCGCGATCCGCCAACTTAGCCTTTGCGGAGGCAATCGAAGCGGTCAGATGATCCTCGAAGTTGGGCATTGGATCCCTCCTTTAGCTCCCGCCGGGTTCTATTTGGTTAGTCCGCCGGAATGTGTACACACGGTGATTTTAGGTGCGTTCGGCTGGGAATTCAAGTTATCGGCGAGTGACTCTTATCCGGTGCCTGCCGCCCCTTACCGCCCCTTACCGCAGCCGATTTGAATGCCTCAATCCCCAATCCCTCCCGGCGGTTCTTCCCGCCGGCTCGATTCCAGATACGCGACGAGCATGATCTGCGCGGCCAGCTTATCCAGCCGCGCCTTTCGCCGCTTTTTGGTAAGCCCCGCCGCCTGCAGCGCTTCTTCGGCTTGAGCCGACGTGTACCGTTCGTCGAACAGCCGCACGGGAAGCGCGGTCG
This sequence comes from Pirellulaceae bacterium, assembly GCA_035512595.1. Lineage (GTDB taxonomy): Bacteria > Planctomycetota > Planctomycetia > Pirellulales > Pirellulaceae > DATKDU01. The sequence continues at coordinate 9,804 of DATKDU010000061.1, forward strand.
TTTCCGCCAGCCACTGGGCGAATTGCCGCGACTCGTGCGACTTGCCGCTTTCGTGCCCGCTGGTGTGGACGGGCAGCCCGACCACGAAGCCGGCCAGCCGTTCTTCAACGGCCAGCTTGCGAAAATACGCCGCATCCGCCTCCAGGCTGCGGCGGGTGTAATTATCCAGCGGGCTGGCGAGCTGCTGGGCCGGGTCGGTGATCGCCACGCCGATCCGCACCGTGCCGAAGTCGATGCCGGCGATCCGCCCCTGCCGAGGCAAATTGTCCTGCGGACCGCTCATGGAGACGCCTGCGCTGGAATTGCCGCCGGCCTTTCCTCGTCGATGATCGGCATTCGCTTGTCTGCCGACTCAAAACACCCTTCCTGGAGAAATCGCCGCACGCAGCGGCGAACGCGCGGATCGTCCATCAAGTCGCCGTGCGAGCAGGGGACCACGAGAAAGTCGCACGCCCCGGGCAGCTTCGTCTCTTCGACCTTGACCACCAGGTCGCCGTCGCCGTCGAGCAGCGGATTTTTCAGCCCCCCTGTGTTGACGCTGCCGGCAATGATCCCGAATTCAAACGGCGGCACCGCCAGCCGCTTCTCCACGTCGCTCCACTCGGCCGCCAGTTGCTTGCCCGCCGGCCCGAGCACCAGGTCGAAGACTTTGTTGTCCTTGAAATACTGGGCGAACCGCGCCCCGTGGTTGGGGGGCCCGAGCATCACCATCCGCTTGATTCGCGGATCGACCTTCCACTTGGGCTCTGCCGCCGCCGCCTCGCCGACGTACCGCCGCACGACGAGATTGCCCAGGCTATGGCAAACGAAATGAATCTCCGTCACTCCCTCCAGGTGCTCGATCACGCGGGCCAGCGCCGCCGCATGGTCGTCGAGCGTCCGCCGCGTGCTGGCGTACGACACGTTCAGCCACAGATAATCCCCCTCCTGCTCCAGGTACTTGCCGATCCCCTCCATCATGTCGCGCGAGCGGATCAGCCCGTGCAGCGTGACGACTGCCGGCCCCTTCATCGGCGCCAGTTTGCGGGCCGTTTTCAGCTCCTCGAGCTTCCGCCGGCATTCGTCAAACGTCCCCGACGCCTGGCGATAATCGCTCTCATCCAGCAGCCGGTAATGCCCCGTCAAGACGTTCTGCTGAATCCGCCAGCCCCGAAACACCAGCTCGTCGCTCCAGAACTGCGTCCCCCCCATCGTCTTGGTGACCGGATTCGCCCGCACCGGCGCGGGCGCCGTCGCAGCGTCGTCAGCTAGTACAGGCGCGGCCAGACACAACGCCAGTGCGTGGAAAAATGCTGCTCGGCTGACAAGGGATGGGCAGTGGCGCATGGGCAGATGGCTGGGGGAACGACCAACGTTGCCTACGTCGTACTATTATTCCCCACCTCACCCGCCAGGGACAATAGAAATACGTCCCCCTCTCCCTCTGGGAGAGGGCCGGGGTGAGGGTTTTGGCATGGGTGAAAAGTGCTGGCGGCCCGCACGTCCCCCTCTCCCTCTGGGAGTGGGCTGGGGTGAGGGTAGGGCGGGTCAAGCTCGCCTCGGCGAGCGCCGACCCGCCGGGATGCGTGCTACAACGCAGGTAACGCGAGTCGAGCGCCGATTCCGGTGGGTCGGCGCGGCCTGATAGCCGCTGGACGCCACCCTACTTTTTTTGCCCGGGTTGGAATAATTGTTCACCATCGCGCATCGAATAGATAGGCCCCCGGTGCGCGGGGCTGCTGGCGGGCGAGGGCCGGCCGGATGATGTTTGACAATACGGTAGTCCGCAGGACAGTCCAAAGTCCTGAGAACCAGGGGCCAGGGGCCAGGAAGCAGGGGCCAGGAACCAGGAACCAGGGGCCAGGGGCCAGGAACCAGGAGCCGATAAGGCGCGGCGCTGAAACGGGCTTATTAAAGGAAAATCGGATGGTTTCTCTAAGCCGTTGGCTGAGAACGGTTTAGGTGGCTTGGAGCTAAGTGGCTGGGAGGCAGAGGCACTTATTAAAGAAAAATCCCGTGGTTTTTCTAAGTGGTTGCCGGAAAACAACTTAGTGGCTGTTTTTTGGCGTAGAAAAAGCGCCGATTCGCTTATCACGCCCGACTCCCTGGCTCCTGACTCCTGGCTCCTGGCCTCTGGCTCCTGGCTCCTGGCTCCTGGCTCCTTGCCTGCCACTTACAAAAACTCCTGCCACCCCCGCTGCTGGAGCTCCTTGACCAGCTCGCGGATCGCTTCTTCGTCGTGCTTGCTGGCGACCAGCGTGGCGTCAGGGGTGTGGACGACGATCAGGTCGGAGACGCCCAGCGTGGCGACCAGGTGGTCCCCGGTGGTGCGGACGATGGTGCCGCTGGTGCGAATGCCCAGGTGCTTGCCGACGATAGTGTTGCCCGCCTCATCGGCACCGAGCGTGCGCGCCAGGGATTGCCAACTGCCCACGTCGTCCCAGGCGAACGGCGCTTCGATCACGGCGACCTGCGAATGCCGCTCCATGACGGCATAGTCGATCGACTTGCCCTGGATGGCAGTGAACTCGCGCTCCAGGACGTCGGGATAGTCGGGTGTGCCGATGGCCTGGCGGATGGTGGAGAGCCTGGCCGCCATTTCCGGCTCGTGTTTGGCGATGGCGTCCAGGATGGTCCGCGCCTGCCAGACGAAGATGCCGCTGTTCCAGTAGAAATTGCCGGCGGCCAGAAACTGCTCGGCAGTCTGGCGGTTGGGCTTTTCGCGAAAGCGGGCGACGCGGAACGCGGCAATGCCGGCGGGAGTTTTGTCGGCCAAGGGCTCGCCGCGCTCGATGTAGCCGAACGTTTCGGCGGGAAAGGTTGGCTTGATGCCGAAGGTGACGATCCGCTCGGGGTCGGCCTCGACCAGAGCGACTGCCGCGCTAATTGCCTGGCGGAATTTTTCCGGCGGCGAGATCAAGTGGTCGGCCGGCATCACGGCCATGATCGCGTCAGGGTCGCCGTGGCTGACCAGGTGTGCCGCCAGGGCGACGCAGGGCGCCGTGTCCCGCTTGCACGGCTCGCCGACGATGTTATCCGCGGGCAGCGTCGCAAGCTGCTGGCGGATTGGCTCGACCAATTGCCGATTGGTGATGACGAGCGTACGCTCTGGCGGGACGAGGTTGCCGAGCCGGTCGGCGGTGGCCTGGATCATGGTCCGTCCGCCGGTGAGATCGAGAAGCTGCTTGGGGGTCTTGGTGCGGCTCAGCGGCCAGAACCGCGTGCCAAACCCGCCGGCCATGATGATTGCGTGGAGCATGGAAGGTCTCTTTTTCGTATTCGTAGGGTGGAACAAGACGGCCTCGGCGGTCGCCGGCCCACCGGGGCAAAGTCCGAAGCTCGAAATATGAAATTCGAAACCACTACGAAATCCCAACATCGAATGTCTTAAACGGAAGGGGCACGGCGTTTATGCCATTGCGAATTAGCGACATTCGTGCTTGTTTCGGATTTCGAGCTTCGGATTTCGGATTTGATTCGGTGGGCCGGCGCTCGCCGAGGCGAGTTGGTCCCACCCTACATTCACATGAACGTCGGCCCCGTCTCGCTGAAATACGTATCCCGGTCGATGCGCGTCCCGGCCTTGAGCTTCGCCGCGATCTCCGGCGGGTCGAGCGCCCAGAGCGGATTGATCTCGACGGCGATATCAGGCGCGAGTTGCATGCCGGCCTCCTCGAGCCAGCGGCGGTGCAGTCCGGTCATTGCCGCTTGGGCCGTCGCCTTGGTGTCGGTCTTCTCGCCGTCGGCATTTTTCACGGGAGCGAACGCTTCGGCCGGATCGGCTTCGACGACCAGGGCGTTTTCCGCCCGCGGCAAGAGATCGAAGATGAACCGCTCGAAGCGGATGGCGTTTGGCTTTTCGGTCTCGACTTGCTCGCCGCAGTCGCTCCAGTACGGCACTTTCTTGTGGGCGATGTGGAAGGGGAGCGCATCGGGATCGTCGGCGGCCGCGGCCAGAAAGTCCGCGTCGAACACGTGTACCGCCAGATTGCCGGCCCACAGCTTGAGGCTGCCGTCGGCATTCGTCTGGCGGGCGGCGGATTCGGACAGGTCGCTGTACTCGATGATGTGGACTCGGCCATCGACGCTGACCACGTTGCCGACGCGCTCCAGCGGATCGCGTTTGCGGGCGACCTGCGTCGTCATTTGCGAGCCCGCCAGAAGATGGCAGCCGATGAGATACGGCTGGCAGACGGTGAGCAGGGGGTTGTCCACCTGGCCGTAGAAGAGGTGCTTGATGCCGCGGCTGCCGACGTCGGAGAGGCAGCCGCTCTTGACGAAGGCCTGGAGCATGCCGCCGTGTCCATCAGGTCCGAGGAAGAGCGAATCGGGCGCTTCGAGCAGAATTTTTTCCCAGCGGTCGTCGAGAGCCCACATCGTCGCCTGGCAGAAGATCTTGAGGTCGCACTTTGCCAGGCCGAAGTTGCCGTGCTCGGTGAGAAACTCGCGCGTGGCGGCGTCGGTGGCCGGGCTGGTCATCAGGTAGAGAGGGATGGGATTGCCGTAGCGGCGGCTGACGGCCCGCAACTGATCGATGATCACCTCAAACAGGCAGCGCCGCGAAAGGGGACCGATCTCGGACATCCCTTTCGGCTTGTCGAAGCCGAGCCGCGTGCCGAGCCCGCCCGCGACGAGGATCATGCCGACTTCGCCGCCCCGCAGCGCCGACTCGCCGCGTTCGATGGCCTCTCGGCGAGTGAATGGGCCTTGGCCGTCGAGCCGGATCGCGGGCGGGGATTCGGCGCGAGTCGCGAGCGCCGCAAACTGGGCCTTGTCGTCGGCCGCCGATTCACTGCGCCGGCTGCGGAGGTTGGCGAGCAGTTCCAGATCGATTTCGGCAATCTGAGTCGAGAGCTTCTGCCGCTGGGCCGCATCGAGCCGGTCCCAGAAGGCCAGCAGGTGTTCCTGTCCAGCCGGACGAAGGCGGGCCAGGAGGGCGTTTTTATCGAGGGTGGGAGTTTGATTTTCAGGCATAGGATGGGAGTGACCACATTAAAACCACCAGCGGTTGACCCAGCCGTAAGCGGCCAGGGCCAACAGCGGGAACAGGACGAAAATCGCCCCGTAGGTAAAGACCGTGGTCCAGACGTGTCGCGGCCAGCGGGCCATAGTTGTAGGACAGGTTTTCAACCTGTCCATGTCAGGGGAAATCGGAACAGCATGCAGTGCCGCCCCAAGATTAGGATACAAGGGACCGGCCCTGTTACCAACCGCACCGCTGGGAGCCAACTTGTGAACTGGACGCGAAACCTGCTGCTTGGAATTGCCGCCTTGGCGTGTTTCAGCAGCACTCTGCCCGCCGCCGAAGTGCCGCTCACCGGCACGACCACGGTCCATTTTGCCAGCGAGGACGAGGCCAAGGAGCTGCTCGCTTCGCGGGACGAGTTTGCTCTGGCCCTCAGCCGGTTCGATCGCCAGGTGCGGATGCAAACCGACAAGGATGTCACGCTCGACGATTGGCTGGCGTTCAATGCGGGCCATGCTCGCCCATGGAGCGATCTGGAAATCCAGCGCGTCACGGCCGCCCTGGTTGGCATCCGCCCGAGCCTCGCCCGCTACCAGTTTCAGCTTCCCAAGACGCTTCTTTTCGTGCGGACGACCGGCAAGGAAGAAGGGGATGCCGCCTACACGCGGCAGTCGGCCATCGTCCTGCCGGAGAAAGTGATGGCTTACCCCAAGGAGCAACTGGAACGGCTGCTGCTCCACGAATTGTTCCACGTCATCAGCCGGCACGACGCGGCACTGCGTCAAAAACTGTACGCGACGATCGGATTTCGCCCGCTGGATCCTCCGAAGCTGCCGCCGGAGTGGGAAGATCGCCGAATCACCAACCCCGACGCGCCGCGGATCGACTGCTATATCGAGCTGTCGGTCGAAGGGCGGAAGATTGCCGCCGCGCCGTTTTTGTATGCGACGCCCGCAAAATTCGACGCCCAAGCGGGCGGGACGTTGTTCAAGCACCTGACGTTTCGCCTGCTGGTGCTGAAGCGCGATGGCGATCGCTTTACCGCGGCACTCAAGGACGGCAAGCCGGTGGTCCTCGACCCGCGCGGCCTGGACGATTATGCGCGTCAGATCGGCAAGAACACCAACTACATCATCCACCCCGACGAGATCCTGGCGGACAATTTTGTCCTCCTCGTCCGCGGGGAGAAGAACGTGCCGACGCCGCGGATCGTGGAGGAGATGGAAAGATTGATGGGGAAGTGAGAAAGTTCGTGCTAAAATGGAACCAGCTTCGGTTTCATATCCCCGCGGGGATTAAGGCAAATGTCGACGGTTCTGTCCACGGAAACTGTGGTCTTTCCCATTCCGCTCATTCCCAAAGAGTGGAATATGGCCGACGTTCGCTCGCACGTCGGCGACGTGCCGCTGAAGCGAATTCGCACCTATCCCCCGCCGGGCATGGCGACCGAGGAGGACGCACTCAAAGAGCCGGTTTGCGAGCTGATCGACGGGATTCTGGTGGAGAAGGCCACGGGCGCTTATGAATCGCTCCTCGCGTCGCTGCTGATTACCGAGATCAACAACTACCTGGCGACAAACCCGATTGGCTTTGTCACCGGCGAGCAAGGACCGTATCGCTTGTTGCCTCGCCGGATGCGCGTGCCGGACGTGGCGTTTGTCTGTTGGGATCGATTGCCCGCACGAAAGCTTCCTCGCGGACAGGTACTGAGCGTCGCCCCCGACCTGGTCGTGGAAATCCTGTCTCCCTCCAACACCAAAAAGGAGATGGAGAAAAAGCTCAAGGAATACTTCAAGGCCGGCGTGCGGCTGGTGTGGTACGTCGATCCCGAAAAGCGCACGGCCGAAGTCTTCACGTCGCCGGCCGACGTCGAGCAACTCGATGCCGAGGGCATTCTTGACGGCCGGGACGTTCTGCCCGGATTCAAGCTAAAGATCAAGGACTGGCTCGACAAGGTGCCGCGGGAAGAGGGGTGACCATTACTTGCGGGTCGTGCCCGCGAGTTCAGGTTGAGATGCCACGAGATTCGCGGTGAGGTACTCGACTGCGGCACGAGCTTGTGACACATCTGGGTCGATCGCGAGCGCCTGCTGGAAGGCTTGTAGAGCTTCTTCTCGGCGGCCTTGCCTGGCCAAGAGCATCCCGACATTGCTATGGGCAGCGGCCGGCCCAACGACTGCCGAGAATGTGTCGAACGCTTCTTGGAACCGGCCCTGGTGCGCTAGCGTGATTCCTAGATTCACCTGCGCTCGCTCGTGCTGCGGATTGGCGGACAGCGCCTGGCGCAATAGACGCTCTGCCTCGGCATAGTTGCCTTGGCGGTCGAGAAAGCAGCCGTAGTCGTTGAGCAGGTCGGCGTCGTGCGGCGCGGCAGCCAGGGCGGCGCGAAATTCGGTTCCGGCGCGGGCCAAATCCCCTTGCAGGTCGTAGAGTCCTGCCAGGCGGCGCGAATAGTCCGTCGCCTGGGGGTCGAGCCCGCGAGCCTTTTCGTAGAGGAGAGCAGCTTCGCGGGCGTGCCCTTCGACGGCAAGCTCCTCGGCGGCAGTCAGGCAGGCGTGGACTGTTTGTGCTTCAGGCAGCTCATCGCTGGTGGATTCTCGTACCGGCCGGGCATTCTTGCCGTGCGGCGGCAAGGTCGATGGCGTTGCCATTCGCGACGACACGGAGGTGCAGCCAGTCGCGCACGCCAGTATGGTCGCCGCGGCAAGAACCCATAGACGGTGGTGAGAGCCAAACATCACAGCGTGTGCCTCGTTAGAAATATCCACCCACGTTGAGTCCACCGCCTCCAAACCCCGTCGTCCCACTCATGCCGCTTCCCGCACCACCGAAGCCGGTTGCCGCACCGCCGGCACCGCTGCCCGGACCAATGCCGCGGGTATAGCCGCGGACGGCTCGCGGGGCCTCAAAGCCATACAGCCCTTCGGCTTCGGGAGTGCCGATGATCACGCGGCTCCCGGCATCGCTGACACCCATTTGCGCCAGAAACTCGATGACCGTCGCCTGGCGTGCTTTATCTAACTCTGCGTCGGCCGATTGCTGCACAACGACCTGCACCGGAATCAAGTCGAGTCGGCGAGCGATGGTACTTAGGTGGGCTCGTCCGCACGGGCCGAGCTGAGCGCTGCGCTCCGTCCATTCATTCCTGTAGACGACGAAGTCATCCAGCTCGGCCCGCTCGGCCTGTGCGGTCTGCCACTGGCACGCGTAAGTGCCCAAAGGCTGAGGAATCGCGCCAGGCGGAATGTCGGCGCAGGCCGGACCGAAAGGCGGATCGCATGAGCGGCAGCCGATGACGGCCGACAGCGCAATAGCGCCCAGCCAGGGAGCCAAAATGGAGAGTGGAGTCGTGAAGCGGGTCATGGCTGTGATCCAACCTGGCGCGGGACGGAAGTTGCGGGACTGGGAAGCGCCTCAATCGGCATTTCGCGCGGCGGGCAATTCCAGCCGGCAGCACCGCTGGCCCCTTTCTGGTTGCAACAGCCATAAGTCGGGCCGGCGGGGCCGATGATGAATTCGTCCTCGCAAAACTTGTCGCCGGCGCGAATCCGGTGATAGTCGGTGCGGACGGTAGCCCGCCAATCGCGGCTGCGTCGGCTTTCCAGGCGGTTGCCGAGGTAGAATTCCAGGTCTCCCGGCTCGAAGACGTCGCTGCCGGGGAGGTTCGGCGTGAAGCACGTTTCCAGCGGGTGAACCAGCTCGGGGGTAATGAGAATGACCAGCTCCTGCTCGCCTGACGATGTCCGATTGAAGCCGCCGGTCGCCCCGATCAGCGGCAGATCGCCCCAGAACGGCACGCGGTCGGTGTCGGAACCGAAGTTGTTCTGGATCAGGCCGGCGACGGCGAGCGTCTGCCCCTCGCGGAGTTCGACCGTCGTCGTGAAATTGCGGGTCGCCAGGCCGCTGACCTGAGTGCCGCCGGCTCCGCCGCCGCCGATGCTCGTGCCGATGGCCTCATCCCGCGTGCTCACCTCGGCATTCACGTTGAGTCGCACGCGATCGCGATCGACGACATAAGGAGTGAATTGAAGCTGAACGCCAAACGGCACGAAAGCCACGCCTTGCAGGCCGTTTCCCGTGAAGCCGCCGAGCACCGGCACGGGAAAACGTCCGCCGGCCTGGAAGCTGGCTGGATTGCCGTTGAGCGTAACCAGGTTTGGCTCGGCCAGCGTCTTGGCCAGCTTGAGCGTCCGCAGCGCGTTGACCGCCAGCAGCACCTGCCCGTCGTCCAGGCTGGTCAGGATATTCGCCAGGCCCCCGCCGCCGGTCCCTGAGCCCAAATTTCCCGTGAGGCTCTGAAAGACCGTCGTTCCCTTGTTGTTGGCGACGCTGAAGTTGAGCCCAATGCTGCGGGCGGCGGTGCGGTTCACTTCTGCCACCGTGACGCGGAGCATGACTTGCTGCTCGCCGGGGATTTGCAGCAAGTTGACGATATTGGCGCGAGCCAGAGCCTTGGCGTCAATGATCGCATCTTGCAGCGCCTCGTCTTGTTCGGCGGCAATCGTATTGGCGTCGCGATATTCCACCCGCTGCACGAAATCGATTCGCTGGCCGAAGGGAGTGTAGCCTTGCCGCGGACTATGCTGGGCGACGATCCGCAGTATGTTGGTCACTTCGATCGCGTCTTTCGCCATCCCGCGAACGACGAGCTGGTCGCCGATCAGCGACAGCTCGACCGTGCTGCACGGGAACGCCCGATTGATCTCGCCTTCCAGGGCCTTGTAGCGAGCTTCCAGCTCCTCCTTCTGCCGCGGCGGCGGCACCACGGTCACGAGATAGCTGAGAATACGCTCCCCCTTCGGCTTGGCGTCGGGGTCGGAAACCCAGATGTTGAGCACGGTCGTGCCCGGCTTGATGCCGACGAGCGAGATTTCGGTGTCGGAAATGATCTGGTAATTGGCAATCTGCTCGTCGGGCAAATAGATTCGCTTGGGGGTCTCGGCAAAGACGAGGATCCGCGGATGGCCGACGATCAAATCGAGGCGGTTTTCGGGATCGACCGTCCGCTGAATGAACTTGTCGTAGGTTTGCCGTGTTTGCGGCGTCGGCGTCGGCGGCTCCAATCCCTTGGGCAGCGGCGGCAATAACTCGAGCCGGCCAAGGGGCGGTGGTTGAGCATCGCCTGCGGCCGCCGGCGGAGTCTGCGGTTGCTGGGGAAGCGTCGGAACCCGCTGGGGGAGTTGTCCTGGTTCCCGCGGCTCGGCCTGGCCCGCAGCGGCAGTGGACGCTGGCGCCTGAACGAACACAGTTCCTGAGGGCAGCCGAGTTTCCATTTGCCCCTCACCGACCGCCTGAGGAAAGGTTGCGGTGGGAGCTCCGCCCGGCATCATCGACGTTACTTTTGGCCGCTGCGGTCGTGGAGAGTACGTGGGGGTCTGAGCCCAGGCCGAAGCCGCGTGAAGCATCAGGGCCAGCGCTGCACACACCCAGTGGCCACGCAAGATTGGCAAGCGGCGCGATGCATCGGCAAAGGAGAGAAGTGAATTCACCACGGCCTCGCGCACGAAAGGGCGTTTCCAGTGTAGACCTCACGCTGCGCGAGAGGATGCATCACGCGGAGCGTGTTGCGTACACCGACCAGTCGCTGGACCAACCGAGGCTCGGCAAATCTGTAGCGGCTCGACCAACCGTATGGGTTGTATCGGTTGCGGGGGGGCGCGGACTTTTGCCGATCCAATTTGAGTTCGCGGCGAACGGAGCCGCAGCCTGCTAGCTTCGCAGAGTCCTACGACGATGAATTGCCGCAGTTGCGATGATCGCTCGGAGGGTATATGGGAACAATCCGCATTTCGTCGATCGTCAATTTCTCGGTCAAATGTCTTTCCTTCTCCGTCACGACTCAGACGTCCGACATCCGAATGCCCAGTGCGCCCCTTTAGCTCATTGAGCCTTTGATAAGAGCATGAACCGCGTGAGGCAGTGCCAATTCTCTCGTGCCGGCAATCGCTAGAGTCTGCCCCAGGGACACATGACCCTGGCCGCTGGGAATCTCCAGGACGGCTTGGGCGGCGACGACGGGAAGGACGAAACGCCAAGGCACGATGCGCGACTTGACGGCGATGACCTTGCCAATGCGATCCAAGAACGCGATATCAATATCAAATCGCATTCCGAAGGTATGCACCGCGTTGCAAGGGGCAAGCAGTATGCCGGTGCCTGTCGGCGGTCGTGAGCGAAACTGCCAACCACGGAGCCGCTGCCAGAAGTTTGTTGCGATCTCTAGGCGGTCGATTACAACCGCGCCGGTGGTTGCATCGAACAGCTTTGGCAGAATTGTTGCGCTCACGGCCCCCCTCCAAAATCGCGCACCCGAGCGAAGGTGTCGGCCAGTTGGAAGAGCTGGACGAAGAACGGCCCCATCGCCCACACGAACAGCCCGGGCAGAAAGCAGACCACCAAGGGAACGACTCGCTTGACCGGCAGCGAGAGGGCAAAGGCATTGGCCCGCTCGCGCCGCCGGTCGCGCACGTCGTCCGCTTGCCGCCGCAGCACCTGCGCAATTCCCATGCCCAGTTGCTCGGCTTGCACCAGTGCCGAGACGAAGGTCGCCACGACCGGCATTCGCAGCCGATCGGAGAGCCGCCGGAGACTTTGGACGCGCGATCGTCCCGCCAGCAGGTCCGCCTGGTAGGTGCGGAATTCCTGCGCCAGCGGCCGCTCGGCCAGGCGCGTCTCCGCGATGCGCAGCAGCGCGGCGTCGAAGCCCAGCCCGGCTTCGCTCAGCGTGGAGAGCAGCTCCAGCGTCAAGGGCAGGTCCTGATCGACCGATTCCATTCGCCGCTTGCGGCGTTGATAGACCGCCAGTGCCGGCAATCCGGCGGCCAAAATGAGGAGCAGCCACGGGGCCACATAAACGACCGGCAAAAACACCTCTCCGACGCCGCCGGGCACTGACGCAGTTGACTCCACCATCAGCCGATAGATGCCGCTGGAAAAGATGGCCGCGGTAATTCCGGCGCCGACGAGCATCGTCAATAGCGACGCCACGAGGAACCATACCACCGCCGACTCCCGGCGATATCCGGAAAGAAAGAGCCAGCTTCGCAAGGCGCCCATCTCGTCGGTCTGGAGAAGCGCGGATTGCCGGGCTTCTTCCTCCACGTCGGCGAAGGCTCGCCGGCGCGTCTCGCCTGCCAGCGCCAGTCGGCGGATGAGCCAAAAGGTGGCTGCGGCGGCTAGGAGCCACAAGGCGACAACGAACGTGATCTGAAAAGTCATGGTTAGGTTCTCAAAACCTTGGCTTACTAAGCCAATTCATCCACACCATTCCCGTGGCCTGGAGCACCATTGCGCCCGCGACGAAGTAGCTTCCCAGGTCGGTCCGCAGGAACGTTTCCATTTGCTCTGGGTTGTTCCGCCAGACGATGGCCGCGATGAAGTACGTCAAGAGGAGAATGAACACGGTGGAAAGCTGCGACTGGGCCGTGTTGCTCTGGATACGGCGGGAAATCTCGATCCGGTCGCGAATTGTGCGGGCGACCATCGCCATCGTCGGCGTCAGGCTGCCGCCGACCTCCCAATGGACGGTGAGTGCCGAGGAGAACAGCGTGAAGGTCTCCAGCGGCACGCGCTCGGCCAGGCCGCGGAAAACCTGCTTCGGACCGTCTCCCAGGCGAATGCGTCCCAGGCAGTCGTCGAGCTGTGCCCCCAGCGGCTGCTTCGATTCCTCCGCTGCCGCGGCCAGAGCATTGGATACCCCGGCGCCCGCTCCCAGGGCCCCGATCATCAGGTCGATGGCATCCGCAAGCTGCGTCTCGATCCGCGCCGCGCGGCGCTGGGCCAGGTAGCCCTCCAGCTCGGCCGCGAGCAGAGCGAGGATCAGGCCGATGGCCGCACTGTACACCAGCCAGAAACCGACTAGGAAGAACAAAACCAGCCCGATCATTAAGCCCATCACCCACGGGACCAGTCGCCACGGCCGTCGCAGCGGTCCAGCCGGCGGGCGCGCAAGCGCGATGATCGCCGCGCTAACCTCCGCCGGCTCTGCCAGCCGCTCCAGTGCAAGCTGCCGCAGCGCCATCCGCCGCCAGCCATAAATGACCGCGGCCAGCAGGGCAGTCACGCTTGCTAATCCGATGACAGGATACATGGATCAAATGCCTACTTGGCTTTCTGAAACAGGCTCATGGGAACCGCGAACTCCCGATCGCGCAGCTCCTCGGCCAGCCGGGGCACAATGCCGGTGGCCGTGAACTGGCCGGCAATTCGCCTGCCGCTGCGGCTGGTCGGCTCGAAGCGGAAAATGTCCTGGAGCTGGGGCGTGTTCCCTTCCAGGCCGAGCACCTCGGCAATGCTTTCGACCCGCCGCACGCCGTCCTCGTAGCGGCGGACGTGGATGACCAGGTGCAGCGCGGCCGTGATCTGTTCGCGAATGGCCCGCGACGGCAGGTCGATCCCGGCCATCAGCACCATCGTCTCCAGGCGCGCCAAGGCGTCACGCGGGCTATTGGCATGCACGGTCGTCAGGCTGCCGTCATGCCCGGTGTTCATGGCCTGGAGCATGTCGAGGGCTTCCCCCGAACGAACCTCGCCGACGATGATCCGGTCGGGACGCATGCGGAGGGCATTGACGACGAGCTCGCGAGCCGTGATCTGGCCGCGGCCTTCGACGTTTGCCGGTCGCGTCTCCATGCGAACGACGTGCGTCTGATCGAGTATCAGTTCCGCAGCATCTTCAATCGTGACGATTCGCTCGCTGGCGGGAATTGCCTCGGCCATCGCGCCGAGGAAGGTCGATTTGCCGGAGCCGGTGCCGCCGGAGATGAGCACGTTCTTGCGCCCACGGACGACCAGGTCCAGAAATTGCGTCATCTCGGGCGAAAACATGCCCAGTCCCAGCAGGTCGTCGCGCCGCAGCCGGCGGCGGCCGAAGCGGCGAATGGAAAGAGTCGGGCCGTCGATCGTCACCGGCGGGAGCGTGGCGTTCACGCGGCTGCCGTCGGGGAGGCGGGCATCGACCATCGGCGAGCTTTCGTCGATTCGCCGGCCGACGCGGGCCGCGATCCGCTGGATGATCCGCACCAGATGCTCGGCATCGCGGAAGCGCACGTCTGTTTTTTCCAGCCGGCCGAAACGCTCGATGTAGACCTGCTGGGGGCCATTCACCAGGATGTCGCTCACCGCCGGGTCGGCCATGAGGGGAGCCAGAGGCCCGACCCCCAGCGTCTCCTCCAGAAGATCATCGACCAGCCGCCGCCGCTCGTCATCGTTGAGCGGCAGGTCTTCGATGGCCAGTGCCTGGGCCACGAACTGCTCCACGAACTCGGTCAATCGCTCTTCGCTGGCGGATAGCAGGTGGCGGCGATCGAGGTCGTCCAGTAATCGCTGGTGGAGCTGACCTTTGACGACCTGGTAATTGGCCGCACCGACCGCCGGCGCACTGACCTCAGCGACCACGTGCTCGATCATCGGTCGCGTTGAACCCTTCTTTTGGGCAGCGCGGAACCGATCTAGCGGCAGTGCCAGATTCGCATGCGTGAGCACCTGGCGGGAGTGACCTAGCTCAGGTGCCTGCTCTCGATTGGGCGAGTCGCTCATGGCTGTGCCTCTGATATCCGGACGGCAGTGACTTGAGGACGCTGCCACGGCGCGCCGACGCCGCGGAGGACGCCGCGGACGCTTTCGGGTGCATCGCTGGGACGAGCCTGGCTCGCGACTAGCGATTCCATGTCGGCCGCCAGCGCCGACAGCGGCGGGCCAAAGCCGAACCAGCGGCTGGGACTCAGGCCGTACGGCCGCCCCGTGTTTGCTGCCACGACCACGCGCTTGTCATAAGGGAGCACGAAATCAACGCTGCGGCCTAGCCGATTGGCCACGTCCAGAGGCGAAAGGCCGCCGCTGACCGACGTATAGCGATTGAGGACGATCTTTTGCCGCTCGATGGGAAAGCCAAGGCCGGCGAGCAATTCGATCAGCTTGGCCGCGCCCAGCAGCGTCGGCACGACGTTTTCCATCACGAGGTAGGCTCGCTCGCTCAAGTCCAGCACGGCGACGACCACCCGATCGAACAAGGGAAAGGTGTCCACGAGCACGAAGTCGTAGGTCCGCCGGGCCAGCGTGATCACGCGGGAAATCGCTTCGTCATCGACCTGAGCGGCGTCAATGGCCGTATGCGGCGCTGCCAGTAGATGGAGGCCGCTAGAGTGCGGCACAGCAAGCTGGCGGAGAAACGTTTCATCGAGCCGCTCGCGCTCATGGACCGCATCGGTCAGCGTCGTGGCGGGGTGCAGGTCGAGCATCGACGCCGCCACGCCGAGCTGGAGCGACGCGTCGATCAGCAGCACGCGCTGCGGATACTTGCGGGCCAGTACGACCGCCGCATTGACGGCGAGGGTCGATTTGCCGACGCCCCCCTTGTTGCTGATGAACGACACGACGGCTCCCGGACGGGAAGCCGACCGCATGCCGCGGCTACCTGCGCGGACCAGGAGTTGGTCAAGCTCGGTGGTCGAGATGGGCCGCCTGAGAAAATCCTTCACGCCGCAGCGGATGGCTTCGATCAGCACCGCCCCTTCGGAGACGTCATTGCCAATCACTTCGGGCCGAAACACGGCCACCAGGACGGCCTCTGGTGCGCTGGCCGCCAGCTCATCGGCAAATGCTTTGAGGGCCGAGAGGTTCAGCCCCATTTCCACCAGCACCACCTCCGGCTGCCGACTGCGGGCCGCTTCGATTCCGGTCCGAGGTTCGCTGGCAAAATTGGCTACCGGCGCGCGGTCTCCCAGTGATTGAAGTGCCGATCGAAGCTCGTCCTGTAGCTTCGAATCGGGACTGACGACGAGGATATTGGTGGTGATGGACACGGGGATTTGACCTAACGCACCAGAGCCGGAGCCAACAGCGGCGTTTGCGGCGCCGAGGGGAGTCGATGTTGTGACAGGAGATCGGTCAGTTCAGGATCGTTGGGCTCGTTGGCAAACACATTAACGTCGAGCGGCCGCGCTAAAACCGGCGAAGCGTTCTCCGGTCCGAGAAAGTTTTCCAACACCGCGAATGGAAGGGTCGCCGCGGTGCCCGAAGTGAGTTCCATCGCCCCGAACGCGACGACACGCGACTCTCCCCCGCTACCCACGGACCCGACAATTGCGACGTAACCAAAGCGTGGCCCGGATGGGTCGCCCGTCCGCTGCGCTGCTTGCGAAAAAATCACGTCTCCGCCCAGCGTCCCGGCCTGTGGATCAGCCGGGGCTGTTTGGCCAAACGACAACGACTGGCCGAGACCATCGCTGGCGTCCAGGTCGTAGAGATAGCCAACCCGCTGGCCGGAGAGTCGCAATTCCGTCCCCTCGATCTCGAGCGGTAATACTGAATTGACCAGCGACGGCCACTGACTTATCTCCACGACGAACGGCAGTGCCCCGGGAAACGCGGCAGGCGATTCGAGTGCCCGCCGGCCGATGGCCATGGCGCGTCGAGCCTGGGCGATGGCGGTTGCCCGCACGGCGATCCCGCGACCGCGGACGGCGACGTTCAACAGAGAGCCGCGGCCAAACAGGTAAGGAATCGTGCCGCCGCTCTCGCCGACCGCCGGGTCGAACGTCTCGGTTGTCCGTCGCATCCGAACGAGAAACGCATCGTCCCCTTCCGCCGTTGGTGCGAAGTCATCCCGCGAATAGTCGCTGTTCTCCATATGCGTCAGGCCGAGCGCGTTGTCGTAGGTTCCTGCGACCAAGTCTCCTTCGCTGGCGTTGTCCACGTTCAGCCGCAGCACTGGGTCATAGACGGGCGGATTAGGAATCGTGATGAGCTGCGAGGCGCTGAACTCCGGCGAGACGGGAATGCCGTCGGTCAATTCGATGCGCGGGCCGGCGCCAAACGACCGAGGATCGCCGCTGGCAGGATCGAGGTCGTCGTCAAAGACCTGCGCGGCCAGATCGCTGGCCGATTGCCGTCGCATCGTCTCCGAATCGGGCGAGTCGAGCCGATCGCGCCCTCGCAGTCCGTCCACCGCCGCGGCATCGACGGCCGAAAGCATCTGTCGCTGTGTCATTCGGGCAAGACCGATGTCGATGATGATCGCGCCCAGGGCCATCAGGCAGAAGAAGAGCAGCGTGAAGATCACCAACGTGTAGCCACGGCGGCGGTGACGCAGCGGACGGCGGCGACGAGCCGGCAGCCGGGAGCCAGGGACCAGGGGCCGGGAGCCGCTATTCATCGGATTTCTCCGTCGGCCCCGAGGCGGAGCCCGACTCGTCCGTGACCGGCGGGTCCAAGACAACCCGCTCGCCTCCCAGGAACAGCACCGTCTCGCGTTTGCCCCCCACGACGACTTCCAGGGCCTTGACGCTTTCCAAGGGATGATGCTCGGGAATTTGCTCGTCCACCCGTGGTTTTTGTACTTCGGCCGGCGCTGTCCCTTGGGCAGATCGTGCGACCACTGTGAGTTCCACGCCCGTCGCCAGCGCTTCGGCGACCGCCGGGACCTCGACCGGATCGACTGCCACAACCACGTCGTTAATTTCCGGCCCGTCGCCCGGCCTGCCCCGCTGCGGATCAATGATGGGCGCAACGATCACTCCGTCCCGGACCAGTACCCGCACGTCCGCCTGCTTGGGGAGCGCAGCCAGGAGCGACACGCCGCTGCCGTACAAGTTTTGACCCCCTCGTCCGCCGGCTTTGGACAAATCGACCGTCGCGCTGGCCAACAGGTCGAAGTGATCGCCGGCACGCAGGGCGGCCAGTCCGTGGAATTTTTCCGTTTGAACGACAAATGCCCGTTTGCCAGGCGGCACTCCCGCCGCTAGTCCCGGTGGCGTGCCGGGGGGGAGCAAGTCGTCCTCAGTAATGAAGTGCCCCGGGAGCAGGTCGTGCGCAGCAACCCGACCCACGAGGTCGGTGAAACTCATGACGATCCGCTTGGCGGCAATTTCCTCCGGCGTCAAGTAAATGAGCTTCTGCCGCCGCGTGCGGGGATGGAAGATGTCGTCGCGCACAATCTGCGACAACGCGGCGACGGGCCGTGCGCCGACGGCCACGGCTATCAGCCCCTCGGGCGCCTGTTCCGGCGGCTGGCCATCCGGCCGGCCCGAGCGAGCAATGCATGTCAGGTCGATGCTCAGGGCCATTGCCTCGGACAGCCCCGGAACGTCGTCGCGCTGCACGGCCAGGACGATTTCCTGCACCGGCATATTGCGGACCTGCGCTCCTTGCGTGAGCGAACTAGTCCGTTGCGGCTCGGTGCGCGTCATCACGGGGGTTACCAGCACGGCGTCTTCCGCGAGCAGGCGGGCCTCCCCCGCTTTCTTCTCCTTGGGAGCGGGTGTTGTCGAAAGAATCAACGAAGCTCCCGGCAATCGGCTGGCATCGGACCCGCCGAATCGAGGCAGGTGCTCCTCGGGAATCGTGGCGACCAGGTCGATATGATCTCCCGCTTTGAGCCCGTGGACGCCGCCGATCCGGCCGGCATCGAGCGTCAATGCCTGCATTCCCGGCGGAATGCCGGCGGAGATGCCCGACCGTGTCCCTTTGGGGAGAAAATGCTCCTCGCGAAAGCCGGTGCCGGGGAGCTTGTCCCGCGCGACAACGCGGCCCAGGATGTCCGTGGCCCGCATCAAGCCTCCTTGCAGCTTGACCGCCTGGGCGGCGTGATATTCGGTCTTGTCGGGCGCGACGAAGAACAACTGCCCGTCGCGGATGATCGTGCTCGACACGACGGTCTCGATTTCTTTGCCGTCCGCCCCTTCGGCGGCGAGCGACCAGCCGACCACTTGCTCGGGACGCAGTTCGATGAAGTGGAGCGCCTTCTTCTCGACGTTGATCAAGTCCTCACGCGTGACCGCAGCATAAGCCGCAATCGGCCGCGCGTTGGCGGGAATGAGCACCGTCACCGGCCGGCTTGAAAGCCACGGCAGCGGAACGCCGAGGGCCCACAGCGTGCCGACGATGCCGCCGCCGGCGACGATTACCGACGCCAACAGGCCAAACAGCAGCGTCAACGGCGAGCCGCGGCGGGCGGAAGGATTAATCGGTCGCATGGTAAACCTCACTGAGCAAATCGCGCCTCCTTGCGCAGCGTGGTTAGTCAAAGACGTCGCGGCGAAAGATCGCCTGGGCGGAAATGACGCGGCGGAAGGGACGGACTTCCTGGGCAAACGCCAGTTGGCGGCCCAGGCCGTACTGTCCCGTGTAGGGACCGATCTGACGGTCGGATGCGAGCAATTCACCGGAGGGGGCAAACGTCCCCGCCTCGATTTGCACCTGAGCGTCGTCGGCCAGGTTGGGAAAAGCGAGGTTGGGCTCAAACGGGCCGCCCGGATTTTTCCGGAAGCTGCTCATCGTGGCCGCTTCGACCGGATAGTTCAGCCGCAGGGCGACGATGCCCCGCTCGGGGGACGAGATCCTGAAGGGATCGATCCTGTCGAGATTGTCCGACGACTGCGTGACGATTGGCTCCAGCACACGGACCCAGCGAATCGTCTCGTGCCCTTCTCCGTCGCGGGCGACGACGAGCGGAATGGCGACCAGGAAACCGGACGGGGCGGGACCGGCGATGGGATCGTCGCTCGGATCGGTGTCGCGGTAGATCGCGCCGGGGTAACGGAACACGCGCACCCCCTCGATCGTGTCGAAAATCATCAGCGGCACGAGCTGCTGGTTGACCAGCGGCAGTTGCTCCAGAAACTCACGGCTGTAGGTCCCCGTGGTTTCGTCCAGCAGGTCCTCCTCCCGCAGCACGAGATAATGCTCGTCGAAAACCCGCCGCCTGGCGTCGCGAATGGCGGCCGATTCTTCGGGAAGAATTCCATCAATGGAATTGGGATTGCCGTACAGAACTTGTTCGAGCGTCGCCTTATTCGCCGTCAGCGGCACTCGCGACAACTCGCGGGCCGCCAAATCAACCGCACCTTGCGATCCCTGCCCGGCATAGAAATAGAACCCGAACGTCAGAATGGCCGCCAGCAGCAGGTAGGTAACGAGCGCCACCAGCGCGAATTCGACCAGCGACTGGCCGCGGCGTCGGCAACAGCGAAGCTTAAACATGGCTCCACTCCAGCGACCGCAAGGCGAATGCCGCCAGCCCCAGGAACATCGCCGGCGCATAGGCGAAGTCCTTTTGACCGCGGAGCGAGGCGATCCCCGCCAGGATGCCGCCGAAGATGGCGATCCACAGCAGGCAAGCCGCCAGCGGCCACGGCCCCAGCGCCGCGCCTAACGCGGCAATCAACTTCACGTCCCCGCCGCCAATGCCCCCCAGGTAAAACAGGGGCGCACTTAGCGCCAGTCCGACTGCAAAACCGCAAGCCGCCCCCAGCCACGTAGCGCCGCCGATCCCCGCTGCTGCCGCGGCTGCGGCCCAGGCCAGCATCGCCAGCGGGACCCAGTCCGGAATCTCGCGGCGGCGCAAATCGCAGATCGAGGCGGCCAGCAGCAGCAGCAGGAGGAGAACCAGCGGCGTCATGGTCAAGCCTCCGCTCACTTCTTGGGGGACACAAGCTGGCGCAGCTTTTGGATCGCGTCGATCAGCTTGTGATGCTCGTCGTCGAACGTGGTCAGCGACTTGGCGAGCGCGGCGTGCTCCTCCATCACTTTTTTGTGCGAGGCGGCCAGCGCGGCGTGCTCCTTGTCGTCGCCGCTCTTTTCGTGGGCCGCGATCTCCTCGTCATGATGGCGGATGTGGTCCTCGTGCTCGTCCACGTGGGCCGCAATCTCCTCGAGCGCAGCTTCATGGGCCAGAATCTTCGACTCGACTTCACGCAAGGCGGACAGCGCCCGCGTGTGCTCCACGCGCATCTTGGAGACTTGTTTTCGCCAGGCGTCGTGCTCCTCGTGGGCCTTGGCGTGCTCCTTCTTCATCTGGGCATGTTCCGCCGCCGGGTCGGCCGCCACGGCAGCAGCAATCGCGGCCGCGCACACAAAGGCCGCCACGGTCACAAGCGAAGAAAGCTTTTTCACGGCAACGTCCTCCTGAAAGGGAATTGGGACTGCTCCAGCCACCGACGAGCCCCGCTTGAACGGTTTCCTCGGCCTCGCTTGAGTTCGAGGCTGCGAGCGACAAATGCCCTCTGCGCCGCACGGCGGCGCAGAGGGCGCAACAGCAAATGGGGAAAGCGCCTCCCCCAAGGTTACGGCGTCTCCAGCACCAGGTCGGAGAGATTGCCGACGCCGGCGGTGTTATTGCCGAGCCGGCTTTGCGTGCCGTCACTGTTGGACAGGATCGTCGTGTAGTCCAGGCCGATGCCGGTGCCGCCCCCTTCCGCCGGTGCGCCGGGACTGGTCTCGATGATCTTGCCGCTGACGATGGGAGCGTTGTCGTCGGCGTGAGCGCCGGGGAGCACGACGGTTATGGCGGAGATCAAATCGTTGACCTTGTGGCCAAATACCGCGATGGAAGCGGCACTAATCAGCGCCACGCCGGCAATGATCAAGCCGTATTCGACCAGTCCCTGGCCCTTCTTGTTCCTGAGTAGTTTCCGAAGCATGGAGATATTCTCCCGTACATGAGAACTGAAATGGGACATCACAATTGCCGCACCTTGCGACCTTTAACGACCGGCGGCGACGAACGATCCGGTCGCGACCATGTTTTCAAAATAGGCCCCGCCGCGGCGGCGCTTTGGGTACGTATCAGTTGGTCGAACCGCTTCCGCACCTAGGCACGCGCCGCGACGGAGTCTGCTTGGTTAGCCTCCACTGTTTTCCCTAATCGGCGTTCGCCATTGAGGACACCCATTCGACCCCCCCCCGCACTCGTTGGAGTGCTTCCTGGCGCGATGAAGGGTCACCTTCACGAATGAAGGGTCACCGCACAGCGAAGCAGGCGCTCCAGTGGGAGATGTCGGGACGCAAATGGCGCGTCCCCGCGGCTCGCGCAGGTCAAAGCCCGCAAAACCGCTGGAATGACCGCGTCACTGCTGAGCCGAACGCGGCATGCAGCGCGACGCTAGACAATCGCGATGGGCGGAGCCCGAGAGTGATAGATCGCGATTCGAGTTGGTAAGCAATGCACATCGTTTTCGACGGCGATTTCGCAAACGAGATCGACGTGTACCGACTCAGGAATCACGACAAGGTGCAGAAGCGGTCGGCACAAGTGCCGGCAAGCAGCGCAGTCGTGATGTTGGTCGAGCGGCTCCGAGGAATCCTGCTTCGTTCCCGCCCCGTCGCCGGTCGGTGGGCACTGATGGTGGCGGTGACTGCAGCCCGACCCATGATGAGCGTGTGAGGGACGAACCTGAGAAATCGCGAAGGGCCCAGCACCGTGGTTATGGGCGAGTGCCGAGACTCCCGTATCGGCCAAGTGCAACAAGGCCGAGGCAAGGGCAATCAAGCGTAGGTGCTTAAACAACATTGCGACCATCAGCCACGCCGCCTCTTTGGTTCCATCGACCCCGAGAGGGCGGGACCGTCCCGCTCGGGCGAGGGTCATTATGCGCAAATGCGTCGTGAATGCAAGTGCTGTAATTGTGGAATTAGGCGTTGTACGCACTTCACTCGCGCCCGGTTCGGAAAGATACGCCGACTGTAAGCGAAGCCGAAGGGTTGCCTCACCAGGGGACAGGCGACGCATGGGAGCGAGTCCTCCATACAGCGCAAGTACGCGGAACTGATAATGGATGCCAATTGCAAGTTACTTGCATATCATGTTCATGGGCTGGGGTCAATAAGGGTCAATAAGCTGGCCCCTTTTTGAATGAATTTTTCGCTTCGCCTTGACTCTCCATTGTGAACTTAGACGGCCTAATCTTGCGAAGCTCACTTCCGCGCGAGCAGCTCCCTGAGAATCTCATCCAGATTCGTCAGGATCCGATCGCTGTCCCGCTGCAGTGTGGCGATCTCGCCATCGTGCTTCGTGAGATGGTTCCCCTGCTGGGCGTGACCCGCATGGAGCCACCAGCCCCAGCCGGCCAGATCGAGAACAGCGGCAACGATCAGCGGGGCCAGCACGACGTTGGAAAATGTGCTGTGGATCTTTGCCACCATCCATGACGACGTCGTGATCCGGCTCGGCGGAGGAAGCCGCAGACGTGTGGGGCAACGCGCGTCGGTCACATCGACCTCGGCGTGTCGGACCGAAGCGGGCGCTTACTAGTCCGCCGGCTCTAGCGTAACGCCGCTTCCTGCTATCCCTGCTCAAGCAACATCCCAGCAAAAACAGCGTCGTCGGCAAACGCCGCGGCTGCGCCTGGAACGACGACTTCTTGCTCCAAGTCCTTACCGGAACAACAAGTTAGTGGCCGCTGGCCCTGGGGGCCAGCGATGCTGTATTGAAGCCGATGGTGTCATTCTGATTGAGCCAGGCCGTCAGCTCGTGTTGTTGCGGCCCCGCGGCCGGAGCGTCGAGGTGCGTCAGCATCACGCTGGGATGTCCGCCGCCTCGGCCGTCGCCGGTGAGGGTCACGATGGAGAGCCGGGCCGCCTCGGTGCCACGGCCGGGCAGAATCTGTCCCTTGTCCCAGAAAAAACTCCAGAGCGATGTCCGCAATTTATACTTCGCCGGATAGATCGCGACGAACTCATTGAAATACGGATGGAATGACTCGTCCTCGTGCCGGAACAGCCCGACGCTCGCGCCGCTATGGAACACACCCATCCGCTCGTGCGCTCCCTGGTCGAGATGGTTCTGCTCCCCGGCGGCCGGAAAATCGGGATCGATCTGGCCGTTCTTGAGCAGGACGCCGTCCCCATTCATCCGATCGATCGGCGACGCGAGCAGGAGCGGATCGACCGGATTTTTCTTGCAGAACTTTTCCATGATCTGAATCAGCTCGTTCTCTTTGGCAAAGTCGCGGTCATCGCCAATCAAGCGGACCTGCTCTATGACGTCATCGTCGTCCGGCTGCCGATTGGCATTCCCACTACCGACGACGATGAACCCACTGATGACGGCTAGCCCGCAGAGTGACCGAATCGATCACTGTCGCGAGCCGGGCATGCCAAGGTGGCGCTCACGCACGTTG
>DATKDU010000062.1:0-10041 GCA_035512595.1 Pirellulaceae bacterium
AAAGTTAACCGCCTCTGGCTTTCCGTGTTCCAGCATCCATCTCGCTAGGGTGTATTCACTAGCAGTAAGGGGACGGCTCATCTGAGCCAGTTTACCAGCCCGCGCATGAAAAGCCCCGCTAGGGTTACCTGCCGGCGCTTGACTTCCGCCCCGCCCCTGTGCCACACTACAGGCACGCTTCTCAGGGGCCTTTGAGAAGGGATCTGTCCACATGGCTCGCTTT
The DNA here is from genome assembly GCA_035512595.1 of Pirellulaceae bacterium. GTDB lineage: Bacteria > Planctomycetota > Planctomycetia > Pirellulales > Pirellulaceae > DATKDU01. The sequence goes on from DATKDU010000062.1 coordinate 224, forward strand.
CTTGTGCCATGGCTGCGCGTGGTGTGCGTCGCAGCCGCGATTTGTTTTTGTTCGTTTGCTTCCGCTCAGGATGCCGATCCGATTGCCGGCCATCTGGCGGCGGGGGAATTTGCCCCGGCATTGGCCGCGGCCGATCGGCTGGCCGATCCCGATCAGCGGGATGCGGCACTCGGCCGGATTGCGGCCGCGCAGGCGCAGGCCGGGGCTGCCGACGGCTCGCTCTCCACGGCGGGGAGCATGAGCAGCGACTCGGCCCGAGGGCGGGCGATCGATCAGCTTCGCGACGCGATCACCGGCCGCGGCGGCGGCGTGATTGCCGACTTCGACACGCTCATCGACCTGATCACCACGACGGTGGACCCCGAATCGTGGGATGACGTCGGCGGGCCGGGGACGATTGCCGAGTTTCCCACCGGCGTGTACGTCGATGCGGCTGGGGTATTGAAAAAGTTCAAGCCGGAAGTGGACCGCTCGCTGGAGTCGGTCCGCACGAGGGCGGCATTCGCATCCGCGGGGCGCGATCCGCGGCAGAGTTCGGCGCTGCGGAAGGTTTCGTTGCCGCGCCTGGAGCAGGCGGTGCAGCTTCTGTACGCGCAGGGGCGGCACCCGGATGAAGCGATGCGGACTTTAGCGGGCCTGCAAAAAATCCAGTACGTGCTGATTTATCCCGAGAGCGGCGATATCGTTTTGGCCGGGCCAGCCGGTGACTGGCGGCCGGATGAGGAAGGGCGGATCGTCGATGTGGAGAAAGGGCGGCCGGTCGTGCAGCTTGACGACCTGGTGACCGTCCTTCGCAACGCCTATAGCAAGGAGCCGAAGTTCGGCTGCGCGATCACGCCGACGCAAGAGAACCTGGCGGCCGCCAAGGCGACGATCGAGCGCTGGGCCGCCAAGCCGATCAGCCCCTCGCAGCGCGGCCGCTGGCTGGAAGACATTCGCTCCTCGCTCGGCAAGCAGGACGTGACGATCCACGGCATCGACCCGCGCTCGCGCGCGGCCCGTGTCATCGTCGAGGCCGATTACCGGATGAAGCTCGTCGGCATGGGGCTGGAGCCGGGCGTGCTGGGGGTGGAAAGCTACCTGGCGTCCATCGAACTCAAGCCCGGCGAAGCGCCGCCGGCGATGAACGTCCTGCGGTGGTGGTTCACGCTCAATTACGACGCACTGTCGGCCACCGAGCCGCGCGATGCGTTTGAATTGAAGGGTCCCGGCGTGAAAGTCCTCAGCGAGAACGAGTTGCTCACCGAAAAGGGAGAGCGGGTTCACACGGGCGGTTCGGACGAGCTCAACGCCCGCTTTGCCCGCAGTTTCACGAAGCACTTTGAGGCGCTGGCCGCCAAGTACCCGGTCTATGCCGACCTGCGGAACGTGTTCGACCTGGCCCTGGTGACGGCACTGCTCCGCAGCGAAGACGTGCCGAGCCAGATCGGCTGGGAGATGACTCACTTCGGTCCCCAGGGGCGGTATGAAGTGGCCCTCGGCGGCGCCCCGACGCACACCGAGTCGGTCGTCAACCACCGCGTCATCGGCACCAGAACGATCGTCGCCGGCATCAGCGGCGGCGTGACCGTCGATCCACGGCAGCTCGTCAAAGCCGAGCAGATCAAGACCGACACCTACGGCGTGCTCAAGGGCGAGCACAAGGAATCAGCCCCAACCAATCTGCCCCGCGGTGCGTGGTGGTGGGATTGAGTGGTTGTATTGAGGCCTGTCGTTCACTCCTTTGTCACCTTCCCCCCCGCTTGCACCAGGGCCGGCGCGGTCGTCTCGTCGAATAGGCCGCCGATGATGTGCGTCTGCGAGTAGCCTTCGGTGCGGACCTGAGCCGCACCGTTGCCTGAGGCGCTACACTCATCGAGCCGCACGCGGCTGGCGCCGCCGATCGAAAAGCCGCTGCGGCCGTTTTCTGTGGAGCTGATTCCGACCAGGTCGCAGCGGGTGACGTTGTCGTGGGCGTTGACGCCGTCCAGTTGATAGCCGCGGATCGTCAGGTCGCGGATCACCAGGTCGTGTACCTCGTACAGCGTGATCGCCACCGGATGGCCGCAGCACGAGGGGTTGTAGCTCGACGGGATGCGTCCGGCATCGGTCCGAAAAATAATCTGTCCCTTGAACAGCGACCATTGCCGCGGCTGAAGTTGGGGAATCTCGTCGCCCGTCCCCTGCACGCGAAGCGCCGGCTGGCCGTCCAAGAAGAGCTGCTGAAAGCTCATCTTGGGGGGCCGCGTGGCGTAGAGGTCTTCGCCGACGACCTCCCACGTCGCCTCGGCCAAGGGCAGCGAGCCGTCGAGGACCGCTCCATTGCCGACGATTTCCAGCACGATGTCCCCAAAGCCGCTGTGCGCCCCGCCTTGGAGCGTGACGCACTCGCGATACGGCTGGCCGCCGTTGGGATTGATGAAGATCCGATCCCCCGCGCCAGCCAGGCGGAGGGCCTTGCCGATCGTGCGGACCGGTCCATTGCCGTGGGAGACGGTCGCGGCCCCCTGTCCGTTGTTGCGATCGTCGCCGGATAGATTGTCCACGAACAGATCGACGGCCAGGGCGTCGCCGGCCAGGATCGATCCGGCTACGAGCGCGAGTGCGAGGTGCAGTGAGCGGCCCATGCGATGCTCCCCAGAGTGCCTTAAGGACTGACTTGCCAACCAGTTAGCAAGTCTAGCACGCGCCCGGAGAGGGCCGGGGGGCAAAAATCGAAGAAAGGAAGGCCCCTGGGAGCTAAGCCGACTTATCAGAGCGGCGGAGGGAGCGGCGCTTGATCGCCGGGGCCAGGTGGGACCACTTCGCTTCCAGGGCGGCCAGCGAAACGTCCAGTTGCGTGCCGTAGCGGACGAACGCCTCCAGGTCCACGACGATCCGCCCCGCGCCTTCGTCGTCGCACAGGATCACAAACACCGGATCTGGCAGTGGCTGGGTCATCTTCCGCGCTAGTCCCCTAAGAGAAGATTCGTCGGCGCGCCGGCTCTATTTCTTTAGACGCGGAAAATCGCGCGCGGGTTCGCCGCGGCGCTCGAATTCCACAAGTTGCCGCTGACGGTCAACACAGTCCGTCAACACAGCGGCCCGGCTGGATCGACCCAGGTCGCGCCTGTGCTCGTGCCGTTGGTGCTATAAACGGTCCAAATCTTTGCAGGTTACAAAGATTTGGGGCAGCGGCGAGGATGACCCGCGGGCGCGGGACATGGAATTCCGCCCATGGAACGATCCGACCGAGTCCCGGTTCGTGAAGCAGAATGGGCGTCCGCCGCTTTTTCACGGAGGCACAGAGACACGGAGTCACAGAGCAGACATTCATCCCTGCTGCTCTGTGCCTCTGCGCCTCCGCGCCTCCGCGCCTCTGTGAAAAAACCAAACGGCTGGCACTGGGTCCAAGGGTGAAGCGCCGCGGAACGCCGCTGGGCCAGCGTGATCCGATCCATCGGCTAGAGCTGGGCCGCGCGGCGAAATGCCGGCGAATTATTCCGGCTCTTTCGCCTTCTCGGCACGTTCGACGGGCGGACGGCGGCCTTCCGGCCGGTCTCCTTCGCGGCGTCGCTCGGGGCGCTCTCCTTGGGGCCGGCGCTCACCCCCCTCGCGGCCGCGGCGAATGCCGGCGATGATCTCCGCTTCATCGAGCACGCCGTCGCTGTTGGCGTCGATCGCGTCAAAACGCTCCTTGAGCGGACCCTGTGCCTCTTCCTTGCTGATCTTGCCGTCGCCGTCCTTATCCATCTCCTTGATTCGCGCGCGGATCTGCTCGCCCCTGGCAGCGGGACGCCCTTCACCGGGCCGCGCATCGGGACGGCCTTCGGGACGCCCCTCCCGTCGCGGCTGATCGGGACGCCCTTCGCCCGGCCGGCCTGGGAACCCGCCGGCAAAGCCCGCCATCAGCTCCTCGCGGCTCAACTTGCCGTCTTCGTTCTTGTCGAGCTTGGCCAGCGACTTGGCGGCCCCTGCGATCTCCTCCTGGGACAATTCACCGTCGCCGTCCGTGTCCAACACCCGCAGCAAGGCCATCATCGGCATCCCCGGCGGTGGTCCCCCCGGCCCGAATCCGGGCGGGCCTCCCGCCATCATGCCCATCGCCACGCGGGCAAACTGGTCGGCAGTGAGCCCTTTCTCATCGACGTCCAGCCCCTTCGTGAGCTGCTTGAATATCTCGCGCCGCTCGGCGGGAACTTCGTCAGCACTCAGGTGGCCATCCTTGTTGGCGTCCCAGCGGCGGAACATTTGCTCGGCCATTTGCCGGGCCGGATCGGGCAAGTCGGGCACTCCTTGGGGGCGGCGCGGCTGCCCATCGCGCGGCCGATCGGGGCGCGGCTCGTCGTCTCGGGGGCGATCTTCCCGCGGCCGATCGCTGTCGCGCGGCTGCGCGGCGGCCGGGCCTTCTTCTTGTCCCCACGCCCAGGTCGCGCCCCCCAGCAGGACGGCCGCACACACTCCGGCACAAAGTCTCGTCATGGCTTAGTTCTCCGCAATAGAATTCGGCTTTGGCACTTCGGGCAAACCTTGAAAGCCGGGCAAAGTTTCCACGTTTGACGGGCAGATCGCAGGCCGAGTCCAGCGATTTCCAATCGCGCCGACCCGCCCTGCTGCTTCTCATTCCGCATCGGCCCGTCCGTATTGGACTTCCGCCGCCGGGTGCTGGCAACTGGCGATGCTGCGAATCCTGCAAACCATCGCGACCATTCTTGCGTAGTGAGTGACAGTTCCCGCCAGCGGCGATTGATGCCCGCGGGCAACGTGCGGCAACTGCGAAACACAACGCGTTGCGGCAGTTCAGCGCGTGGCTGGCCGGGTTGCGGAAAAGCGACCGGCTAACCGCCATTTTCGGCACGGTCCCTGGCAAGTCGCCGCATCGTCACAGGCGGCTTGTGCTGCGGAAACCGGCACAGGACGATGCTGGCAATTTGGTTCGCAGTCGTCTGCCGGCGTGGACGATGAAGGGGGTGTCCCCAAGTGCTAGCGTTCGCAAAGGTCACTCGGCCTGGCACGGAAACCGCCCTCGGACATGGAATGCGACGCAAAGAGTTTGGACGGCCTTCCCAGGCTGTCGCCTAGGGACGGCCTGGAAAGGCCGTCCTACGATTTCGCCCGCCCGTCCCTGTTGGACTGTTTTCCGTTTTCTGAGACAATGGATCGCGCGACGGCAACGTCGCGGATTCGCCCGCCGCCCAGGAGAGATGTACGATGCAGATCCACGGCACGACCCACCTTCACGCACCCCAGCCGCTGAGTGCCCCCCACCGGATGCCCCCCGCCCAAGGGCCAGCATCCTCCCGCGGCACGTTCGGAGTGGACCAGTTGGACATTTCCCCCGAGGCCGATTTCGTCAGCCAGGTTCACGACCTGCCGGATATCCGCGCCGACAAGGTCGCCGCCATCAAGGCCCAGATTGCCGCCGGCACCTACGAGACCGAAGCCAAGCTCGACATCGCGCTCAGCCGACTGCTGGATGAGATTGGCTGAGGTTCGCCGTAGAACGGAATTCATTCCGTTTGACTTGTTCGCCCGCTGCCCGGGAACGGAATGAATTCCGTTCTACTTGTCCTCCGGATTCAGCATCTTGAACACCACCGCCGCCAGCGCTCCGCCCGCGAAGTTCGCCACGAGGTAGATCCAGATGGCGGACACGCTCGATGCGCCCATGATCGTCAGGCCGACGGCCACGGCCGGATTGAAGACGCCGCCGGAGATCGCCCCGACGGAAAACGCACCGGCCATCACGGTGAAGCCGATCGCCAGCCCGTAGAACGAATTGCCGCTGGTTCCCTTGGCGGTGGCCACGTTGAGCACGACGTAGGCCAGCGCGAAAGTGTACAGCAGCTCGACGAGCAGCGCCTTGGCAATGTCGGGCTCGAGCGGCTCGGTCGTTCCCGTTCCCCGGAGGAACAGAACGATTGCCGCGGCGAGCGCCGCCCCGGCCACCTGGGCGATCATGTACGGGCCGACGTCGCCGAGCGGGCATTTGCCGCGCAGGAACACGGCCAGCGTCACCGCCGGATTGAAGTGGGCCCCCGAGATATGCCCGCCGGCAAAGACCATCACCATCAGTGCCGAGCCGATGGCCAGCGGGGCCATGTCCTTGGCATTGCCCAGGACGGCCGCACAGCCGATGGTCAAGACCAAAAAGAATGTGCCGATGAACTCGACGATGTACTTGTTCATGATTCGCTCGAGAGAGAATCCAGTGGGCAGATTCGGCGGCGCGAGAAAGCGAAGAGTTTAGCACCGCGGCGGACGAGCGAAATAGGCGGTGGGAGGGGAAGACAGGAAGATGGAGGACAGGAAGATGGCGGCCGAAATACGCAACGATTGACACTGCAACCTGATCGCCCACCGTCCCCCACAAAACGGCGGTGACTGAGGCCTGCTCCGCATTTTGTTCACTTCATGTTCATGTCCCCCATCTTCCTGTCCCTCAATTTCCTGTCATTTGCGTGCTTAACGGGGGCGTGCCTGCAGATTACGCTGTTGAGCATGAACACGACGCTGTTTTTGATCGTTGCCTGCCTGGCTGCGGAGCCGGCGGCGAATCAGCCCCTGGACGTGGGCGGTGACGCGGCCGCCGTGACTGCCGCCGACCTGGCCGGCAAGCCTCAATCGCTGGCCGACCTGCAGCGCGGCCCCGGCGGCAAAAGGCTGCCGGTCGTCCTCACTTTCTGGTGCTCGTTCTGCCACAGTTGCCGGCACATGGAGAAGGACCTCGACAAGCTGGCCGCCGACTACCGCGGCAAGGCGAATGTCTACGCCCTTGATTCGAGTGCCGGCGAAACGGCCGAGATGGTTCAAGAGGCGGCCAAGAAGGCTGGGCTGAAGCTGCCGATCCTGCTCGATGCCGACGGCCAGGTTGCCGATCTGTTCGGGGCGACGAAGACGACCACGACGGTGGTTCTCGACAGCGAGGGACGCGTGGCTTATGTCGGCCGGTTTGCCGACGGGGAGCAAAAGTACGCTCAGCAAGCGCTCGCTGCGGTCCTGGCCGGAACCGCCGTGAAAACGGCCCACACCACCCCCAAGGGGTGACCGATCGCGCGGTAAGCCTCCGGGGGAGGCGATGGCGGCGGATGAGTACGGCAGGCGGGACGCCTGCCCCACGGGAGACGGGCAGAGTATTCTGGGTGCCATGCACTTCCGCACCCGAGCCATCCACGTCGGCCAAGAGCGCGACCCGCACTCTGGCGCGGTCGTTCCGCCGGTTCATTTTGCTTCGACGTTCGTCCAGCCCGGCGCGGGAGTGTGGGCGGAGTTCGACTACTCCCGCAGCGGCAATCCGACCCGCAAGGCGTTTGAGACTACGCTCGCCTCGCTGGAAGGGGGAATCGCAGCGCTGGCTTTTTCGTCCGGCATGGCGGCGACGACCTGCGCCACAATGATCCTCTCGGCCGGGGACCATATCGTCGCCGGCTCGGATATCTACGGCGGCACGTACCGCCTTCTGCACAAGGTGGTCAACCGGCTGGGGATCAGCGTGACCCTGGCTCGCAGCACCGATCTGGCCGAGTTCGAAAAAGCCATCACGCCACAAACGAAGCTGGCCTGGATCGAAAGCCCCGGCAATCCGCTGCTGAGCCTGACCGATATCAAGGCCGTCGCGGAGATTTGCCGACGCGGCGGCATTCTGCTCGGCGTCGATAACACGTTCGCCTCGCCGGTGCTGACGCGGCCGCTGGAGCTGGGGGCCGACATCGTCATGCACAGCGCGACGAAGTACATCGGCGGGCACAGCGATTTACTCGGCGGGGCGCTGGTCGTCAAGGACAAGGCCCTCTACGACCGGCTGTACTTCGTGCAGAATGCGACCGGCGGCGTGATGGGGCCGCTGGAATCTTTTCTCGCCAGCCGCGGCCTCAAGACGCTGGAACTGCGCGTCCGCGAGCAGTCGCGGACAGCTCTGCAACTCGCCCAATGGCTGGCGGCCGATAGCCGCGTCAGCCGCGTCCTCTATCCGGGACTAGCGACGCACCCGGGACACGACATCGCCCGGCGGCAGATGGACGGCGCTTTCGGCGCGATGCTGACGTTTGAGGTTCGCGGCGACTTCGCGATGGCAAAAAGAGTTTGCGAAGCGACGAAGCTCTTTCAACTGGCCGTCAGCCTAGGCGCCGTCGAGTCGCTCATCGAACAGCCGGCGAGCATGTCGCACGCCAGCTATGACCCGGCCGCCCGCGCCGCCTTCGGCATCACCGACAGCCTGATCCGGCTGTCGGTGGGATTGGAAGCGTTTGAAGATCTGCGGGATGATCTCGATGCCGCGCTAGGGGGCTAGAGAGAAAGTCTGGCTTGGATGCGTACCTGGTACTCCGTACTCAGTACTGAGTACCGAGCTCGTGCCAGCTTCAGACTAGCGGAGCGGATTGTGCGGGATCGAGTCCATCGCCTTCGGCCAGTTCGTTCGTGCCTTCGGCGTCGAGATTTCCTCTTCGTAGCTGATCCGCTTCAGCACGCTGGCCGGCTTCTTGTTGACGACCGGGGCCAGGTGCTCCGCCTGGCTGACGCCGCTGCCGATCGGCCGGGCGCTGGCGGCTGGCTCGGTGGTCGTGCTCTTCAAGGCGACGCTGCCGGCAGTCAATTGCCGCGACTGCGTGCGGGCATGCGGGCTGCCGGCCGGAGCGCGGCGCGTCTCTTGCGACGGTTGCGGAGCAGGCGGGATCGATTCCAATCCGGCGGGGCCTTTGTACATCGGCGGGGCGATGTCGCCGCACCCGGTGTCGCAGCACTTGTTGGGGTGGAAGATGCCGGGGCGGCCGCAGCCCCCCATGCAGCCCGAACCCGCGCCGATGCAGCTAATGCCGCAGCCGTGTCCGCTCCGCGGTCCGCACGGCAAGAGGCAGTCGAGCGTCCGGCCGATTCGCCGCAGCGTATTGGGCACCACGCACAACAGCGGCGTGCAGCAAGGATCGCAGCAGCGGCGGCAAATGCCGCAGCCGCCGCAGTCGGGCGCTTGCTCATAGCCGGCCCACAAGTCGGCCGAGGCGGGGCGGATCACGGAGCTATGCGAACACTTGCTGCACGAAACCTGGGCTTGGACCAAGCCCGGCAGCGACAACAGCACGGCGGCAACAACGATCAATCTTGCGTTCACGGTTCCCTCCTGGATCAGTGGGGCCAGCGGCAGCCCGTCATAAACCGAATGACTGTCATCATTGATCGAACCGCTACGCCCGGCAGGGCCAGAACTTTCGGAACGGCGTGCAGAGTTGGGCTATTTTGCCCAAATCTCCTATGGGACGCAGTTTGTCGCCATTGGCCGGAATCGTCGAGGGGAAAAAAGTCGGTCCAGCTCGCCAAGATTGCCTCAAACGGCCCGAATAACTCCCTGTCTTGGCGACGGTCCTTTCGTTGCCAGGCCGAACTGCTCGAACACGCCGCAAGGAGCCGCCATGTTTGGAAAACCCGCCTGGTTTCGCCCGAAGCTCATCGGCTGGGGTCTGAAGCCCGTCACCTGGCAAGGCTGGGCGTATACGGCCGCCTGGGCCGGCGTCTTGCTCCTCCCCTTCTGGGCGCTCTTGATGCGGCATCAGCCGCTGGAGGCCCTGACCTGGCTGGGGTGCGGCATTGGGGTCCTGTTCTACGATGCCGCACAGATTCGCCGGGGGATGATTCCCCCCGTTGCAGTGGCCGCCAACGCTCCCGCCCAGGCCAATGACGGCGTCTGGTTTCTCGGCGATGAAGTCGCCAAGCCGGTCGCGACCCGCAACTTCGATCTGAAGCTCAAGCGGTAGGGGTTCTGAACTACTCGTCTAGTTACGAGTGGACGGTTAACCGAGCACTATTCCAATTCCGGAAGCAGCGACGAAAGGACATCGCGCAGCTCTGTAGCTTCTGAGTGATTCAAC
>DATKDU010000063.1:0-9862 GCA_035512595.1 Pirellulaceae bacterium
GGTCACTGCCCGCTGCCGAATTACGAGGAGATCATTGGCTGCGTCGAGGATCTGAAGGAGGTCCTCTACCCCGGCTATCGCCGCCGCGAAGGGCTGCACATCGGCAACGTGACCTACCACGTCGGCGATCTGATCGACGGCCTGCACGACAAGCTCACGCGGCAGATTGCCCGCGCCTTGCAACACGAGGACCGGGTCATCAAGAAATCGAGCGATTGCCTGGAGGCCACCGACTACGAAGCCAAGGGACAGGCGATGGCCATCACGTTTCTGGAGAGCATTCCTGAGCTCAGGAAGATTCTCGCCACCGACGCCCAGGCGGCGTTCGACGGCGACCCGGCCTGCAAGAGCATCGATGAAGTGGTCTTCTGCTATCCCGGGTTTGAGGCGATCACCGTCCATCGCATGGCGCATGAGCTGCGGCGGCTCTCCGTGCCGTTCATCCCGCGGATGATGGCCGAGTGGGCCCACAAGCAGACCGGAATCGACATCCACCCCGGCGCGACGATCGGCCACCACTTCTTCATCGACCACGGCACGGGCGTTGTGATCGGCGAGACGACCGACATCGGCAACCACGTCAAGATTTATCAGGGCGTGACGCTCGGCGCGCTCTCGTTTGATACCGATGACGCGGGGAATCTCGTCCGGGGCCACAAGCGGCATCCGACGATCGAGGACCGCGTGGTGATCTACGCCAACGCCACGGTCCTGGGGGGCAAGACAGTCGTCGGCGCAGGGAGCATCGTTGGCTCCAGCGTCTGGCTGACCTACAGCGTCGAGCCGCGAACGACCGTCATCCTGGAGAAGCCGAAGCTGCGGATTCGCGCCGAGCTCCCCGACGAGCTGAAGCCGGAGGCGAATTATCACATTTGAGGTGTGCAGCGATGAAATTCGCCTTCCTGTCGGCAACGTGCGCGGCCGTATTTAGCCAGTCAATTCCACCGTCGGATAGTTTCGATCTCGACTCCATGCCGGTCAAAACGATGCTCGATGCTACTCCGCTTGTTGACAAACCGGTCAACCTCCTCTCGATGCGCGTGACCAGCGACGACGAGGATTTCTGGATGCCGAGACAGCAGGCTGCGCAGCGCTCTAACGTCGTCATGAGTTCGCGTGACTCCGAGCAGTAGATTCAGTGTTGGTGTTTCGTCGTGATTGGGTTCGTCCGACTCGTGCCTTTCATCAAGGATTGGGTATGCAATTAGCAGTCGGTCCAGGTGTTCCGCGATCACATCACTCGGAACGGTTGCTCGTCCTAACGCACCAAAATCCGGTTGGCACCACTGCCGCCACCATGCCCTATCCGCATCCGACAGTCGGGCAAGGGGACCACAAACGACCGGGGTCCAACCCGGGGTCAAACGCACAACCTGCCACTCTTTTTGGTCAGTTTGAGCGACAAAGTGTAGATCGAGCATTCGGCATCCCTTAGAGCCGGCGACGTCCATTACCCGAGCCAAATCTTGCTTCGCCAGTGCGTAATCAACATAGACGTTGGTCGCGAGCAAGGTATCGCCCTGACCGAGTTGGATCGTTGCAACGCTGTAGCCGGTGGCTGGACCGGTCTGTTCGTACCACCCGGAATTGATCGCAAATTCCGGCGTTAGCAACATTGCGTCCCTTCGCCGGATCAGCACGCCGTCCTGAATGTCGAATTCCCGCTTTCGCACCCGTGCTGCAGCGAACGAATAATATGCGGGCCAAAAGATCGCAGCCAAAATCGGTATCAACGGAACAAGGGCGAGCGACCAAAAGGAAAGATGCGGCCACGTCAAAAAAACCAAGGCCCCACATAAGAGCGTGCCATTCGCCCAGGTCGCGCAGCCATTGAGCGCCTCATCGCCAAAACAGCGATCACGTCCGATTAGTCTGCGGCAGAAGGCGATTCCTGGATGCACGATTGCTACCATCAGGGTTGCGCCTGCTGGCAGGGCAAGGAGAGTGGCAATCAACCGTGACATGAGTATTCACATTTCAGGAGAATCCGACGAATCAGGCACTACCGGACCTCGATGTGTTGTCCAGGGCGAATGGACGCCAGCACGGCATGCACCCGCGGCATTAGCGGCAACAGGTCGGCCAACCGGTTACTCACAGCGCAAATAACGATCGTTGAGAGCGGGCTTACCGCTAGATTCTGCTGGAATTGCAGATTCTGATCCACGGTTAAGAAGACCTCAAATCCAGCTGCCGCCATGGCGGCAAGCAATTGGCCGTTTCGCATGCCGGACCAGCCCATATCGGGAACCGTGTGCGCGTCGTGCATCACCAGTTCTCGAATGAGGGGCCTTGGCACGCACTCGTCAAGCAGAATGCGCATGGGCCACCAACATTGACTTGGCCAGCTCCAGCGCTGCGACGGCTTGCTCGCGAGTCACTGTGGGAAAATGATCCAGAAACTCGTCTAGCGTGTCGCCTGCTTCGAGATACTCAAGCAACGATTTCACCGGAACGCGGGTGCCGACGAACACTGGTTCTCCACCCAGAATCTCCGGGTCGCTGTGAAAGGGCGCTACTGCTGAGTTCATGATTCGTTCCCCTCCACGCGATTCTATACCACGTTCGCCCAATGGACACCGTCCAACAGCTACGGCCCGACGTCGAACTCCACCCCCTGCGCCAGCGGCAGGTCGCGGCCGTAATTGAGGGTGCAGGTCTGGCGGCGCATGTAGGCTTTCCAGGCGTCGCTCCCCGCTTCGCGGCCGCCGCCGGTTTCCTTCTCGCCGCCAAACGCCCCGCCGATCTCCGCGCCGCTGGTCCCGATGTTGACGTTGGCAATGCCGCAGTCGCTGCCGGTGCAGGCCAGGAACTGCTCGGCTTCCTGGAACCGGTCGGTGAAGATCGCGCTCGACAGGCCTTGCGGGACGCTGTTGTGAATGGCGATCGCTTCGTCGAGTGTCTTATAGGGGATGACGTACAAGATCGGCGCAAAGGTCTCCTGCTTCACGATCGGCATATCTGGGGTGGCGCGAATGATTGTTGGCTGAACGTAGAAGCCGGGGCGTTTGACGGAGCTGCCGCCGCAGATCACTTTGCCGCCTTGAATCTGAGCCGCGGCAATGGCAGCCTCGAACTGCTCGACCGCCCGCTGGCGAATCAGCGGCCCGAGTAACACCCCGTCCTCCCACGGCAGACCCGGCTGGATGCTAGTGTACGCCTTGGCCAGTCGCTGAGTAAACGCCTCGGCAATTGACTCGTACACGATCAGCCGACGCAGCGTCGTGCAGCGCTGGCCGGCGGTGCCTACGGCGGCAAACAAAATCGCCCGCAAGGCCAGGTCGAGGTTCGCACTGTCGCTCAGGATCAGGCCGTTATTGCCGCCGAGCTCCAGGAGCGAGCGGCCGAGCCGAGCCGCGACCGTTTGCGCCACGCTCCGACCCATTCCCGTGCTGCCCGTTGCCGAGACCAGCGGCAATCTAGAATCCCCGGCGAGCTTCTGGCCGATGTCGCGACCGCCGATCACCAGGTTGAACAGCCCAGACAGCCCCTGCGACTCCAGCACCCGGTTCGCAATATTCTGCGCCGCGATTGCCGTCAGCGGCGTCAGCTCCGACGGCTTCCACAGGCACGTATCGCCGCAGACGGCGGCAATCATCGCGTTCCAGGCCCATACCGCCACCGGGAAATTGAACGCGGTGATGACGCCGACCGGCCCCAGCGGATGCCACTGCTCCAGCATCCGGTGATTGGCCCGCTCGGTGGCGATGGTCAGGCCGTAAAGCTGCCGCGACAGGCCGACCGCGAAGTCGGCCATGTCGATCATCTCCTGCACTTCGCCGCGCCCTTCGGAGCGGATCTTGCCGGCTTCCAGCGTGACGAGGAGCCCCAGATCGTCCTTCTGTTCGCGGAGCGCCTGGCCGACCTGCCGCACGATGTCACCGCGCTGCGGCGCGGGAACGAGCCGCCACTTCAGAAAGGCTTGTGCGGACGACTCGGCGGCCCGCTCGTAGTCCGCGGCCGATGCACTTGCGACGCGAGCGATCACTTCCCCCGTCGCCGGGTTGATCGACTCCAGCACCTCGCCGCCGGGGCGCTCGATCCACCCGCCCGCATAAACCCCGCTGTTTTCCTGGCGAATCGCCAGCCGCGTTAGGACGTCCGCAAACATGGCGATCCTCCGCCGCAACAAAAACCCATCGCGAAACAAGGCACTTCTGTTTTTCTATTGTCCGATTCGCGCCAACCAATTTTAACGGATTCCGCTATGCGGCGCTGGCGCTGCTCACGGACGAACGGAGGCCGATCCGCCGGCAAGTCGGCCTTGCGGCTGTACAAGCCGGGAGGCCGCGGCGTCCACGGCCCCTTATTTCTCGGCCGGCATACCGGCCCCTGCCTGGCCAGCCGATGACGCGGCATGAGAGCAGGGCTAGTTCCCCCCTCCCTCGGCCGCGCCTATAATACGCGGTTGGGAAGAGGTGGTGCGAAACGAGCCCGCGCGGGATCTTCATCCCCGATTGTTCATTGGGCCTTCGCAACATCTTGATCCGGCCGCACCATCTTGCGTCGCTGCGGAACACGACGCGAAAGTCGCGTGCGGCCGATTAAAAAATCCTCTCGCCGGCTGGGGGGAATATGCCGTCGCTCGAGGAGTTCGTCGATACGCTGGAGCACAGCGGCCTGATTGAAGAGGCCGTCTGGCAGCGTTGGCACGCGCAGCACGCGGCCGCGTTCACCACCGGCGAAGAAATGGCCCAGGCCCTGGTTCAGCAGGGGCTCATCACCGACTGGCAGAGCGGCATGCTCCGCGAGGGTCGCTGGCGGGGCTTCTTCCTCGGCAAATACAAGATCCTCCGCCAACTCGGCGCGGGAAGCATGGGGGCGGTCTACCTGGCCGAGCACATGCTCATGCGGCATCGCGTGGCCATCAAGGTCATGGCCCAGCGGCTGCAAAAGAGCCAGCGGCACGTCGAGCGGTTCCAGCGAGAGGCTCAGGCGACGGCGTCGGTGAACCACCCGCGGATCGTGCGGGCGTTCGACGTGGAGATGTCAGGCAACACGCCGTACCTCGTGATGGAATACGTCGAAGGGGACGACCTGCAAAAGATCGTGCAGGACGGCGGCGTGCTGCCGGTACACGAAGCGGCGGAGATCATTCGCCAGAGTGCCGAGGGACTGGAGGCGGCGCACCGGGCGGGGCTCGTCCATCGCGACATCAAGCCTTCGAACATCCTGCTGGATAAGCAGGGGCAGATACACATTCTCGACCTGGGATTGGCGCGGCTGGAGGCGGACGAGGAAGCGTCGATGACCTTGCTGCACAACTCCAAGGCCCTGGGGACGGTCGATTACCTGGCCCCGGAGCAAGCCCGCGACAGCCACGCGGTCGATGCGCGAGCCGACATCTACAGCCTGGGCTGCACGCTGTACTTCCTGCTCGCCGGCACGCCGCTGTTCAACGAGGGGACGATCCCGCAGCGGATTTTGGCGCATCAAACACAGCCGCCGCCGGATGTCCGCAAGACGCGGCCCGAGGTCCCCGACGATCTCATCAAGATCCTGGAAAAGATGCTGGCCAAGGAGCGGGCGCGGCGGTTTGCATCCGCGGCGGAAGTGGCGGGAGCGCTGGAAGCGTTCCTGGCGGGCAAGCCAATCGCCCCTTTCTTGTCCACGGCGGAAGAGGCGGACCTGATGCGGATCGACCTGGAGGAAGCCGCAGCGCCGCCGCCTCCGAAGAGTCTGGTGGCGGCTGCAGTTGCCGCCACCGCGGCAGCACCCTCCTTACGCTCGGGGTCTGGCGGTTCGGACCATTTCGCCGCGGCGCCCTACGGCTCCGGGGGAGACGGTCAGTCGGCCCTTCCGGAGCTCTCGCCGCTCAATCCGCCGGAGTTGTTTCCCATGGGGCCGCTGCCGCTGAGCGGGTCCGATGCGCTGCTCGGCGCCCTGGGGGATCGCGACTTGCAGCCGCTCTCCTCGCCGACGGGGTTCGACACGCTCAGCGGCCAAATGGATACGACGCAGACGCTGCCGCTTCCATCGCGCCAGGTGCTGGGAGCGACTAGCGACCAGGCCGCCGACACACAGGACCACGGCTCACTGCGACAGTGGCTCGTCGATGCCGTCGCCTATCAGGCCGCCGAAGGGGAAGGGATCGGCGGGCTCAAATACAAGCTCTGGTTCCTGATTCTGTTCGGCACTTTGACTGGCCTGATTGTGGCGGGGACGGGATACCTCGCCATTGGGACATTGACAAGCGCGCCGGCGGTTCAGCAGGCGCAGCCGTAGATTCCCATTTCCTGATCCTACTTCTTCCTCTTGCTCTTAATCCCATTCCTAATCTTACTCTTACTCCTTCTCCCCTCTCCCGCTCCGTCGAAGTCGGGGGCGGAAGTAAGAGGAAGATGAGGATTAAGATTAGGAATGGGATTAAGAGCAGGAGAAAGAGAAAGAGCAAGAAGAGCAAGAGCAGGATTAGTGCGACGGTTCATTCTTCTTGGTGAACTCCTGCACCCACCGCTGATCCCACAGCGATGGGAAGGAGTGCTTCTGGTAGGGGTGCTTGGCAATTGCATCCTCGTTCAGTTCGATTCCCAGCCCCGGCTTGTCGGGGAGCACGAATTCGCCGCGGTGGATTGGGTTCCAGCCGCAGACCAGGTCGTTCCGCCACGGCACGTCGTACTCGGCGAAGTTTTCCTGGACCAGGACGTGCGGCGTGGACCAGTCAAAGTGAAGTGCTGCACAGAGGGCCACGGGGCCGATCGAGCAGTGCGGCGACAGGAGCATGTCCTGCGGTTGAGCGAGGGCGGCGATCTTCTTGCCCACGTGCAGGCCCCCGCAGTGCGCCAGGTCCATCTGCACCACGTCGCAGGCCCGCAGCGCCGCAAGCCGCTCAAATTCTTCCAGCATGTACAGCCGCTCGCCGGCGGCAATCGGAAACGGCAGCGCCTGTTTGACTTCCAAGAGCTGGTCGAGGCTGTGCGGCGTCACCGGCTCCTCGTACCAGGCCGGATCGTACTTCGCCAGCCGCCGCCCCATTTCAATGGCGCAGCTTACCGACAACCGCCCGTGGACTTCGATCATCAAGTCGATCTCGGAGCCGACGGCTTGCCGCACGGCAGCGACGATCTGCTCCGCGTCATCCATTTCCTCGCGTGACATCTCCTTCCACGCCACGCTCAGCGGATCGAACTTCATCCCGCCATAGCCGCGCGACACGACCTCATTGGCCTTCTCGGCGTACTGCTGCGGCGTTTGTGCCCCGCCGTACCAGCCGTTGGCATACGCCGGCAATCGCTCGCGGGCCCGGCCGCCCAGGAGCTTATAGACCGGCTGGCCGCACGCTTTGCCGACGAGGTCCCAGCAGGCGATCTCCGCGCCGCTGATCGCGGTCATGACCGTCGAGCCTCCTTGATACTGATCGCGGATCAGATTGCCGAAGGTCTGCTCGATATCCAGCGGATTGACGCCGAGAATTCGTTCTTCGAGCCACTCGTGGATCAGCGTCTGAACGGTCAGTTCCTGCCATTCGAGGGTCGCCTCGCCCACGCCGGTCAGCCCCGTGTCGGTCGTCAGCCGCAGGAAGAGGTAGTTGCGGAGGCCGCAGTTGGCGAGGAACGTTTCGAGTTTGGTGATTCGCATCACATCGTAGGACAGGTTTTCAACCTGTCGTTTCATTCTGGACAGGTTGAAAACCTGTCCTACGAACTGGACAACGGCCGCGGCGCATGTTCCCATAGGGACGCTTTGGCTTCAAGCTGCGCTCCCCCGCACGAGTTGAACATGCAACCGCGATCGATCTTCATCCTGGCGACGCTCATTGTTGCCGCTTATGCCCTCGGCCCCGGCCACGCCGCTCCTGAAAGCGACGAGACGCCGATCGGCCCCAAGTGGTGGCCGTCCAAATGGGGCGCCGACGATCAGCGCGGCGCGGCAAACCTGCTTACTTCTGAAAAAGTGCTCGAAGCCAAATCGCTCATCACCGCCGGCAACGTCTACCAGCTCGGGCGCGTCTATGAGCACGGAATGCCGATCCCCGGCAAGCGGCATTACAGCCTGACGATTCCTGGATTGCCGACGGGAACGGCGCCTGGGAGCAACCGCATCGTCCACAACGACGAGCTGATCAGCGGCGAAATCGGCCAGATCGGCACGCAGTTCGACGGCCTGGGGCACGTTGGCGTCCGCGTCGGCAGTGACGACGTGTTTTACAACGGCAACAAGCTGGCCGAATTTGGCGATACCTACGGCCTCAAAAAGCTGGGCGTGGAGAACGTCGGCCCGATCTTCACCCGCGGCATTCTGCTCGACGTGGCGGGGTTGAAAAAGGTCCGCAGTCTGCCGATCGGAACGGCCATCTCAGCGGCTGACCTGCAAGAAGCACTCGCCGTGACCAAAACGATGCTACGTCCCGGCGACGCGGTCTTGATCCGCACTGGCCACGGCTCGCTGTGGATGGTGGACAACGAAAAATATGCCGAAGGGGAGCCGGGGATCAATCTCGACGCGGGCAAGTGGCTGGCCGAGCAGCAGGTGGCGCTCGTCGGCTGCGACAACTGGGCGCTGGAGGTCGTACCGAGCGAGAATCCCGACCGGCCGTTTGAGGTGCATCAGCATCTGCTCGTGCGGCACGGCATTTACGTGCTGGAAAACCTCGACCTGGATGCATTGGCGCGGGAAAACGTGTATGAATTCGCATTCGTGTTTTCCCCGCTGCGGCTGAAAGGGGCGACGGGGTCGCCCGGGAATCCGATGGCGGTGAAGTAGGTCCCGCTTGCCGAGCGGGACCTGAAACCAGAACGATCGTGACTAGGAAAGGTCCCGTCCGGCAGGCCGACCTACAAAGGACCAGGCATTGAGCGACCAGGCGGAAAAATCAGGGGGCCAAAAGGTCGCGGCTGGGCTTCTCGCCCCGTGGGACGGCGGCGAGATGCCCATCCCACCCATGTCCGGCGGGAAGATGTGGCTGGCGCTGATCGGGCCGGGCGTCGTCCTGGCCGGCACGAGCATCGGCACGGGGGAATGGCTCTTCGGCCCGGCGGTTTCCGCTCAGTATGGGGCGACGCTGCTGTGGATGGCGCTGACCAGCATCATCCTCCAGGTCTTCTGCAACCTGATGGCCATGCGGTACGCCATCTACTGCGGCGAGCCAATGATCGTCGGCGCGCTGCGGACGCGGCCGGGGCCGAAGTTCTGGATCATGGTGATCATCGTTCTCGATTTCGGCGCCATCTGGCCCTACAACGCCAGCAATGCGGCCGTGCCGCTGGCGGCGGCATTTCTCGGGCGATTACCGCAGCAAGGACCGGACGATTTTCTTGTGAAGTCGCTGGGCTTTGCCATCTTCCTGCTGGCCTTCGTGCCGCTCGTGTTCGGCGGGACAGTCTATCGCATGCTCGAAAAGATCATGACGGCCAAGCTGGTCGTGGTTTTGGGATTTCTGTCGTTCGTTGCCGTGTTTTTTGTGTCGCCGGGCGTGATGTGGGACGTGGCCAAGGGCTTTGTCGGTTTTGGAACGGTGCCGCTGCGCCCCGACGTGCTGATCGTGGGGCGGCATTTCAACATCAAGTTTCAAACCGACGGGCAAAACTATCGGTTGGCGGGGACCTGGGAGCCCGACGGCACCGCCACCGGCGACCTCTATGTTCCACCGGGCTACGAAAAAGCGAATTACGACCTGCGCAAGAGGAGCGAGTGGCCCTCCGCACTCGTCGGCATTCCCGATGCCGAGTTGGCCCGGACCAAATCCTTCGCCAAGTCCCAGCGCTACTTCCTGCAAACGACCGACCAGGGAAATACTTGGACCATGGAAGGCGAAGTCATCGACCACCATCGCTGGACGGCGCAGCGGATCGAAATTCGCGAGGGGGACGAAACTGCCAGCTATTCTGCGCTGGAGCAAGTTCCCGAGCCCCATCGTGGCAAG
>DATKDU010000064.1:0-20917 GCA_035512595.1 Pirellulaceae bacterium
ACCTCCTGACGAGCGGCAGCCATCCGGTTGGCGTTGGTCTGCATCAGCTCGTAGTTGGTGTCGATGTTCCGCCAGCTCTTGGCCAGGCCGGTGGAAACGTCGAGCTCCATGTCTTCCAGGAAGGCTTTCTCGCGGGCCAGCCGCAACTGGGCGTGCCGCACCCCAGCCAGCTCGCGGCGGAAGCCGATCGCCATGCTGCCGCTGGCAAAGATGCCGAACTCCTGGAATTTTCCTTCGAATAGCTCGTCGTAAGCGGTGGAGCCGACGCCGCCGCCGAGTGCCGGCGGGTCCTGGAAGTTGCGTCCGTTGCGGTCGGCATTGATCAAATCATCGCCGACGCCGACCCAGCGGTAGACGCCGCCAATGTCGAGCTGCGGCAGCAGTTGATTGCGGGCCCAGATCAATTCCAGCTCGCGCTGCTTGATCTCCCACCGCTTGGAGATCAGCTCCGGCCGGCGGGCGATCGACTCGGCCAGTGAGTCGGTCCACTCAAAGGCGACGCGGGCGTAGTTCGGATCGGTGATCGGCCGGATCAGGCGGCCGTCGGTCGCCGTGAGCCCCATCAGGAGCCGCAATTCGTTCTCCGCATCGTACAGATTGCGGAGGGCCGTTTGCACCTGGTTTTCGAACTGGTAGTACTGCTCGCGGGCCTGAGCTTCCTGCTGGGCGTCGACTCTCCCTTCGTCGAACTGAACCTTGATTTTTCGCCACGATTCGAGGGTCGCGTCGCGGCCGACTTTGGCCGCTTCCAGGTTGCGGAAGGCAAAGTACAGGTCCCAGTAGCGGACTTCGATGTTGTTGAGCATGTCCTGGACTTGCCCTTGCAGCCCCATGATCTCCAGGTCGTTGCCGATGCGGGCGATGACGATCGGCATGCGGTTGATCTGCGCCCCGCGGCCGCGAAGGAGCGGATGGCGGGCTTCGACCTCCAGCGTGGCGGTCCAGATGCTGGAGAATTTTTGGGCGCTGCCGCGGGTGATCCCCTGGTCGAGGTTGTTGGTGTTGCGGAAGGTGTAGATGGTTCCTTCGGCGGTCCGCTTGGTGGTTTCGAACTGCAGGCCGCCCGTCTTGGCGCTGATCTCGGGCGTGACGAACTGGTTGGTGATGCCCGACGGCTCGATGTTCTGCGGCCGGTGCGTGCTGGAGACGAGCGACTGGCCGGGCCCGGTGCCGAGGATGCGGAACTGAGCGTCAAATTCCGACAGCGCCGCTTCGACCCCTTGCCGCGAGTTGGAAATGCCGCCGTCCACGCTGGGGCCGTTGGCACTGGCGCCGGGATTGGATTCCTGGATGGCCGGATTGTGGACGGATCCGAAGGCCCGGTCATTGAGCGACAGGGAGCCTTCCTGCGTGCCGGCGACGATCTGGCCGTTTTGCAGGCGGGCCGTCTGGCCGCCGCGGATGATCTTGCTGTTGGCCAGGGAGATCTGCACGGCTTCTTCGAGCGTCAGGTCCCACATTTCCTTCGGCTCGGGGTTGGTCAGCGAGAAGGGCGTGAGTGCGTTTTCGACTTCGGCCAGCGGCGCCTGGTGCAGGTCGGGCGCTTCCGGCTGCGTGGCCTTGTCGAGGTAGTGAGAGAGATCGCCGTCCTCGTGCAGATAGAACGGCTGGATCGGCTGGCAGCCGGCACAGGCGGCCAGGAGGCACACCAGAAAGATCCGCGTGGTACGCAGTTGCCGTCTCATCGATTCCCATCCCTGAGAAGGGCGGCGGCCGTTGTGGCTGCCGCGGCGGTCCGTCGTGCTGGCAACCAGTGCTGCCGGTGAGTGCCGGCAAGCACGATCGCAAGCATTCCGATTGGTTCAGGCCCCCCTGAACCGACCGCCGCGCCCAGGCGCAATCCCGGACGTGGAAATCGGTAGCCCTCTTATCGACTCGCGCGCCCGCAAACTTTTGGGAATCGGTAAAGTCGGCTGGGATTTTGCGGACTGGGTGAATTGCCCAGAGTGGGCAGACTACCTGGGCGATGGTTCAGGGTTCAGGGTTCAGGGTTCAGGGTTCAGGGGGACAGGAGCAGGCTGCGGAATCCTGCGCTCTGCACTCTGCACTCTGCACTAGAGATACATCCCCACATACCCACCGCTCTTCTCCATCTCAGCTTGCATCTGTGCCGCACGTTCCTTGGCCCGAGTCAGGTCGCCCGCTTCGATGTAGCGGTCGAACTCGACCTTGACCGCTTCGCTCACCGATTCGGTGAACCAGGCGACGACCGGGGCGGTCAGCCAGTCGCACGTTTCCCGAACCAGTTCCACTTCCAGGTCGGCGGTCTGTGTCGTCAGGTCGCTAGCATCGGTCAGCACCGTCCCCTCGAAGCGGAACTCGACCGTGCCGTGGTCCGGCTTGTTGGTGAGGTGGAACTTGCACGTGGCGTTGTACAGGAAGTACGAGTTGTGCGAGCCGTGCTTCTCCATCGCCTGCTTGATTCGCTCGCACCGCTGCCGGAATTTGGGCGATGCGTCGATCGGAATGTCGAGCCGCCCAATCGACCGCAGCGGCAGGCAATCAAAAGCGATTTCAACCCATTGAGTCATGGCAGAACCTCGTCTCCTGCATTTCGCGCCTGCAACTTACGTAGATTACGGCCATCGGCCCGCAGCGGCAACTGCGGGCTTTCGCTCAGGGAACGGCCATCGGCACTGTGAGCAGCTCCAGCATTCGTTCCGCCAGTTCCTGACCATCGGGGTCTGCCGCCGCGCCGCGGCCGCGATAATCGGTGACGATGTTGCGCAGGATGCGGGCAATTGTTTCCCGTCTGGTTGCCGGCGGAACCATCCGGTCGGGATCGTAATTGGGAAACAGGCGAAGGCGATCTTCACGCGTGAGCACAACTCCGCCGCCGAACGGATCGAGATAAATGTCGTCGCGAGGAAACCCGGCGGGGGCCTGGGCGCCGTCGTATTTCGCGATGTACCTCCCGCCGGTTGGAATGCCAACGATGGGGATTTTCGCTCGCCGCGCGACGGAGACCGTGATCTCCGCCAGCAAAATTGGCTTTCCCTTGCGCTCCTTCAGCACGAAGGCCAGTGAGGAGTTGTCCGGATTGCCGTAATCCTCATCGTTGCCGCGGAGGGCGTAGTCCTTGTAAACCACTTGCTGGATGGCAGCCACCGCTTTCTGGGGATCGGCCCGGGACGGATCCGGATCGCCGTCGTTTGCCAGATGCTCCGTCACCTTAGCGGCCATCTCGTCCAGCATGCGCAGCAGGTCCTTTTCCACCACCTGCCGATCCATCAGCCGCGCGATAAAACACATCGCCCGCTCGACATCCAGGCGCTCTTCGGGCTGAGAACAGAAGGCTGCAATCTCCTCTTGCAAGCGGCGGAGCGGCACTTGAGCCAGTGACCGCACGATGGACTGGACGCGAAAACGGACTTCCGGCGAAGGATGCCGCGACAGCGGCTCGAGCAACGGGAGAATGCCCTCGCCGGCGCTGAGCAGTTGGCGAGAGGCCGCTTCGCGGGTGTCGTAGCTGTCGGGCATCGAGCTGGGCAATCCACTGCTCGATCTGCTTGCGCCGTGCTGCATCGCGGGGAGGGCGCCCTTCGCCCGTGTCCTCGTCCTGGGCCGATGCGACGGGAAGCATCGTCGCCAGCGAGATAAACGCAAGCAAGCACATCAGGCGTCGGATGCTGCGATGGTTGCGAGGCTGCATATTCCAATTGTTACCACGCACCGGGCCACAACGCACGCCGGTGATCGGCTAAATCTCGGCCTTCAAGAGCCACGCCAGCAGCCCCTTTTCCACGTGCATGCGATTGCCGGCCTGGACGAGCACGGCGCTGTAGTGGCCGTCGATGACCTCGTCGGTCACTTCCTCGCCGCGGTGGGCGGGAAGGCAATGCAGAAACACAGCCCCTTCCGGCGCTTGCTCCATCAGTGCCGCGTTGATCTGGTAGGGGGCGAACGCCTGGCGGCGCGCTTCCTGCTGATCTTCCTGCCCCATGCTGGTCCAAACGTCGGTATAGACGCCGACCGCGTCGCGGACCGCTTCCCGCGGATCGTCCGTCAACACGATCTTTGCTTCCGGCATCTCGCGAGCGAGCTGCTCGGGGAATGCCTTGGGAAATTGATAATTCGGCGGCGATGCAACGGCCAGCTCCACGCCGAGCTTCCCGCAGCAGACGGCCAAGCTGCTGGCGACGTTGTTGGCGTCGCCGATGTAGGCCAGACGCTTGCCGGTCAGCGGACCGTGAATTTCATCCAGCGTGAACAGATCGGCCAGCGCCTGGCAGGGATGGGCCGAATCGGTCAGGCCGTTGATTACCGGCACCGTGCAGTAGCGGGCCAACTCCTCAATCCGGCTATGGGAATAGGTGCGGCAGACGACCGCGTCCACATACTGGCTGAGGACCGAGGCGAAGTCAGCGGCCGATTCGCGCTTTCCCCAGCCGACTTCCGAGCCGAGAAAGAGCGACGTGCCGCCCAGGTGCGCCATGGCGGTTTCGAAGCTAACGCGGGTCCGCAGCGATGGCTTTTCAAACAGCATTGCCAGCACGCGGCCCGGCAAGATCGGCTTGCGAATGCCGGCGGCCAGTTGCCCCTTCAGCTCGCGCGAAATCTCAAAGATCCGCTCAATGTCGGCAGTGCCCAGCTCGAGCAAGTTAAGAACGTGTCGCACGGCGATTCTCCCTGTTGGACGGCAGCCAAGCCGTCGGTTCCGCGACGGCCGGCGAAGGCCATCCTGTTGAAAAGCAAAAAACCCCCGGCCAGGCCGGAGGCTTTTGCGAATGGGGAATGGGGTATCAGGGGCGAGGAAGGGTTTTGATTACATCACACAGGATGTCGCAGCCCTCTTCGATTTGTTCTTCGGCAATGTTCATCGCCGGCAGCAGGCGGATCACCGTCGTTTGCGTGCAGTTGACAAGCAGCTTGCGAGCAAGGCACTCCTTGACGACGGCGGCTCCTTCGATGGCCAATTCGATGCCGACCATGGTGCCGACGATGCGGATATCCTGCACCAGATCGCACTGGCTCTGGAGCTTGGTCAGGCGGCGGCGGAAGGATTCGCCCACTTCTTTGGCGGCGGCCAGCAGTCCCTCCTGCTCGATCATTTCCAGCGTGGCGATGCCAGCGCGGGCGGCGATTGGATTGCCGCCGAACGTGGCGGCGTGCATTCCCGGGCGGAGGCTGGGGGCGACCTCCTTTTTGGCCAGCAGCGCCCCGCCGGCAATTCCGCCGCAGAGGGCCTTGGCCAGGGTCATCACGTCGGGCGTGACGCCGAAGTGCTGATAAGCAAACCAGTGACCGGTGCGGCCGCAGCCGGTTTGCACCTCGTCGAAGATGAGGAGCAGATGGTGCTCGTCGCACAGCTTGCGAAGGCCCTGGAGAAATCCTTGCGGTGGAATGCGAATTCCCCCTTCGCCTTGAATCGGCTCGAGCATGATCGCGCAGGTCTCGGCATCGATCAGGTTTTTCACCGATTCCAGGTCGCCGTAGGGAGCGTAGACAAAACCGGCGACGAGCGGCCCAAGCCCTTCGTGATATTTCGGCTGGGCAGTGGCGGAGAGTGCGCCGAGCGTGCGGCCGTGAAAGCCGCCGGTGAAGGTGATGATCTTGTACTTTCCCTGCGGGGCGTGGAGACGAGCGAGCTTGATTGCCGCTTCGTTGGCTTCCGCGCCGCTGTTGCAGAAGAAGGCCTGGCCGCCGAAGCTCCGTTCCGAGAGCATCTGGGCCCAGCGCCCCTGCACGTCCATGTGCCACGTGTTGGGAACGTGGATCAGCGTGGCGACTTGCTCCTGCACCGCCCTGACGACGTGCGGAGGACAATGGCCGAGGAGGTTACAGCCCCAGCCAGGGAAGAAATCGAGATAGCGATTCCCTTCCGCATCCCACACGAACGATCCTTCGCCGCGCACCAGGTTGACCGGGTAGCGGTTGTAGTTGGCGATGACGAATTGCTTGAACAGATCAACCGTTTCCGGCGAGCTCAGGCCGACGTCGGTAGCAGTGGACAAGGGATGTTCTCCGGACAGGGAACATTGCAAATTGTGGATTGCCAATTTTCAATTGCAAATTTGCAATGATCAATTTGCAATTGAGGGCGAATGGAAAATCCGCGGACTGGCGCTAACCTTGGACTTTGGACTTTGGACTTTGGACTTCGCTGGCCTTGACGATTTCTGTCCCCACGCCGCTGGACGTATAGATCTCCAAGAGCAGCGAATGCCTCAGTCGCCCGTCGATGATGTGGACCTTCCGCACGCCCCGGTCGAGCGTTTCCAGGCAGGCCTCGACCTTGGGGATCATGCCGCTATCGACAACGCCCGTGCGAATCAGTTCGCGCGCCTCGACGTCGGTCAGCGAGTGGATGATCGAATTGGGGTCGTTCTTGTCGCGGCGAACGCCGTTGACGTCGCTCATGTAGATCATCTTCTCCGCACCCAGCGATTGGGCCACGGCGGTCGCCGCCGTGTCGGCATTCACGTTCAGCTTCCCCCCCCGCTCATCAATGGCCATCGAGGGGATCACCGGCACCTGCCCAGCGTAGCAGAGGTTTTCGATCGTCGTCCGATCGACACGCGTCACTTTGCCGACGTGGCCAAGATCGATCTCCGCCCCGTTTTCCCCGGGCAGCGTGATCCGCTCGCCGAACAGGACGTTGGTCGTCTTGAAGTTGAGATTCATCGCCCGGCCGCCGAGTTCTTCGATCTTCTTCGCGATGGACTCATTGGTCTCATACGCCAGGACCTCCTCGACGATCTTCAGCGTGGTGTCGTCCGTGTAGCGGCGGCCCTTGATCTTCTTGGGGACCAGTCCGGCGGCATCCATGGCCCGGTCGATGGCCACCCCGCCACCGTGGACGACGACCGGCCGCATGCCGACCGACTCCATGAAGACGATGTCCAGAAGCGTGTGGCGGAGCGCAATCTCATTCTCCATCACGCTCCCGCCGAGCTTGATGACGGTGATCTTGTCGCGAAACCGCCGGATCCAGCCGAGGGCCTCGATCAGCACGTCGGCTTTGAGAATCGCCTCTTCCAACGCAGGTTGCTCCCAACGCAGTAGGCACACTTCGTGGGCCGTCGCCGGCAACGGCACACGGAGTGTGCCTGCTACTTATTGCCGGTTGGCGGCCTTAAACGGAAACGGACAAGCCGGCGGCTTGTCCTTGCGATCTTGACCCATTTGCCAAACCGTGAATTGTGTGGGCGAGGGGGGAGACTGTCAACGCTTGGCGAGCCGTTCCTTGCCTATTTTTCGCGACGTCTTCATCCTGGTCCCTCGCAGCGATGCAGCGGCGCCGGCCGCCGCGGCCGGCTGGTTGCTGCTATGATTCTGACTCAAGTTCGCTTTCCCGCATGGAGCCCTGCATGTCGTCGCCGATTGCTGTCGTCCTGGCCGCTGGCCAAGGGACGCGGATGAAGTCCGATTTGCCCAAGGTGCTGGTCCCGGTGCTCGGGCGGCCGATGATTGAATTCGTCCTGGATGCCTTGGCGGCGGCGGGCATTGAGCGGGTGATTGCGGTCGTCGGGTATCGGGCGGAGGACGCAAAGGAGTCGATTGGTAGCTACTTGCACCTTCGGTCGGGAACAGCAACAGGACAGGTTGGAAACCTGTCCTACGTCGATTACGCCTTGCAAACCGAGCGGCTCGGCACCGGGCACGCAGTGAAGATGGCCGCTGGGCTGCTGCAAGGGCACGAAGGGCCCGTGCTGATCGTCACCGGCGATTCGCCGCTGATTCAGCCGTCGTCGATCCAGGAACTCCTGGCGCACTTCGAGCACCATCGGCCAGCCTGCCTCTTGGGGACGCTTCACAAAGCGAATCCCACCGGTCTTGGCCGCATCGTCCGCGATGCCGCCGGCCAATTCGTCGGCATTGTCGAGGAAAAGGACGCCACGGCCGAGCAAAAACAGATCACCGAGGTCAACATGAGCACCTACGTTTTTGACTGCCGCGAGTTGCTGCACGCCCTGTCCCAACTCAAGGACGACAACCGGCAAAGGGAGTTTTACCTCACCGACTGCCCGGGCATCCTGCAAGCCGAGGGCAAGCGGGTCGAGGCGCTGCCGGTGCTTAAGGAGTGCGAGGCCCTGAGCATCAACACGATCGATGAGTTACAATCAGTCGAGGAAGCCATGCAGAAACTCGGATACCAGTAACCGATGCGTGAGTTAAAAATTTTCAGCGGCCAGGCCAATCGCCCGCTTGCCAAGAGCATTTGCAGCTTCCTGCATTTGCCGCTGGGGGAGGTCGCGCTCGGCAAATTCCCGGACGGGGAGAATTTCTGCAAGATCGAGGAGGACATTCGCGGCCGCGACGTGTTTTTGATCCAGCCGACCTGCCCGCCGGTGAACGACAACCTGATTGAGCTGTTGATCATGATCGACAGTTGCAAGCGGGCCAGTGCAGCGCGGATCACGACGGTCATTCCCTATTTCGGCTACGCCCGCCAGGACCGCAAGGACGAAGGGCGGGTGCCGATCACGGCCAAGCTGGTGGCCAATCTGATCACGCGGGCAGGCGCCGACCGCGTGCTGACGATGGACCTGCACTCGCCGCAGATTCAGGGTTTTTTCGACGTGCCGGTGGACAACATGTATGCTGCCCCGGTGCTGACGCAGTACGCGCTGTCGCTGCCGGTGCCGGAAGGGAATCGCGTCGTCGTCAGTCCCGACGTGGGGAGCATCAAGCGGGCGCTCGGTCACGCCAAGCGCCTCGGCGGAGCGCTGGCGATCGTGGACAAGCGCCGCGACAACCCCAATGAGACGCGGCAGGAGCACATCATCGGCGGGCCGGTCGATGGCAAGGTGGCTTTCATGTTCGACGACATGATCACCACCGGCGGCTCGATCAGCGGCGCGGCATCGAAGGTCCAGGCGGCCGGCGCGAAGGAAATCTACGTCGCCGCCACGCACGGCGTCTTCTGCGGCCCGGCACTGGAAAAACTCGCCGCCGCCCCTATCACGCAGATTGCCGTCACCGACACGATCCCGCATCCGCCCGAAAAGCTGATCCCCAAGATCAAGGTTCTCACCGTCGCGCCGCTGCTCGCCGAAGCGATCAAGCGGATTCACCACGACCAGTCGATCAGCATTCTGTTTGAGCGGACCGAGGAGTGAGTTCCGAACAAGCGATTCACCATCCCAAACAGCAGTAGGTTACGTTGGTGAAATCAGTTCCATCGGGACGGATGCGTGCGATTTCGAACGGATCGCGCCGGTTGGGGTTGATATTGGGCGCCCGCGTCCGTCTGGCACAGCCTCGCTTGCCTGCATGCCTGGCGTGTCAATTCGAGAACAGGGCCGTCACCACGACAACGTAATCCCCCGAAGTGCTGGGCGCCCCTTCGCCGGCGACGTAGAACAGGCCATCCAGATCGGTGTTGTTGCAGCAACTGCCGTTGAGGCACTTGTTGATCGCGAACACCTCTTGGTACAGAACCAGTCCGTCGGGACCGGTCAAAGTGAAGGCGTTTTTCGGTGGGGGATTGGGCGTCTCCTCAGTCACGAGCCAGAAGAACGGTCCGAGGTCCTGCTCTGGACCGGTGGTCAGATGTCGCGCCTCCGCAGACGACCAGAGCGAACCTTCCAAGAAGTCCGGTTGACCGGGGTGGCACGGGACCTCGCTGCTGTCGATGAAACGCAGCGAACCGGCTGCGGAGTCGTTCTTTTCTACAAGAACGAGGATCGAATCGTCCGCGAGAAAATTCGGGACGTTTTCGGGATTGCTCCCGGCGATGTAGAGGAACGTGCGAATCACGGGCGCTGGCTCCTCGGCGTGAATCGCGGAGCTCACGGCGGTGCCAGCGATCGCCATCAGGACGGCCAGGCACAATCTTTGCAGTTGACTTACGAACATGGTGACGTCTCCCGAGAAAAGTCTGCGGTCCGCTGGATCATGAATAAGCCGTCCGTCCGGGGCGCGGACCATGTCCCCGGACGATGGCTCTGGCGGCCGGTGAGAGGTTGGTTGGCACTAACAGCTCACCGGGCGAGTTTTCGTCTGGAAGGACAACTGCGCCGTTCGAACGCGTGTCCACAGGCCGGCGAAAAAAAACAAGAACCTACGGTTGGTGCTCGCCGTTGGATGTTGCCGAGGCGCACCGCCAGCGGGAACGTTTCGTGGCGATGCGTAACCCGTTTGCCAGGCTACGGATTTGAAGGCGGCGGCGGCAGGCTTTGGGCCGCGG
The DNA here is from genome assembly GCA_035512595.1 of Pirellulaceae bacterium. Classification (GTDB taxonomy): domain Bacteria; phylum Planctomycetota; class Planctomycetia; order Pirellulales; family Pirellulaceae; genus DATKDU01. Next base: position 10,133 of record DATKDU010000064.1, read on the forward strand.
GCGAATCCGCGGAAGGGGCAGCGGGGCCGATCAGCGATTCGGCCTCCTTTTGGAGGAGCTCGAGGGTCAGCTTGCGATTCCACGCGGGCGGGCTCTTCTCGTCGCTCAGCTCGGCCCGGGTCAGCTCGACGGCCTTCTGGAGCGATCCTATTGCCGAGCTGGTGCTGGATCGTTCATTCCTTCTCGCTGGCCAGACCGTCCGGTTCCGCCGGCGGTATCCCGAGCAGTTCCTCAGCCTCGGTTCGCAGCAACTCCAGTTCGAGGTTGCGGTTCGGAGCCTGTTGGTCCATCCACTGCTGAGCCTGCCGGAGCGAATCGCGAGCTTTCTCGGTGTCGCCCAGGCGGTGCTGGACCATCGCCAGCCACAGCCAATCCCAGACGATTGGTTTTTTCTCTGGACGACATTCAATGCCTTCCCCGAGGCGCTCTAACGCTTCTTCGAACCGGCCCGCGCGGTAGAGGAGCGCGCCCAGGTCGCGGATCAGGCGACCGTTGCCGGGCAGCCTGAGCAGCGCTTTCTCTCCCATGCCGACAACGGCGTCCCAATCGGCCACCGCGCCTGCGCGCAGTTTGCAGCACCAGACCAGCAGCGCGGCAATCTGGGGATCGTCCGATTGCCCAAACTCTTCCACCAGCCGCGTGCAAGTTCGGCGGTACTCCTCCGGGCGGGCAGCCGCGAGGCAGATCATGCCACTAGGAAGCCAGTTGTGATTGCCTGGCGGGGGCCACTGGTCCAGGCGGTGCAGATACATCCCGGCCGCCCGCTCGACGACCTGGGCGACGGCATCAATCCCCTTGGAATCTGGACCGGCGGCCAACCGCTGCGCCAGATTTCTGATGGCGATGCCGAGGTTGTTGTGGGCCGAGGCGTAGTTCGGGTCGAGTTCGATGGCGGTGCGGTAGCAGGTGATGGCCTCGTCCAGCTTCTTCTGGTCGCGCAGCCCATTGCCCAGGTTGTTGTGGGCCAACGCATAATTCGGATCCAGTTCGATCGCGCGGCGATAGCACGCCTCGGCTTCATCCAGCTTCTTCTGCTTCGACAGCAGATAGCCCAGATTGTTGTGGGCCGTCGCATAATTCGGATCCAGTTCGATGACGAGGCGTAAGGACACCTCGGCCTCGTCCAGCTTGTTCTGGTCGTGCAGCACGATGCCCAGATTGGTGTGGGCCGGCGCCAGGTTTGGATCCAGTTCGATCGCGCGGCGATAGCACGCCTCGGCCTCGTCCAGCTTGTTCTGGTGGCGCAGCACATTGCCCAGATTGTAGTGGGCCGCCGCATAATTCGGATCCAGTTCGATCACGCGGCGATAGCACGCCTCGGCTTCATCCAGCTTCTTCTGGTCGTGCAGCATCTTGCCCAGGTTGTTGTGGGCCGTGGCATTGGTGGGATCCCGTTCGATCGCGGGGCGATAGCACGCCTCGGCCTCGTCCAGCCTCTTCTGGTCGTGCAGCACATTGCCCAGGTTGTTGTGGGCGAACGCATCATTCGGATCCAGTTCGATGGCGCGGCGGCAGGACGCCTCGGCCTCGTCCAGCTTCTTCTGGTCGCGCAGCACGATGCCCAGATTGTTGTGGGCCGGCGCCAGGTTCGGATCCAGTTCGATCGCGCGGCGATAGCACGCCTCAGCTTCATCCGGCTTCTTCTGCTTCGACAGCACGATGCCCAGATTGTTGTGAGCCGGCGCCAGGTTCGGATCCAGTTCGATCGCGCGGCGATGGCACGCCTCAGCTTCATCCAGCTTCTTCTGCTCCGACAGCACGTCGCCAAGTTTAGTGTGGGCATTGGCATATGTGGGATCGAGTTCGATGGCGCGGCGGCAGGACGCCTCGGCCTCGTCCAGCTTCTTCTGCTTCGACAGCACATAGCTCAGATTGTTGTGGGCCGTGGCATAGGTGGGATCCAGTTCGATCGCGTGGCGATAGCACGCCTCGGCCTCGTCCAGCCTCTTCTGGTCGTGCAGCACATTGCCCAGGTTGTTGTGGGCGGCACTGGCCGACGGACGGATCGCGACGGCGGCGGTGTAGAAGCGAACGGCCCCCTCGTAGTCTTTCGTGTCATGGAGACTGTTTGCCAGATCTAAGTTAATCCAGAAATCGTCGGGAAAGCGCTGCTGCGCTTGTCGCAGCAGCGACTGTCCCGCATCCTCTAGACCCAGCCGCCGCAACATGCCGGCGAACAGCATCAGCGTGGCGGGAGGCTGCCTGGCCACGTCGATCGACTCCGCCGCTGTGCGCAGCTCGTCACGTAGCTCAGGCGATACAGTTCGTCCCAACAACGCCCGCAACCGATCGCGCGTGGGATCAGGGTCGAGTCCTCGGGCGACCGCGACAAGGGACAGTCGGCCGGCATCGGATGTGCCGAACGCCCGCGTGCGAACCACTGAAAAATCATCGAGCGCCGCCGCAAGGGGCAACCCGATTTCCGAGTGTTGTTTGAGTCGGGAAACGGCCTCGTGCGGGGGCAACTGCTCGAGATCGACTCCGAAGTCGCGGAAGGCCTGCGCGTAGGCCGCGGCCGCGCCCGTAGCGTCGAATTTGCCCTCCCGGACTGCAGCCCGTTCCAGGCGGATTTGTTCCAGCCGTTGCAGCATTTCCAGGTCCCGCAGCGCCCTCCCGACCTGAGCGTCAACTGCCGGTTCCACCTTTCCCCCCGCCGCGGCGGTCCGGGCCTGTTTTGCCGCGGCCAGCGCCTCCGGCCACTTCTGCTCCTGCTGCCGGCGGTGCACTTCGTCGAGGATCGACTCGACCTGGGCCGTCAGGCGAGATTGGCGCTCCGAGCGTTCGCGTACAAATTCTGCCTGTTGCGCCACGCGGTCGCGGACCGCCCAGCCGATTGTGCCGGCCAATAGCACCGTGCCAATCAGCAGGCACAGGCAGGCGGTGGCGATGACGGCCCGGTGCCGCCGCGTAAACTTTGCCAGCCGCTGGAGGGCCGACGGCCGGCGGGCGTGAATCGGCTCGTCGGTGAAGAAACGCTGCAGGTCGTCCGCAAATTCTTGTGCCGAGGCATATCGGTGCGACGGCTCGCGGTCGATCGCCTTGTGGATGATCGTCTCCAGGTCGCGGGGGATCGACGGGTCAAGGTTCCGCAGGCGCGGGGGAGTTTCGTTCAGCACCAGCCGGATCAGCCGGCCGCGGTCCGCTTCGTCGAAGGCGGGACGCAGGGCGAGCAGCTCGTACAGCGTCAGCCCCAGCGAGTAGACGTCGCTCCGCCGGTCGGCTTTGCCAGAAAACATCTCAGGGGCCATGTACCGCAGCGTCCCCAGCACGTCCCCCGTCTCCGTCAGGTCCCGCTGGTCGTCCGCCTTGGCCAGGCCGAAGTCGGTGACCCAGACCGTGCCGCGGGTGTCCAGCAGCAGGTTCGACGGCTTCACATCGCGGTGCAGCACTCCCTGCTCGTGGGCGTAGTGTAGGGCCTCGCTGACTTGAATGCCGAGCCGGGCCACGCTCTGAGCGATTGTGCTGTTGCTGTTGCTTCCCGAGAGGGCCACGCCGGGCAGAGTGAAAGACTCCGAGAGGCGCAGCGTCTGCGACAGGCGCGCCTTGGCCGTGTCCATTCCCTCGCTTGCGCTTCGGGTTAGTGTGGGAGGCGTGCTGCTAGCGGCAACCTGGGGCGTTTCCCTAGCCGCGCTACCCGGGGGATCAAACTGGCCCGTGAGCAGCGCCTGCGTCACTGTGGCGGTCACCTCGTGCTGCGGCTTGTCGGCCGCCGACGCCGGCGAACCGTCTTTGGCCGACGAAGGTTCTCGATCTTTGTTCTTCAGCCGCTTGAGCTCCCGCAGCACTTCGTCCAGCCCCAGGCCGTGGATGTACTGCATGGCGTAGTAGTGCAGGCCGCACTCCTGGCCCACGCCGAACACGGGGACGATGTTCGTGTGGTGCAGCCGGGCCGCGGCCCGCGCTTCGCGGTCGAAACGGGCCTGACGCGAGTCGTCCCCGATCAGTTGCTTGGGAAGCACTTTCAAGGCCACCTTCCGTCCCAGCGACTCCTGCACCGCTTCGTACACGATCCCCATGCCCCCGCGGCCGATCTCCCGCACGATGCGGTAGTCGCCGAGCCTCCCCAGCGACGCCACCTCCGACGCACATTCCGCCTGGCTGCTCGTCGGCACCGGCTTGCTTTCCGGCTTGAGCCGCTCCATGACGACCAGCGCCGGGAACAGTTCGCGGATCGCCTGCGCCTGCTCGGGGTACTTTGCTTCGTACTCACTGATGGCCGGCCGCTCCCCCTGGCGGAACCGCTCCACAAACTCCTCGGCAATCACATCGATCACATTCGGGGTCGATTCGGTGACGTTCATGGCGAGGCTCCGTCAAAAGATGCCGGACTGGTCCGACAAGTGATCCTTGAGTCGCATGAGGGCACGGATATAGCGGTTGCTGGCGGCCGACTTGCTGATTTCCAGCACCTGGGCCACTTCGCTGTTGGACAGCTCCTCGAAATGCCGCAGGGTGAGGATTTCGCGGTCGATCGGCTCCATGTTATTGAGAATTTCTTCCAGCCGCACCTGTTGCTCGGCTCGCATGGCGGCGTGGCTGGCGGAAGTGAAGTGCCCCAAGAGCTGCGAGGCCAGCAGGTGGGAGTTGACCTCGGGGTAGCTTTGGCAGAGGGAGATCTCGCGACCGGCATCGCGCGACTGCGTCCCCAAATGGCGGCGGTGGACCTCCAGCAGCTTCTGGCCGGTCATCATCCGCAGCCAAAGGAAGAACGGCATGTCGGCGCGCTGGGCGTATTCAACCGCCCGCCGGGAGATGTCCAAAAAGGCCTCTTGCAACACGTCCGACGGATCGACTCGCCCCTGGAGCCGGCGATCGAGCCGCAATTGGACCATCCGCCGCAGCCGGGAGCGATACTGCTGAAACACTCCCGCCAGTGCTGCCTGGTCTCCTGCGGCAATTCGCTCCACATCCCGCCTGGTTTCGCTGCGGTCTTCGCTCATGAGTGCGCCCATACGCAGACAACTGCGCACGGGGGTTCATCGTACACCGGCATCCCGCCGAATACCTCCCTGAATCCTCTGCTCTGACCCCTGACCAGTACCACCAGCCGCAAATACGCCTCGTGTACCAGTGCCGTTGCCTGCAGCGTCTGGCCCGGCTTCTCCTGCGCGAGCCTGGCGGCGGCCAGCTTCCGCAGCTCGTCATAGACCAGCGGCAGAAGCTGCTCGGCGGCGGCCGGATCGCCGGAGTCGATTTGCGAGAGGATGCGGGTGACGTCGCTCATGGCTGCGGCAGTCGGGCAGATTGGTCGGCCATCCGCAGCGCATTGTAGCGGCAAGCCTCAAGTCAGTTACGGCTCGGTTCGTTCCTCGGGCGCATCCCGCCGAAATACGGCCACGATGTCTTCCACTGGAATCACGAAGAGCTGGTTGTCCGACTCGAAATCGACGGGAATGGCGTTCTTGGGGTGGAACAGAATCTTGTCGTACTGCCGCAATGGCAAGTCGTCGTCGTTTTCGATCTGGGCGGAAATGGAGACGATGCGGCCGGTGATGGTGGGGATTTCGGCGGCGTCGGGCAGGGCGATGCCGCCTTTGGTCTCTCGCTTGGGGTCGTCCTTTCGCACCAGCACGCGGGCACCGATCGGTTCGACGTATTCAAAGGCCTTCTTGGTCGCTTTGGGCATGGGTTGTCTGGCGGAAAATACCGGTGCCGATAGATTTCAACTCTCGGCTTAACCTTACTCCCCAGGCCAACTTGGGGCAAGGGATTCCTGGCAGTCGCCGACACGAGATCGATCGCTTCAACATCCCCCACACCCGGACACCCTCATACCCCGACACCCGTATCGGGGTATGAGGGTGCGAGGGTATTGGGAATCTGGCCATGAGGTTCGCGGATGAATTTTCCCGCGTCGGGCTTGTCAGTGGCCCTGAATTTGGCACAATTAGGGGTTTCCACCCAAGCGAACATTCGCCCTAGGGCGGTGTCAATTCGGGACTTGTGTTCGGCACGGCCGTATCAAGTCGCGCACCCGTTGAGTTGTCATTCATGCCTGATACCCTTCACGTTCAATCACGCAACGAAACCGGTTCCTCCCGCATGCGGCGACTGCGGCAGGCGGGAAGAATCCCCGCCATCCTGTATGGTCACGGCGAGGCCAACGTCAACCTGGTCATCGCGTCGGACGAGTTGTTCGGAGTGATCAAACGCGGGGGCAAGCTGCTGACCCTCCGCGGCGACGTGGCCGACAGCGCCCTCTTGCGGGCCGTGCAGTGGGACACCTTCGGCAAATCGGTGCTGCACGTCGATTTGCTCCGCGTTTCGGCCACCGAAATGGTGGAAACCACCGTCACGATCGAGCTTCGCGGCACTGCCGTGGGGACGACCGAAGGAGGCGTGATCCAATTCATCACGCACGAGATCGATATCGAGTGCCCGGCGGCGTCAATTCCCGAGAAGATTCAGGTCAATGTTGCCGAATTGCACCTCGACCAGGCGGTTCACGCCTCGGAAGTGAAGCTGCCGGAAGGGGCGAATTTGGTCACGCCGCCAGACGTGGTGATCGTGCAGTGCGTGGCGCCGATGGTGGAAGAAGAAGAGGCGCCGACGCCTGCCGAAGGGGCGGTCGAGCCCGAGCTGATCAAGAAGGAGAAGCCGGCCGACGAAGAGGCGGAGGAAGAGTAAGCGGGCCGCCGCGGAATGCCGTAGGGGCGGCTGGTATGAAACTTGTCGTTGGCCTGGGAAACCCAGGTGCCCAATACAAAGGAACCAGACACAACGTGGGGTTCGAGGTGCTCGCCCGGCTTGCCGCCCGGTTTGCCACCGCGACACCCCGGGCTCGATTTCAAGGAGAAACGGTCGAAGCCACGATTGCCGGTCAGAAGGCCTTACTGCTGACGCCGCTGACTTACATGAACTTGAGCGGCGCGAGCGTGCTGGCGGCACGGGACTTTTACAAGGTGGAGAATGCCGACCTGCTCGTCGTCTGCGACGATATGAATCTGCCGCTGGCCAAACTCCGATTGCGGGCCAAAGGGACGTCGGGAGGCCAGAAGGGTTTGGAAGACGTGATTCGCCGGCTGGGAACGGATGAAATCTCGCGGCTGCGAATCGGGATTGGAATTCCGCCGCCAGGTCGCGACGTGACGGGATACGTGCTGGGCCGCTTCACCACCGAGGAGCAAGCCGAGATTCAACCCGCGCTCGACAAGGCGGCAGACGCCGCCGTCCTGTGGGTCGAGCAGGGGATTGGACCGGCAATGAACCAATACAATGCAGAAACCACCAATCGCAACGGATAGGAGTTGACCCTTGGCGCTGAACGTTTACGAGAACATGGTGATCCTGGACTCCAACAAATACGCCCAGGATCAAAACGGACTGGCCGCGACGGTGCAGAACCTGGTGACCCAATTGGGGGGTGAGATCCTGGTCAGCCGGCTGTGGAACGAGCAGAAGCTGGCGTACCCGATCAAGGGGCACCGTAAGGGGACCTACTGGCTCACCTACATGCGGCTCGATTCGAGCAAGCTGACCGAGTTCAACCGCGAGTTGCGGATCAACGAGGCGGTCGTGCGGACGCTGACGCTGCTGGTGGAACCGCGGCTGGTGGACGCGTTGGTCGAGCACGCCAAGACGGGGGGCCGCGCCAAGCCCGTGGAAGCAGCCCCGGCCGCCGAGCCGATCGAGACCGAGGTGGACGAGCCCGTGGGCGCCGGCGTGGAATAGGGTCGGCCGAAAGGGAGGGGCAAATTGCCCCGTGCGCAGCTTGCAACCGGCCGCAGGATCGGTTAGTTTTCCGGTCAATTGTTCACGTTCGGGCCCGGCCCGCTCCTTCGCCGCGATAAGGAACCGTAACAATGGCCAGCCACAATCGAGTCATCCTGTTGGGAAATGTGACCCGCGATATTGAGTTGAAATATACGTCGAGCGGATTGGCTGTCACCGATATGGGAATGGCCGTCAACGATCGGCGAAAAAATCAGCAGACCGGAGAGTGGATTGAAGAAGTCACTTTCGTGCAAGTAACACTCTGGGGTCGAACCGCTGAGATCGCGGGTGAATACTTGAGCAAAGGTTCGCCAGTCTTCATTGAGGGCAGGCTGAAGTTAGATACCTGGGAACAGGACGGCAAGAAACATTCCAAGCTCCACGTCGTTGGCGAGCGGCTCCAATTGATCGGCAGCCGTCAGGGGGGCAGTGGAGGGACGCGCGGTGGCGGCGGCGGTCAACCGCAGTATGACACGGGCGATTATGGCGAACCGGACGCAGGTCCCTCGCCACGAAGTGCAGCGGTGCCACGGCCTGCGCAAGCCGCCGCTCCTCCCCCCGGTGACGACATTCCGTTTTAACGATTAGGAAATTGATATGAGCAAGAGTGCCACGGCCCATCGACGCTTCAAACCCCTTCCCAAGCCCGAAGGCCACAACAACCAGGTGCAACTCCTGTTGATCCAGTCGGTCGATCACCTTGGCAAGCAGGGGGACGTCGTCGCCGTCCGCCGCGGCTATGCCCTCAATTATCTGCTGCCGCAGGGGCTGGCCACCGTCGCCAACGACCACCACAAACGGATGGTCGAGAAGCACCGGGCCAAGCTCCAGGAGATCGAACGGGCCCGCCTGGCCAGCCTCCGTCAACTGTCCGAGCAGATCGCCAAGCAGAGCATCACCATCGAGGCCAACGCCAACGACGAAGGGCATCTATACGGCAGCGTCAACGCCAACGACATTGCCGCGGCACTCAAGCAAGGGGGCTTCCACATCACGTCCGATCAGGTGCGGCTGGAAGGGCCGCTCAAGGAACTGGGGCTGTATACGGTCAAAGTTCACTTGCACGCCGAGATCGAAGCCGAACTGAAGGTGTGGGTCGTGCCGACCGTCGTTGCCGACCAGCCCATCGAGAAGGTGGAAAAGGCGCCCGAAAAGAGCGAGAAGGGTCCCAAAGCGGAGAAAAAGTAGCCGCCATCGACAGGTTCTTCGCTGAGCGAAACAGCAACCCGCCGCAGATTCACGGCGGGTTTTTTGCTGCGCCAGCCGCGCGGCGGCATGACCTGGCTGCGCACGCTATAATCGCCTTCGTCAGAAGTCCAGTTCACGGAAGCTTCAGGGAGGATCGTTCATGAGCACTGCCCGCAGACTCGACCGCACGGAAGCGCCGCGCCGACCGCCTGCGCTGGGCGGCGATCTGATCGATCGAGCGCCGCCGTTCGACTTGCAGGCCGAGATCGGCGTGCTGGGGAGCATCGTTTTACTGCCCGACGTCCTCGACGACGTCGTGATGATCCTGCGTCCCGATGACTTCTACGACGACGCCAACCGCCGCCTGTTTGCCCACATGTTGGCGCTACACGAAGCCAACAAAAAGATCGACCTTACACTGTTGATGGACCGGCTAAAGTCCGCCGGCGATTTGGAGGTCGTCGGTGGCGCAGCTCATTTGAGCAAGATCGTTAACGCGGTTCCCCACGCAGCACATGCCATCTTTTACGCTGAAATCGTTCGCCAGAAGTCAACATTTCGGTCGTTGATCTTGGCGGCGACTGAAATCTTGCGCGATGCGTACGATGAGGCGCAGGAGGGCCCGCAACTTCTCGGCCAAGCCGAGCAGAAGATCTTCTCCATCCTCGACAATCGTGGCGATTCGAGTGTCCAGCCAATTAAGGAGATTCTGCACGAGGCAATGGACCGGCTCGACGCCCGCATGAAGGGGGAACACGATGCCGGCGGCGTGGATTACGGGTTTGAGAAGCTCGACGAATTCACCGGAGGGTTGCAGAAGTCTTCACTTGTTGTGCTCGCGGCCCGGCCATCGATGGGGAAAACTGCGTTTGCGATGAATGTCGCCGAAGACGTCGCGGTGAGGCAAAACATCCCAACGTTGTTCGTCAGCCTGGAAATGTCCTCGCTGGAATTGGCCGATCGCCTCCTCTGCTCGACGGCCCGCGTCAACGGCCATCGGATGCGCAACGGCACCATCAGCGACGATGACCGCCGGCGGCTGGTGGAAAAATCGAGCATGCTTAGCCAGACGCCACTCTATGTGGACGACGCTCCCAGCCGCACAGTGACGGAAATTGCGGCGGCTGCTCGCCGAATTAAGCGTCGGCAAGGCAGATTGGGATTGATCATAATCGACTACCTCCAACTTATTGAGCCAGATAACGCTAGAGACCCGCGACAGGAGCAAGTGGCGAAGATTGCGCGTCGCCTGAAAGGATTGGCTCGTGAAATGGAGGTACCGGTGATGTGTCTGGCTCAACTCAACCGCCAAGCCGAGGTGTCCCGTGATAATCGTCCCAAACTCAGCCATCTACGCGAGTCCGGCGCCATCGAACAGGACGCGGATGTTGTCTTGTTCGTGCATCGCGAAGAAGTCTATTGCCCGATCGACAAACGCCAAGAGCACACTGGAAAGGCTCAGATTATCATTGGGAAACAGCGAAACGGTCCTGCGAACGTCGATGTGAATTTGTTCTGGCGCAAGGAAATAACCAAGTTTGAGACGCCCCCGCCAGAGCATTTCCATGAGTTCGACGTCTATAATGACTCGAGTAGCCAGAGTTCGCAGGGTGACTTTGATTGACGGTGTCGCCGTTCCCAGGGCTTCGGCGAAATTGCGGACTTAGCAACGACAGCGCCGGTCCGTTCCACCTTTTCTGCCACGAGCGGTGAGATCGAGATCCACGCCGACCGGAATGCCTCATGCACTGCGGCGAAATCGTAGTCTTCGACGACGAGCACGACTGTGCCTACTTGCCGGGACGCACGGCCCGCCTGCCACATCGCTTTCCGCTGGCTCAGCTTTCGCCGAACGAATTTGACAGCCGGCTGGAAGAAGGGGAC
>DATKDU010000065.1:0-26659 GCA_035512595.1 Pirellulaceae bacterium
AAAGCTCGATATTGATACCCTGATGCACTTCCGCAACCGCTTCGGCATTCCGCTCTCCGACGACGACGTGGCCCAGGCGCCCTTCTATCGTCCGCCGGAAGACAGCCAGGAGATGAAGTACCTCCGCGAGCGGCGCGAGGCCCTCGGCGGGTATATCCCCAGCCGCAACACGGCCATTCCCAAGATGGAAGTGCCGGCGTACGACGACATCAAGAACATTGTCGAGCGCGACAACGGCAAAGAGCTTTCCACGACGATGGGCTTTGTCCGCATCCTCGACCGGCTCTGCCAGAACAAGAAGATCGGCCGCCAGGTCGTGCCGATCGTCCCCGACGAGAGCCGCACCTTCGGCATGGAGGGAATGTTCCGCCAGGTCGGCATCTACTCCCACACGGGGCAGCTCTACGACCCGGTCGATAGCGACCAGTTCATGTATTACAAGGAGGCCCAGGACGGCCAGATCCTCGAGGAGGGGATCAGCGAGGCGGGGGCCATGTCGAGCTTTATTGCCGCCGGAAGCGCCTACGCCCTGCACGGGATCAACATGATCCCATTCTTCATCTACTACTCGATGTTCGGCTTCCAGCGAATCGGCGATTTGATCTGGGCGGCGGCCGACCAGCGCGTCAAGGGGTTTTTGATTGGCGGGACTGCCGGGCGGACGACGCTCAACGGCGAAGGGCTCCAGCACGAAGACGGCCACAGCCACTTGAACGCCATCGCATTTCCGACCGTGCGGCCGTACGACCCGGCCTTTCATTTCGAGACGGCGACGATCGTCATGGACGGTCTCAAGCGGCTCTATCAAGACGGCGAGACGGCGATCTACTACCTCACCGTCCACAACGAGGGGTACGAAATGCCGCCGATGCCTGCCGGAGTGCAGGAGGGCATCGTCCGCGGCATTTACAAGTTCTCCTCGCAAGCGGCCGATGGCAAGAAGCCGACGGTGCAGCTCTTTGGCAGCGGCTCGATCCTGCGGTGCGCATTAGCGGCGCAGAAACTGCTTCATCAGAAGTTTGGCATCGGGTCGAACGTCTGGAGCGTGACGAGCTACACGATGCTCAGGCGCGACGGCCACGCCTGCGAGCGGTGGAACATGCTGCACCCGGACAAGGCGCCGCGAAAAAGCTATCTGGAAACGGCCCTCGACGGCCAGGTCGGCCCGTACATTGCCGCGTCGGACAACGTGCGAGCCGTGAGCGAGCAGGTCAACCCGTGGGTGCCGGGCGGACTGTATTGCCTGGGGACCGATGGCATGGGGCGGAGCGAGTCGAGAGCGGCCCTGCGGCGGCATTTCGAGGTGGATGCCGAGTGCATCACGATTGCCGCCTTGTATAGGCTGGCAAAGCTCGGCGAGCTTGAGCCGGCGAAAGTGGCCAAGGCCGTCAAGGACCTGGGAGTGAATCCGGAGAAAGTGGACCCGTACTTTGCGTGAGGAGGGTTCAGGGTTCAGGAAGGACACTCGTGCCTCCGACCCCTGACCCCTGACCCCTGACCTCCGACCCCTGAACCCTGAACCCTGAACCCTGAACCCTGAACCCTGAACCCTGAACCCTGAACCCTGAACCCTGAACCCTGAACCCTGAACCCTTCCCCCATGTCCACCGAAGTCAAACTCCCGAATCTTGGCGACGGCGTCGCTGAAGGGGACGTCCTGGAAGTCTTCGTCAAGGAAGGGGACGTCATCGCCAAGGATCAGGGAATCATCGAATTGGAAACGGGCAAAGCCACCGTGCAGGTTCCTAGCAGCCATGCGGGCAAGATCCTCAAGGTCCACGTGAAGAGCGGTCAGACGATACCTTCGGGCGCGTTGCTGCTGACGCTCGAAGCGGCCGCGGCTGGGGCGTCCCCGTCATCCGGTGGATCCAAGCCCGCTGCGGAAAAGCCGGCCGCACAAAAAACCGCCGCTCCTAAACCGCCCGCCGCCAAGCCCGAAGCTCCCAAAGCGCCCGCTCCGCCGCCCGCAGAAAAGCCAGCCGCTTCGCCAGCACCAACTCCCAACGCGCCTCAGCCGGCCCCAGCGCCAGCCAGGCAGCCGCCGGCGCCAGCTCCCGCACGCGGTTCGGCCGTCGTTCTTAACGAGCCGCCGGCAGTCCCAGGGGGAGAGATTGCCGCCGGACCGGCGATCCGCCGCTTCGCCCGCGAGGTCGGCGTTGACTTGTCGCGCGTCACCGGCACCGGCGAGGGTGGACGGATCACCCGCGAGGACGTTCTCGCCGTCGTGCGCAGCCACAGCCAGGCCCCGGCGGCCGATGGCAAGGCCAAGACGAGCACGGCCACGCATCACGACCAGTGGGGGCCGGTGCGGATCGAGCGGGTCACCAAGATTCGCAAGACGATTGCCGCCAAGATGCACGAGTCGTGGTCCACGGTGCCGCGGGTCACCAACTTCGACGATGCCGACGTGACCGAGCTGGAAAAGATCCGCGCGAGCAGCAAGGAAGATTACGCCAAGAAGGGGATCAAGCTCACCAGCCTGCCGTTCGTGATCAAGGCGGTCGCCAACTCGCTCAAGAACCACCCGGTGATCAACGCCTCGCTCGATCTGGCGAGCGACCAGATTCTTTACAAGGAATACATCAACATCGGCATTGCCGTCGATACGGAGCGGGGCCTCGTGGTTCCCAGCCTGCGCGGGACTGACGAGATGAGCATTCCCGACATCGCGCGGGCGCTGGCGCAGATTGTCGACAACGTCCGCGACGGCCAGTTCACGCCGGCCGATTTGCAGGGGAGCACCTTTTCGATCAGCAACCTGGGCGCGATCGGCGGCACCTACAGCACGCCGATCATCAACACGCCGGAAGTGGCCATTCTGCTGGTGGGCCGATCGCGCAAGCTGCCGGTAGTGGTGGACGACCAGATCGTGCCGCGGCTGATGATGCCTTTATCGCTCTCCTACGACCATCGGCTGGTGGACGGGGCTGTCGCCGCGCGTTTTCTCAACGACGTGATCGACTACCTGGAGTCGCCGAGCCGAATGCTGCTGGCCCCCTGATTGACGGGCGCATTTTGTCGCCCCTGATGGCAGTCAAGTTGTCAAACCCGGACAGCGTGACTTAGGGGGGCCGCAAGGTACTCGGCCGTCGTCACTCCATCTTCGCAGCCGCTCCGTTGAGCCGTTGCCCGTAACCAGCGCATCTTCTTCGTCCGTAAGGAGTTTGACCGGACAGGGCGGGCACTTCTTGCCAGGGAAGCTGTGCGGATGGCGCGGCTTTTGCTGATCAGGCGGCTTACTACTTTGTCGCCCGGTCGCGGACTACGACTGCGCATCGGGGTTACCACTAGGCGCGCGGGTCTTGCCCGCAGGAGGAATTCCATGACTCGATTCTGGTTTCGGACCACGCTCGCCACGCTGTTTGGCGCGCTCGTTTTCGCTCTCATGCACGGCACGGCCGATGCCGGCTGGCTGTTTCGCCGAGGTGGCGGCGGCTACTATGGCGGCGGCTGTAATGGCGGCGGCTGCGGCGGGGGGCATCGCCATCACCGTCACCGCCACCCTGGCCGCGGAGGTTGCTGCGGCGGCGGGGCCTACTACAGCAACGGCAAATATGGCGGCGCGGCGTACGGCGGCGGAGCCTACTACGGCGGCAACGGCTATTACCGCGGCCAGGGCGTTCCTGTAGCTCCCAACGTCGGACCTGACTACGCCCCCGGCGCGCGAAGCGCCCGCGGCTTTGAAGCCGATGGGGGAGCACGCGTGGACGGCGACCTCCGCTCGGAATCGGACCGCGGCCCTCGCGCCGGCGCTGACATCGAAGGTCGCGCTCGCGTCGATGAGGGCGGCATTCGCGCGCGAACGGATGCGGACGTCGAAGGCCGCGCTCGCGTTGACGAAGATGGCGTAGGAGCACGCGCCCGCGCTGATGCGCGAACCGAAGAGGACGCACCTCCGCCTCCGCCGGCTGAAGATCGTCCGTCGGACTCGCCGGCGCCACGCAGTGAATCGCCCGCTCCGCGCAGCGAATCGCCTGCTCCCGCCGATGACGCTCCGGCTCCAGGAAGCGAATCACCTGCACCGCCCGCCAGCGAAACGCCGGCGCCGGCAGCCGATGCTGGAGACGACGCGGCCTAAGGCTCTTCGCCCGGAATACAGGCAACAGAACCACGGAGGTGCGCGGATCATTTTGCCAACATCCGCGCCTTCCGCGAACCGCACGCTTGAACCTTCCGACTGGGCAGCGGGAGGTTCTTTTTCGTTTATATTCGCACATGCCGCCAACTTCCGCCGGCAAAACGCGCCAGGATCAGAGTGGCCCGCAACGTCACATCCAGCACCATCGCCAGCCACGCTCCCGCTACGCCCAACTGCATCCCAGGAATGACCAGGTCGCTGGACACCGGCACGGCCGACCAGGCCAGCACCATCGCCAACGGAATCCGCACGCCAACCAATCCCACGAACGTAATGACCAGCGGCAGTCGTGTGTCGCCCGCGCCCCGGAGCGCCGCACTGAGCACTTGCAGCAGAGCCATCGCCGGGCAGGCGCAGGCCACGATCTTGAGCAGCTCCGCCGTGTGCCTCGTGACGGGAGAATCCTCGCCCGTGAAGAACATCGCCAGCATGCCGCCGCCAAAGTAAAACAGCAGCCCAGAGAGCGACATGACCACGACCGCGCCAGAGCAAGCGACGGCAACGCGACGCGCGGCCAGATCGGCGCGCCCGGCTCCTAGCGATTGTCCCGCCAGGGTTGCCGCTGCGACCGCAAATGCACTCCCCGGCAAGTACGACAGCGCCTCGATCTGCACCCCCAGGCCATGGGCGGCCGCAGCTTCCGTTCCCAGCCGGAAGATGATCCAGGCGTAAACCATGTGGCAGGCAATGACCGAGATCAGGTCGAAGCCCCCCGGCAGGCCAATCCGCAGCATTCGCCGCGTCAGCTCGCCGTCGTAACGCGCCTGCGGCCACGACCACTTCAGCCCAAAACGCCCGCGGAGCAGGATCGCCAGAATGATCGCCGCCCCGCACCAGTGGCCGCAGGTCGTGCCGATCGCCAGTCCGGCAATGCCCAGCCTGGGCAGGCCCAGCGCGCCGGTGACCAGCGAGGTGCTAGCCACGATGTTAACGAGGTTGAGCGCCAGCCGAGCGACGAGGCCGCTGACGGTGTCTCCCGCGCCGCGCAGACACGCCGTGCCGATCTGCTCGATCATGATGGCCGGCACCGCCAGCACGATCACGCGGACGAATTCGCGCGCCAGTGCCGCCGAACGCGGATCGGGAGTCATCAGCCGGATCAAGTGCGGGGCGCCAAACCAGGTGAGCGCGGCGACGATGACCGCCAGAATAGCGCCGGCAAACATCGCCTGGTGAAAGACGCCGCGGGCCAGTTGCCGGTCGCCCGCTCCGGTCGCACGGGCGATGAGCGCCGTCGCCCCAATGCCGACGAAGGCGAACATCGTCGTCAGGATCCACAGGAAGTACGCGATGAAGCTCATCGCCGCCTTGGGCTCGCTTCCTGGAAGAAAGTGACCGGCCAGGTACCAGTCGGTGTAGCCGACCAGCATGTTGAGCGACTCTTCCGCCAGCACGGGCGCAGCCAGAATCACCAGCGGCCAGACGATGCCGGAATTCGGTTGACCGAATGGGGCTTGCGGCATCAGTGGTTGCGAATAATTGGAGAGACGAAAAGGGTTAAGTCTACCGGCCAGATGCGGTTAGGCCACTCGGAGGAGGAACGGAACGTGATCTGGGCCTGGACTTGCTTACTGCTGTTTCCCAGCGTGACGCTCATGGCAGCGGGGAATTTGCCGCCGTGGCAGGCGATGTGCTGGCTGACGGTGGCGACGCTTGCCGGCTGCAAGGCGGCGACGTGGACGCTCGTCGATCCGCGCCTAGCCGATGCGTCGCGCCGGCTCGGCTATTGGTTCGCCTGGCCGGGGATGGACCCGGTCGCTTTCCTGCTCGCTCCCAAACAGCCCCGCCTTCGTCCCACTTACAGTGAGTGGATCGAAGCCGCATTCATGTCGGTGCTGGGAGCCGCCATGATCTGGGGCGCGGTGCGCTGGATGTGGTGGTTTCCCGACTTGGCGGCCTGGATCGCAATGGCGGGACTGATTTTCCTCGGACATTTCGGGCTGCTGGAGCTGCTGTCGTGCGCCTGGAGATACCGCGGCATTCACGCTCGGCCGCTGATGGACCATCCGTGGAAATCCGCCACCCTGGCAGACTTCTGGGGCCGTCGCTGGAATACAGCCTTCCGCGACCTGGCGTATCGGCTCGTCTTGTTGCCCGTGACGCGACGCTTTGGCGCTGCCGCGGGGTTGGCCGCCGTGTTCCTGTTCAGCGGGATCATCCACGATTTCGTGATCTCGGTCTCGGCACGCGGCGGATACGGTCTGCCGACGCTGTACTTTCTGATTCAAGGAGCGGCAACCCTGCTCCAGCGATCGGCGGTGGCGAAACGACTGGGACTCGATGCCGGCTGGAGAGGGTGGGGTGTGGCGATGTTCGTGGTGTTCGCGCCAGCCGGTCTCTTGTTCCATGGACCCTGGCGGCAGAACGTGATCCTGCCGTTGATGGAGGCGATTGGAGCGCTTTAGGTTCCGTCTGCCGGATTAGTAGGTCCCGTCTGCCGGACGGGACCCTATCCCTTCACTTTTACATCGCCGATTCCAGGTCCCGCCCGGCAGGCGGGACCTACGATGAAAAACACCATGCGAGCTATTCTCCCACAACTCCTGTTGGCTGCCGGGATCGTCCAGACATGCGTTCTGGTGGCGTCGGCCATCGTCCCCGTGCGGCTCGACTGGTCGCGCCAACTCGCGCCACTGCCGAAGTTGACGCGGCAGCTCTTTTGGGTTTACGGCGGCTATGTCGTGCTGGCGATCCTAGGCCTGGGGCTGATCGTGATGATCAATGCGACGGAGCTCGCCAGCGGCTCGCTCTTGGCCCGCAGCATCTGCGGCTATCTGGTCGCCTTCTGGGGAATTCGCCTGGCGCTGCAATGGGTACTCGACGCGCGGCCGTATTTGACCGCCTGGTGGCTCTGGGCGGGGGAAGGCGTGCTGACGCTGATCTTCGTCTTCTTGACCGGCGTGTATCTCTTGGCGGCCCTCTGGCCATGAATGTAGGTTCCGTCTGCCGGACGGGACCTCTACTTGATTGCCTTTGATGCGCGACTCAGGTCCGTCCCGGCAGGGGGGACCTACGGGTACAACTTGCTCTGCACCAGTCCGCCGGGTACGATCAAGGCTTACCTGCCTAACGTCGCTCCCCACGCGACTTTACATTCCTCCTTGCCCCCCAAGGAGCCCGCATGCGGTCCTTCCCGTCTCTTGCCGCAGTTCTTGGACTGGCCGTCGTCGCCGGCCCGATTGCCGCGGCAGAGGATGTCGATTTTCTCCGCGAGGTCCGTCCGATCCTGGTAGGCCGCTGCTTCCGTTGCCACAGCGAGGTATTGGAGCATGAAGCAGGGCTCAAGCTGGACAAATTCGCCACGCTGATGAAGGGAGGCGATGACGGAGCGGTAATCGTCGCGGGCAAGAGCGGCGAGAGCAAGCTGATCCAACGCATCACGGCGACCGACGACATGAAGATGCCGCCGGAGGGACAGCCGCTAACTGCCGAGCAAATCGCCAAGATCAAAGCCTGGATCGACCAGGGAGCCAAAGGGCCACCCGAGGGGGCCGAAGAAAAACCCGACCATTGGTCGTTTCAGAAACCAGTGCGGCCGACCGTGCCGACTCCCGCGAATGCGGCGTATGTGCGCAATCCGATCGACGCGTTCATTGCAGCCAAACACGAGGAGATGAAGCTCACGCCCGTTGCAGCAGCGCCCCGGCAC
Source organism: Pirellulaceae bacterium (assembly GCA_035512595.1). Taxonomy (GTDB): domain Bacteria; phylum Planctomycetota; class Planctomycetia; order Pirellulales; family Pirellulaceae; genus DATKDU01. The sequence continues at coordinate 7,788 of DATKDU010000065.1, forward strand.
GTCCTTTTACGGCGAATTTATCTCGACCTGATCGGTTTGCCCCCGACGCCCGAGCAGCTCCAGGCGTTTCTGAATGACACGTCGAGCGACGCGTATGAAAGGGTGGTCGATGAGCTGCTGAAAAGCCCGCATTACGGCGAGCGCTGGGGCCGGCACTGGATGGATGTCTGGCGCTACAGCGACTGGGACGGCTATGGGAAGGAAGTCCGCGAGAGCAAGCCGCACATCTGGCGGTGGCGGGACTGGATCATCGAGTCCCTTAACGACGACAAACCGTACGACCGGATGGTCGAAGAGATGCTGGCCGGCGACGAGTTGGCCCCCGACGATCCAAACACGCTGCGGGCGACCGGCTTTCTCGTCCGCAACTGGTACAAGTTCAACCGCAACGTCTGGCTGGACAACACGGTCGAGCACACCGGCAAGGCCTTCCTCGGCGTGACCTTCAACTGCGCCCGCTGCCACAGCCACATGTACGATCCGATCACGCACGAGGAATATTACCAACTGCGGGCGATCTTCGAGCCGTACGACGTGCGGACCGACCGCCTGCCCGGCGAAGCCAACGTCGAGAAAGACGGGCTCGTGCGGGCATTCGACGCCAAGGCCGATACGCCGACCTACTTGTTCAGCCGCGGCAATGAGAAAGACCCGGTGAAGGACAAGCCGCTGGCGCCGCGGATAGCCAAGCTGTTTGCGCAAGTTGCGTTCAAGGTCGAGCCGGTGAGCTTGACGCCGGCGGCCTATTACCAAGGGGTGCAGCCGTTCGTGCAGGAGGAGACGCTCGCCGCGGCCCGCAAGGATGCCGAGGCGGCCAAGACGGCATTTGATGCGGCACAGAAGAAGGTCGCGGAGGCGAAGCAGAGGCAGGCGGATTTTGTCGCCGCGGCATCCAAGCCAACCGATCCGGAGTCGAAGAAGCCCGAGCCGCTGATCGCGGATGATTTTTCCAGGCAGCGCGACGATCTGTGGACGATCGGCCTGGGGAACTGGGAATATAAGGACGGCAAGCTTACGCAGAGCGACACGCGAGACGAGATGTGCGGCCTGACCTCCGTCCAGCCGCATCCCAAGGATTTCGTGGCCAAGCTCCGCTGGAAGACGACTGGCGGAGACACGTACAAATCGGTCGGCATTGCGTTCGACGCGGTCGAGAAAGACTTGCTGGCCGTTTACTTGAGCCATGCTTCGCCCGGTCCGCATCTGTGGCAGAAGAAGGGGGGCGCCGACTCGTATCCCGCCAGTATGCCCAAGAACACGGCGGTCGAGCTGGGACGCGAGTACGACATGCAGATTGCCGTTCGCGGCGCGCTGTTGAACGTGTGGATCGACGGGCAGTTCGTGCTGGCGTACAAGCTGCCGGAGCCGCGGCCCGAAAACGGGAAGCTGGTTCTGTGGACCTACGACGCGACGGCCGAGTTTCTCCAGGCGTCGCTCGAAGCGCTGCCGAGCGATCTGGCGGTGGTCGAGCCCGGCGGCAAAGCCGCGCCCGCCGCGATGGTCACCGCTGAATCGCTGGCATTGGCGATTAGCGACACGGAGAAAGAGGCCGCGATAGCCGAAAAAACGCTGGCGGCAGCGCAGCTCCATGTGGCGACGGTTGAAGCGCGGATTGCCGCCGACCAGGCGAACTACGCATCTCCGCCGGCTGCGAATGCGAAGGATTTGGCGCTGGCGGCGGGAAAACTCGAGCGCGAGCTGGCGGTGGTCAACGCCGAGAAGGCCCTGCTCGCCGCCGCGCTGAAGGTCGAGCAAACCAAGCGGGCCGTGAAGGCCGGCGACATGGCCACGGAGAAAGCGGCTAAGGATGCCGAGGCGGCGCTGGACGCCGCGAAGAAAGCGAACGAGGCGGCAGTCGCCGCCGTCGGCCAGGAGAACGAGAACTACACGCGTTTGACGCCCGTCCATCCGGCAACGAGCACCGGCCGGCGGCTGGCTTTGGCAAAATTCATCACCTCCAAGGACAACCCGCTGACCGCCCGCGTGGCGATCAACCACCTGTGGCTGCGCCATTTTGGCTCGCCGCTGGTGCCGAGCGTGTTCGACTTCGGCATGAACGGAAAGTCCCCGACTAACCAGGCGCTGCTCGACTGGCTGGCGGTCGAGCTGATGGAAAGCGGCTGGAGCATGAAGCATATTCATCGGCTGATGGTGATGAGCAAGACGTATCGACTGGCATCCTCGGCGAGCGGGGGGCGTCAGTCCCCTAAGGGGCAGGAGTCAGGAGCCAGGAGCCAGGAGCCAGGGGCCAGGAGCCAGGAGCCAGGTAGGAGCAATGCCCAGATCGATTCGGAGAACAAATACTACTGGCGTGCCAACCCGCGCCGGCTGGAGGCGGAGATCGTCCGCGACGCAACGCTGTTCGTGGCGGGCTCCCTCGATCCGGCGATGGGGGGGCCGGAGATCGACCAGAACGCTGGGTTGACCAATGGCCGCCGTAGCGTCTACTTCCGCTCGACGAAGGAAAAGAAGATGACGTTCCTGTCGCTGTTCGACAGTGCCAACGTGGTCGAATGCTACCGCCGCAGCGAGAGCATCGCCCCGCAGCAGGCTTTGGCGATGGCCAACAGCCCGCTGACGCTGGCCCAATCCCGCCTGCTGGCCAAGAAGCTGAGCGATTCGCTGGGCAATGTGGCGGCGGAAGAAGGGCCGAAGCAGTTCGTGGAGGGCGCCTTCGTCCGCATCCTCTGTCGCGAGCCGAGCGGCGAGGAGCTACAAGCCTGCCTGGAATTCCTGGCCGAGCAATCGCAGCGATTGTCCGACGCCAGTTCCCTTTCCGCCTTCACCGCCGGCGCAGCCGCGTTGGTCCCGCCGTCGAGCGACCCGGCCCAGCGCGCGAGAGAGAATTTGGTCCATGTGCTGATGAACCACAACGATTTTGTGACGGTGCGGTAAGGCAAGAGTGGGAGAGGGGGCGAGTGGGAGAGTGGGAGACGAGCAGGTCGGACCTATTGGAGAATACAGTCATGAAACAACACATCTCCCCCTCACCCCCTCTCCCTCTCTCCCCCTCTCGGCTCCCGCGCCGCGCCTTCCTCGCCGACCTGGGCATGGGCTTCGCCGGCGTAGCTCTGGGCGCAATGCTCGCCCGCGATGGGGTCCTGCGAGCCAGTGAGACCGATGCCCGCCCATACCAGGGGCCCCACTTCCATCCGCGGATCAAGAACGTCATCTGGATCTTCCTCGTCGGCGGCATGAGCCACATGGAATCTTTCGATCCCAAACCCGAGCTCAACAAGCACGCCGGCAAGACGATTGCCGAAAGCCCGCACAAAGCGGTCCTGGATTCCCCCTACCTCAAGAAAAACCTTCGCGAGTTCGTCGCCGGCAATCACCCGGTCCAGCCGCAGATTTATCCGATGCAGATCGGCTATGGCAAGCGCGGAACGTGCGGCATGGAGATGAGCGACTGGTTCCCGCAGCTTGGCAACTGTGCGGACGATCTGTGCCTCGTCCGGTCGATGTGGACCACCGACAACGACCACGGGGCGCAGCTACAGTTCCATACCGGCCGCCACGTCGCCGAAGGGCCGTTTCCGACCGTCGGCTCGTGGGTCCACTGGGGGCTCGGCTCGCTGAACGACAATCTGCCGAGCTTTTGCGTCCTCGGAAAGCCGCTGGCCGATTGCTGCGGCGGCGTCCAAGGGCACGGCGCCAACTACCTCGGGCCTGAGCACGCCGGCATTCAGCTCTCCACCGACCCCGCTTCGCCGCTTCCCTTTGCCATTCCGGAAAAAGATGTCTTCCGCGAGGAGCAGCTTGCCGAGTTCGGGCTGCTAGGAAAGCTCAACAAGCTGACGGCGGTCGAATACCCCGACGATCCGGCGCTGGCGGCCCGGATCAAGTCGTACGAGCTTGCGTTTCAGATGCAGCGGTCAGTGCCGGAGGTGGTGGACATTGCAGCCGAGAGCACGGCCACGCAGAAGGCGTACGGCCTGGAAACGCCGCATGCTCGTGTCTTTGGCCAACAGCTTCTCGTCGCTCGCCGGCTGGCGGAGCGCGGCGTGCGCTTCATCCAGGTCTTCCACGGCTCCAGCGGCGGCGCAGGGCAGTGGGATGCCCATAGCAACTTGAAGGAAGGGCACGCCAAACTCTGCCTGGAGATCGACCAGCCGATCGCGGCACTCATCGGCGACCTGAAGCAGCGTGGCATGCTTGATGAGACGCTGGTCGTCATCGGCACCGAGTTCGGCCGCACGCCGGGAGCGGAGAAATCCAACGGCCGCGACCATCATCCCTATGGTTTTTCGATCGCGCTGGCCGGCGGCGGCGTCAAACGAGGCTGCGTCCACGGCGCGACCGATGAACTTGGCTTCCATGCGGCCGAGAACAGGCACTATGTCACCGACCTGCACGCGACGGTGCTGCATCTCCTCGGGCTCGATCACCGCAGGATGGAAATTCCGGGGCGGAAACGGTTAGACTTGGATTTTGGAATGCCGATCAAAGAGATCATGGCATAGGGCTATGTTCGTCGCAGGACGGAAAAGACAGGAAGATGGAGGACAGGAAAATGCGGCACAGCAGACGCCAATTCCTCGCCGATGTCGGCATGGGTTTCACCGGCCTGGCACTCGGGACTCTGCTGGCGCGCGACGGCGTCGTCCGAGGCACCGAAGCGGCCTCTGCCGCGACGCACTTTACCCCGAAAGCCAAAAGCGTCATCTGGATCTTCCTCGTCGGCGGCATGAGCCAGATGGAGTCATTCGATCCCAAGCCCGAGCTCAACAAGTATGCCGACAAGACGTTCGAGGAATCGCCGTACAAGGCCGTTCTCGAGTCGCCGTATCTCAAGAAAAACCTGCGCGAGGTGATTGAAGGTCTGCACAAGGTGCATCCCAAGATTTACCCGATGCAGGTCGGTTACCAGAAGCACGGGCAGAGCGGCCTGGAAATCAGCGACTGGTGGCAGACGCTCGGCCAGTGGTGTGCCGACGACCTGTGCCTGGTCCGTGGCATGTGGACCACCGACAACAACCACGGCGCGCAGCTTCAGTTCCATACGGGGCGGCACGCGCTGGAAGGGAATTTTCCGACGATCGGCTCCTGGGTCCACTACGGACTGGGCTCGCTCAACGACAACCTGCCGCAATTCATCGTGATGGGAACGCCGATTGCCGACTGCTGCGGCGGCGTCGGGGCGCATGGGGCCAATTACCTCGGCCCCAAGCACGACGGCATTCAACTGGCCGTCGATCCGGCCAGTCCGCTGCCGTTTGCCGCGCCGGGAAGCAGCGTCTTCCGCGAAGAGCAGCAGAAGGAGTTCGAATTGCTCGGGCGGCTGAACAAGCTGTCGGCCGTCGAGTATCCCGACGATGAGGCTCTCTCCGCGCGGATCAAGTCGTACGAGCTGGCGTTCCACATGCAGACGGCCGTTCCGGACGTCGTGAATTTTGCCGAGGAATCGGCGGCGACCCAGCAGCTTTACGGCCTGGACAAGCCACCCACCAAGGAGTTCGGCTCGCAGTGCCTGGCCGCCCGGCGGCTGGTGGAGCGCGGCGTGCGGTTCGTGCAGCTTTTCCACGGCTCTAACGGCGGCGCCGGCTCGTGGGACGCTCACGGCGGGCTTAAGGCCGGCCACAGCAAGCTCTGCGGCCAGGTGGACCAGCCGATCGCGGCACTCATCAGGGACCTGAAACAGCGCGGCCTACTCAACGAGACGATCGTCGTCATCGGCACCGAGTTCGGCCGCACGCCCGGCGCTCAAGGCTCCGACGGCCGCGACCATCATCCTTACGGCTTCTCTGTGGCTCTTGCCGGCGGCGGCATCAAGGGAGGCATCACGCACGGCGCGACCGACGAGCTGGGCTTCCACGCCGTCGAAGGCCGGCACTACGTCACCGACCTGCACGCGACGCTCCTGCACCAGCTCGGCCTCGACTCCCATCGCCTGGAAATCCCCGGCCGCAAGCGGCTGGAGATCGACTTCGGGCAGGTGATGCGGGACATCATCGCCTGAGAGTGGCGCGGAGTGATTTGCTTTTAACGCAGAGGCGCGGAGGCGCAGAGATCGCAGAGTGAAAGGTAAAAGCGGCGGGAGTCAACGTGAACCGCGAGCTGATTCCGAAAATCGAGTTGCTTGTCGAACGATTGAACGAGTGGCGCGGATCGCTTGTGGAAGTCGTCGAGGAGATCAGTCGTTCGCCAGGGACTCTCGATCGTCATTTCACCACACGAGCGTCCTTCGTGATGCGATTAGAGTTCGCCGGAATTGGATTTAGTGGTGCAACTCTGATGCTCTTGGGCCAAGCGGGCGACCGGGATGCGGGCTATCAGGCAACCTGTGATCTCCTAGAAGAGTTGTCCATCGAAAGGACCGAAGTGGTGTTCGTCGAGCGGTTCGGCAAGGTTGCAGAGCGCCATTCGACGTTCAGGCTATTGGGTGACGAAAGAGCCGCGTAGAGATTCCTTTGCGAGCTCTGCGCCTTTGCGCCTCTGCGAAAAAAACCAGCGGCCTGCCGTCAGCACAGGCTCGATGCGCCTCACGGCCTGGTTTTCGCAACTGCCTCCAGCAGCCCGGCCTCTACCTCACGCGCCAGGAACGTCTTGCCGTCGGCGGACTGCCCCAGGTTGAAGAGCACGGCGACGTTGAGCCCGTCATCGAAGTGAATCAGTGATGCCGCCGTGCAGGCCAGCGCCCCGCCGTGGGCGGCATAGTCGTCTAGCGCGGCATCCTTCTTCAGCATCCAACCGGAGCCATAGTGGCCTGTGACTTTCCCTTCGGGATTCTTCATCTCGATCCGCGGCGAGAATATTTCTTTGACGGACGACGCTGACAGCAGCTTCCCGCGCGTCGCCTTGCCATCCTCAACCACGTCCAGTGCCGCCCCAAACTTCGCCAGGTCGATTGTCGAAGCAATCCAGCCGCCGTGGGCGTCGAGCGTCTCCTGCCGCCAGACGCCGTAGCTCACCGGCACTTTTTCATCTTCATTCCCCCCGGCCGGGCCGGTGACGGCCACGCCCGTGCCGTCGTTGACGACGTAGTAATTCACTTCCCCCTCGGCCCGCTCGCTCGCCAGCGACCTTCCGATCCGCGGCGAGCTAATCCCCAGCGGTGCGAACACTTCGTCTTTGACATACTGCTCGTACGATTTGCCGCTGACCTTCTCGATCACCCGCCCCAAGAGCGAGTAGCCAAAGTTCGAGTACGCGTACCGCGAGCCCGGATCGAAGTCCAGCGGCATTCCCCGCTGGTAGCGGATGATGTGCAGCGGCTCGATCGGCAGCGGCACCTTCATCTCGCGGCTCATCCGCAGCGCCTGGAACATGGGATCGTACGAAACGCCCCGGTCCCAGCCGCCAGTATGAGTCAGGCAGTGGGCCAGCGTCACCTGCTGCCAGCGCTCGTCGATCTTTCGATCCTCCGCGAGAAACGGCTCGGCGTCGATGTAGTCGAGCACCTTGTCGTCGAGCTTCAGCTTCCCCTGCTCGGCCAGCTTCATGATCGCCACGGCCGTGATGGGCTTAGAAACACTGGCGATGCGGAACAGGCTCTCCGGCTGCACCGGCGTCTTGGCCTCGCGGTCGGCATAGCCAAACCCGCGGGCGTACACCAGCTTGCCGTCCTTGACCACCGCCAGCGACCCCCCGGGGATCTTGTGCTCGGCCATGATTTCCTTCATCCAGGCGTCGAGGGGGGCCAGATCAGCAACTGCGCCTCCAGTGATCGGAAATTCGATGTCGGCACCCTCCGGCATGCCTTCTTCTCCATGTAAGATGCCTGCGACGATCATCCACGCGCACAGGGCAAAAGCGCCGAACTGCGGAAATGATTGGAGCATGGTGAACTGTGGTCAAAAGGGACGAATGAATTGGCAGCCGACCGTTCAGGTAATAGAATAGTGATGTGCAGTGGTGGCGCGTAGCGCTCTGGAGAATTCGTGCATGAATCTAGTCAATTCGGACAATGTGTACTCTTCCGCCCTAGCGCTGCCGCCGGAGTCGCGGGCCGTGCTGGCCGACCTGCTCATGGAGAGCTTGACGGACGAGACACGGAGTGGCAAGCTTGACCCCGTCCAGCGCTGGCGATAATTTCGCCTCGGCAGAATTTCGGCAGAAAATTTCGGTCCACTTCCATGAGGCCAAACGGGCTGCCCTTGAGCGGGCTGGGGCACGTATGGCCTCCATTACCGGCCAATTCGGTCATCCTGTAGAATAGTTTCCGACTTTCAGACTCTGCCGAGTCAATGAGGACGTACCTATGGTCAGTGCATCACAGGATTCGATTTTTTCGGACGCCCTCGGACTTCCCCCTGCGTCACGGGCAGTCCTTGCGGATTTACTGCTCGGCAGCTTGGAATCACCCGAAGATGAAGCGGTTCTCGCAGAGAATTGGCGCGAGGTGCAAAGGCGGCGGACCGCCTGGCAAAAGGGGGAGACAATGGCCTACTCGCGTGAGGAGGTGTTGTCGCCCCACCTGAAGCGGCAATCCGGATGAACCTGCGCATCATCGCCGAAGCGAAAGAGGACATCGATCAGGCGATTGCGTGGTATGAAGCGCAACGTCGCGGTTTGGGCCATGACTTCGCGCAGGCGCTCGACAAAAAGCTGGACGCGATCCTGGCCATGCCCGGCGCTCACCCACCCGTGGGTGATGAAGTTCGAGTCGCACGAATCAAGCCGTATCCGTACGGCATCTATTATGAGGCGACGACCGACGAAATCGTTGTGTTAGCCGTGCTGCATCTCAGCCGGAGGCCGGGAATCTGGAGGTTACGCAGCCCATAGGAGTCAAACCCTCTAATTCCTCCAATTACACAATTCATCCCGAAAACCATTCTCCAAATACACTTCCATGTCCCACTACCCCCTCCTCTTCCGCGTGCGCCAGACCTTCGACGCCAAACGCGTCGATAACATTCCGGTCACCGTGGAGAACGAGCTCCGCCGGCTGGAATTGGGTGAAAGAGTCACAGCGGGCCAGACCGTCGCCATCACCGCCGGCAGCCGCGGCGTGGCCAATATCGCCGCGATCATCAAGGCGGCCGTCGATCACTTCAAATCGCTCGGGGCCAAGCCGTTCATCGTCCCGGCCATGGGTAGCCACGGCGGCGGGACGCACCAGGGGCAGCGCGAGCTGATCGAAGGCTACGGCATTACGGAGGCCGCGATGGGCTGCCCGATCAAGGCCAGCATGGAGACCGTGATCGTCTGCCAGGCGGCCGAGGGGTTCCCCGTTCATTTCGACAAACACGCCTTCGGGGCCGACCACGTGCTGGTGGTCGGCCGGGTCAAACCGCACACGGGCTTCGTCGGCGACATTGAATCGGGGCTGATGAAGATGATGCTCATCGGCCTGGGCAAGCACAACGGCGCCAAGATTTACCATCGGGCGATCATGGATTACAGCTTCGGCCAGATCGTCCGCAGTGTCGCCAAGGAAGTGCTCGCCAAATGCCGCGTCGTGGCCGGCCTGGGCATCGTCGAGAACGCCTACGACCAGACGGCGCTGATCCGCGCGGTCGCGCCGCACGAGTTCGAGGACCGCGAGAAAGAGCTGCTGGTGCTGGCCAAGGAGTGGATTCCGCGGCTGCCGTTCAAGGCGGCCGACATCCTGCTGATCGATGAGATCGGCAAGAACATCAGCGGCACCGGCATGGACACCAACGTCATTGGCCGCAAGTACAACGACCACGCGGCAGTCGAGCACGAATGGCCCAAGGTGAAGCGGATCGTCGTTCGCGGCTTGACCGAGGCGACGCACGGCAATGCCACCGGCATCGGCATGGCCGAGTTCTGCCGTTCGCGCGTGGTGCGGGACATGAACGCCAAGATCACCCGGATCAACTGCCTGACCGGCGGCCATCCGGTCGCGGCGATGGTGCCACTGGACTACGAATCGGACCGTGAAATCCTGGACATTGCCTTCCCTACGATCGGCCTGACCGAGCCGCCGGATGCGAAGCTGATGTGGATTCACAACACGCTGGAAGTGGTCGAGGTCGAGTGCTCCGTGGCCTATCTTCCCGAAGCGGTCCAGCGGCTCGATCTAACAATCCTCTGCGAGCCACGGCCGATGGCGTTTGATGGCAGCGGGAATCTGGCGGATCATGTGTAGCCATGCGATCCTTTAGGGAAGACCTCGAGACGGTTTTCCGAGCTTGATGTTTGGGCTCTCTATTTGGCGTGACGTTGATCACGTGCCTTTTTTTCTGGTTCCTGTTTGGCTGGAGAGCAGGACGGGCTTTTCAGCCCGTCTGGCCGGGCCAGGAAGCCCGCCCTACGATTTTTCCGCAGGGGTCTGGAATAAGTGTACACCACCGCATATCATGGCAGGTGGACAGTCGTGCGCACTGCCAGCCGCGGCGATTCGCCGCGGGAGGGGGTTGGCGTGCGCTCGCTTTCCCGGGGCGGACCAGTGCCGCCCGCGACGATCCTTGACAATTGAATCGATGGAATGATCGCGGCCTGGCCGATGGTCCCTGACCGCCTTCACCCCCCCCCGGATGGGCTATTGCATTCAGACATTCTGTCTGAAACGACTTGCGCCGAATCGGCCGAAAGCGCTAGTACGTGTAAGTATGTATAGTACACTGGGTTGCGGCGATTGCTCGCCTGCCCGCGGCCGACGTAAGTCTTGGAAACGGTCCCCCCTTTTGCTATTGCCCTGGGAACCCGCGCAACGGACGCTTCCCTGCTGCCGCGGATTGCCGTACCGTGGAGCGGGACAGGGCAGGGGACAGGGCAGGGGACAGGGGACAGGGGACAGTGACAAGCTGCCACAATCCACAATCCGCAATCCACAATCCGCAATCGTGACCCGCCCCGTCCATACCACCGACATTCGCGGCCAACTGATCCTCTTGGGCACCGGCACTTCGGTCGGCGTGCCGAGCATCGGCTGTGGGTGCGACGTCTGCCAGAGCACCGATCCGCGCGACAAGCGGACGCGGGCCAGTGCGATCGTCGGACTGCCGCAGGGGAACCTGCTGATCGATACGCCCCCCGATCTGCGGTTCCAGCTCTTGCGCGAGCAGATCGGCCTTGTGCATGCCGTCCTGTTTACGCACGAGCATGCCGATCATCTGTTCGGCATGGATGACCTGCGGCTGTTTCCGTTCTATCTGGGGCATTCGGTGCCGCTTTATTGCGAGCAACTCGTCGAGCGGCGGATTCGGCATTCGTTCGACTACGCGTTTGCCGACGTCGAGCACACGCACCACGGCGCGGTGCCGCAGCTTGAGTTCCGCACGATCACGACCTCGCCGTTCGACGTGCTGGGCGCGCGAATCACTCCCGTGCGGCTCAAGCACGGTCCGCGGTTCGACGTGCTCGGCTTTAGGTTTGGCGACGTAGCATATTGCACCGACTGTAACGCCATCGAGCCCGCGAGCATGGCCCTGCTGGAAGGGCTCGACGTGCTGGTCCTCGATGCGCTCCGCCCGCGGCCGCACGTGACGCATTTTTCGCTCGATGAAGCGATTGAAGTCGCGCAAAAGCTCAAGCCGCGGCGGACGATCTTCACGCACATGTCGCACGATCTTGCGCACGCGGCAACCAACGCTTCGCTACCGCCCGGGGTGGAACTGGGCTACGACGGGATGCGAATTCCGCTCACCGGGTAGTTTCCTTGTCGCATCGTCAAAGATTTACCAGAAATGCCGTCAAGACGATCGCCGTCGAGAATACGGCCCAGAAAATGATGATCGCGTTGGCCGATCCGAGCCAGAGCCATTTCCCATCGGGTTTGGCTTTCTCGATTTGCCAGTAGACGTACCAGGCCACGCAGCCGGCGACCAGGATCAGCGTGCTAAAGGAAAAATAATTGATCGTCCAGCGGAAGGGGACGAGAGGCTCGGGATACTTTTCCAGATGGAACCACGCGTCGGGAAAGCCGAACTGCACCGTGGTGTGCCGCAGCTTGGCGTCGCCGGGGGTGGCCTCGCTCGACAGTTGAAAATTCAGAAAGCAGATCCAGCAGGCGATGGCGACAATGGACAGAATCGCTTGGATGAGATTGGTAAACCAGCGGTCGCGCTCCCCCCACCAGGCGTCCCAGGCGCGGCCGAGGGTGCCGCGGGGGCGCTTGGCCTCGGGCAGCGACGGCGGCATTTCGGGCTTGACGGGCCAGCCGTCGGGACCGATTGCCGCGTGCGCCGGCGATGTGCTGCCCGTGTCATTGCCGCGACCCGCTTTCCGGAAGGCGGCGCGAACATCGGGGCGCGCCAGAACCATCAGCATCCAGATGCCGATTCCAAACGGCACGATGCGGACGAGGAAGTCGTCCGCCACCAGCCCCATTGGGACACACAAGATGCTGGCCACGAGCACGAGCCAGTACCAGCGCAGCGACCGGCCCAAGAGGCCGCCGACGAGCACTAGCGGCGCACAGACGACCCATACCAGGTCAGCGCGGCCGCTAATTCCTTTGCCCTGGACCAGGGACTGCACCACGTTAGCCCCATCGCTGAGCAGCCACCAGCAGCCGATGCCGCCGATGATGGCCATCCAGGTCGCCGGAGTGCCGATCGCATTTTCGGGGGTGTCTTCGTCTTCTTCGTCCTCGACTTCTTCCCCGTCGTCGTCGGCGGCCTGCTGGGGGCTTTGATGGGCAGGTTCGTTATCGCGGCCAAGAACGTGTCCGATGACCCCGCCGATGACGGCTGCCACCCCGCAGAGGAGGGCTGCCGCCAGCGGAATGATGGAGTTCTCCAGCCACACTCCGCAGCCAATAAGGGCGAGACTGGCCAGAAACAGGAGGACGGCGAGCGTGGCAACGACCTGGTTCACCCGGCGCGTGTCCTCATACCCGCTCCACAGGCAGATGGCGAACCAGGGCAAGCCCAGCGCGACGAGGGTCCAGCCGGAGCGAGTCCAGAAGAGCGTAAATGCAATGAGCGCCAGCGTAGGCACCAGCAGCGCTACGGCGAAGCCAAACCATTCCCACGGCGCGGTTTTGGGCTCCATGTTGGTGGGAACGGTCTGGCTGGGTGGCGCTTTCAGGCGGCTAATCGCTTCGACGTCGGTCTTTACCTGACTGGCCTGCTGATACCGCCGCTCGGGAGTCCGCTCGAGCGTCCGCAGCACCACTTCGTCCAGACGCCCGTCGACTCCGGACTTCTTGCTCGGCGGGTCGAAACGCCCCAGCGGCAGTTCGCCGGTGAGCATCTCGTAGAACACGACTCCCAGCGAGTAAATGTCGGCCCGATGATCGACAGCGCGCGTGCTGGTGAACTGCTCGGGAGCCATGTAGTGCGGCGTTCCCATCACCTGCTGCGTGTCGGTCAGCGTGAACGAGCCGGCCGGCCGCGAGAGGAGCTTGGCCAATCCGAAATCGGCAATTTTGGCCCGCCCCTTCTTGTCCAGCAGGATGTTCTCCGGCTTGATGTCGCGATGGACGACCCCTTCGTCGTGGGCGTACTGCAGCGCCTCGCAAACCTGCGGCACGATCGCCAATGCCTCCGCCGGCGCGAGCTTGCCCGTCTCGATCACCTGCCGCAGGTTCGAGCCATCGACGTACTCCATGAGCAGGTAATACAGATTTCCAGCCTGGCCAAAGTCATAAATGCCAACGATCCCCGGGTGGCCAAGGCGACCCAGCGTGCGGGCCTCGCGGGCGAACCGCTCGGCAAAGGCCGGGTCTTGTCCGACTTCCGGCGGCAGAATCTTCAGCGCCACCAGCCGGTCGAGCTTCGCCTGTCGCGCTTTGTAGACGGCGCCCATGCCGCCGCTGCCGACGAGCTCGAGAATCTCAAGCTGCGGAAACAGCGGCTGCAGCTCATGCGGCTTGGGAGGGACGAACCGGCCGCTGGGCGTAGCCGGGCTGGTGGCGGGGCTTGTGGCGGGGAGCGGATTGGCAGCCGCCTGGCGTCGGAAACCGAGGGCCAGAACGCAGCGCGGACAAATCCCGGGCGGAGCGTCGAGGGGGAGCGGATTTCCGCACTGGGGGCATCGATTGGGGTCACTCATGGGTCATCCTTCATAGGCCGCGACGCCGCCCGCGGCCAAATTCGTCAGCCAGCACTGGCGCGCCGCCGAGCGGCGGCCTACGATGCCGGATGCTATCTACTAACCCAATTCGAACCGGAGGTTACAGGTCGTGGCACTGATTTGTTACTAGCCCAGGGCCTCAAACAAGTCGCGCAGCTCCTCGTCCACCTCTTCCGGCCCAGCGACCGTCTGGGCGATTTCGTCACGAAGAATGTCGCGGCAGCGGCGGCGGAGGCGATGCACGGCGACCTTTACCGCCCCGTCGCTCATTCCCAGTTCCCTGGCCAGCTCAAGATAGGGAGCCGCGTCGCGGTCGCCAGCGAGGTAAGGCTGCAGCCGCTCCAGCAGCGGCAGCTTTCCCGACGCGGCATATTCGTCGCGCAGCCGGGCCAGCGCCTGCGTGAGCAGCGTCAGGGCCCAGCGCCGCTCAAAGAGCTTCTCCGGCGTCAGGTCGTGCGCCGGTTCGATCGCCAGCGAACTCTCGCCGTGCTGAAAGTCGAGGGACAAAATCGGCCGCTCGCCGCCGCGCTTCTGCGCCCGCTCCCGCCGCCACTCATTAGCCAAAAAGTGATTCAGGGACGAAAGCAGGAACGAGCGGAACTTGCCGCGGGCCGGATCGGCAGCGGCAACCGACTCCTTCTCCAGCAGTCGAGCGAAGAACTCCTGCACCAGACCCTGGGCCTCATCGGCCCCATACCCGCGGCGGCGGACAAAAGCGTACAGCGGCTGCCAGTAAGTCTCGCACAATGCGACCAGCGCTTGACGGCCCCCGGGGGAGCGATCGTGGCCAGCGGCCAGCACGACGCTCCACCGCGTCGTGGCAAATGGACGGCGAGCGTCGGAGGGAAGTGGCGTCTTGCTGCCGCTGGAAGACATGGCAGCATTCTAACCACTGCGAGCAAGCGCATCGAACGCGTCCCTGAGCAGGAGCGTTCAACCGGGGCCGTGGCCATAGATGTGTTGAATGGGGGTCTTGTGCCCCCAGGCGATCCTCTCCCGCGAGAGGCCGAATACGGCGGCAATTGCGTCGCGCTCCTGCGGGCTGGGGGTCCAGCGGCCCAGCACGATGGCCAGCACGCGCTGTTCGTCGAGGCCCGAGCGCTCGGCTAGTTGCCGGACGTCGATGCTGCGGTCGATACACAACTGATCGAGATTGAACGTAGCGTCCATCGTTCACATCATGTTGGGCGACGGATTGTGCGTCACGGATTTTTCGTCTTCATCGGTCAGCGGCTGGGCCGACTCCTGCCAGGTGTCGTAGCCGGCCAGCACGCTCCCTTGCTCGAATTTTCCTGAGCGCTCGCCGAATCGTTGCAGCGTCGCCCAGCGGACGTATGCCGCCAGTTGTTGCTCCGAGCCGAAGGTGGCGACCAATCGCCCCGGTCCCCCCTTCTTCGAGCCGTACAAGTAACGCATGGTTCGCCCCCCAAGTGGTGGAAAACGCCCGCGAGTTCATTGTACGGCAATCAGGCCGGCTGGTGCTGTCGCTTTACAGTCCTCCCGCCGGCAAGCGCTGGATGAGCACGATCACGTCTCCCGAAAGGGGCTGGCGGCCGAGCAGGTCCCGCGACTGGGCGCGGAACTGCTCCCAGACCTCGCTGCCGGCCTTGTGGCACGCCAGGGCGGTTAAGGCGACCGCGTCCTCGCCCGCCACGTCGCCGGCAATCAGCTCGGCCAGTTTCTGGCGATCGGCGTCGCTTGGTTTTCCGATGAGCAGTGCGGCAAGCAGACGCACTTCGGCCGCAGCCGCGTCATCGCCGGCCTTGGCAGCCAAAAACGGCTCGGCACTGGCGCGATATCCGGCGTCGTCGGGATTGGCCAGTGCCGCGTAGAGGACGCTGGCGAGTGCCGAGCGGTCATTGCGGTTCTTTTCCAGGTCGCCGATAGCGGCGCGGGCAGCGGACTGGGCTTGCTTGCGGGCGGCGGCTGCCAGTGCAGCCAGCTCTTTTTCCTCGGGCAGGGCGCGGGACGCGGCACAGATCGTCCACAGCGAGCGGAGGACGAGCGGGCGAGCGCCGCTAGCGAGCAACTCGGCAGTCTGGCTGCTCTTCCAGGCGATTTGCAGTTCGGTGAGGGCCTCCAGATCAAGCTGGCCATTGGCAGCGGCGGCCAGCAGCGGCCAGCTAAACCGGTCGTGGGCCATCGCCACGTCAAGCTTCGCTAGCGCCGCCTCCGCTTTGGCCAACTTGTCCTTGCGAGCGGCATAGCGTTTCCGCGTTTCATCCGCCAACTTGCCAATCGCCCCTTCCGGCTTCGTCTGGCCCGCCTGGAGCGTATCGATGGCCTTCGACATGGCAGCATGCCGGTCTGACGATCCAAACACGAGCAACTGTCCCGGCGCAAACCATACGACCGAGGTCTCGTCCTTCACTTTCAGCGCTTCCCGCGCGGCGGCGAGGAATTCGTCGGAAGCCTTCTGAGCGGCGGCAACGGCCTTGTTGTGGTCGTTCAGCTTCTGAAGATCCTCCTCCAGCGGCAGGGCGATTGCCGAGACATCGTAGATCCACCCCGATTCGCCGTCGCGGCGGCGCTCGCTGCCGGCGACGATCTGCTGGTCCTTCAGCCGCCACGACAGCTTCGCGGGCTGGAGAATCCAGTCGAGCGCCTGGGCGACGGTGGCCCGCCGCAGGTCGAGGAACGTGATCCGGCGGACATCTTCGCCGACCAGCTTTGCCGCGTCGTCGAGGCTTCCTTCGACAAGCTGCACGTCGATCTTCGCCGCCGCCGAAACCTGCTTGAGTGCATCAGTTAGCGACACGTCGCGCAGCACGAGGTCGAGCTTCGTCTTCAGTGGTGGAAACGCCGCGGTCCATTCTTCAACGTCCTTCTGGTGCAGCTCGCTGAGGCGCGCCAGCGACCGCGAGGCAATGCTTCCGTCGGACTGGCCCACATTGGCGGCAGCCGAGTCGAGAAAACACGCCTGCGTCAGCAACCAGCGCAGTTTTTCGCGGTCGGCCGGCGGTTCCTTGCCGGTGGCCGACTCGAAGAGTTTGCGGGCAGCCTCAGCGTGCTTGCCGCTGACCGCGGACAACCCCTGGACTGCATAGCTATATTCGCGGGCCGCGATAGCCGCGCCATCCAGGTCCGCCCGCGCGAGGCCGCGTCCAAAAAACTCCTTGTCGGCCACCTGCCGCATCCGCAAGGCTGGCCCCATACCGCCGCGCACGCTGCCTCCAAAACCTCCCATCGCCTGTCCATTGACGGCCAAGCCGCCGCGGCCGCGGGCGGCGGCTGGAGCGGATGGGGCGCTGCTGGCGCCGGCCAGCAGCGTGAGCGCAGATCCTCCCGCCGGCCGACCTGGCGCCGGCACCCTGGCGAAGCGCGACAGGCTCTCGCTTTCCGCTTCCACACGGAGCCCCAGCGCGTAACTCGATTTGCTCACTTCCGTGAGGGACTTCGCGTCGCTGGTCGAAAGCGCCTCGCCGAGCCGAATGAATCCCTCTTCCCCGTCGCTGTCGCCGAAGAATCCTTCCCACCGGGTACCTTGAGGCAGCGGCACGGGCACCAGCATCCGCCGCGGCATTCGCGGCGGCTCGCTGGTTTCGGCCTTCTTGCTCTCATCCACGGCGACGAAGCTGGTGTATTGGCTCATTAGCCGGTAGTCGAGCGCGATGGCCGTGACCATTTCCTCCACGGCGGGCGAACCGTGGTAATACGATTGCTGCATCAGGTCTTCGATCCTCTGCCGAGACCAGACTTTGGCCAGGACGTCGTGCTCCTTCTGCTCCTGCGGCAGGCGCACGGTCAGCGGCCACTCGACATCTTCCCCTTCGACGTTGCCGCGGACGGTGATCTGCGATTCAAAGTTGCGGCCGGCGATGCGGCCCCCCTCGGCATACCGGCCGTAAACGATCACGGGACGACCGGCCCAGAGTTCCGGAATCTTGGCCGGATAAGTCTCGCTGACTTGAAAATCACCCCAGTCGATCTTGACCTTGGCGAGCTGCGCCCGCTGGATGCGGGTCATGATCTCCTGCACCAGCGGCTGCGTCTCATCGGGCAGGCGGAGCTTCTTGCCCATGCCGCCCCCTTGCTTCGCCACGCCATCGACCAGGAACATGTTGGGCGAAGCGCCAATGCCGAGGCACCAGAAGCGGATCTGGTCGCCGCAGTGCTTGCCGACGTGCTCGATGATCTCGGCCTCGTTGCCGATGTAGCCGTCGGTGAGCATGACGACGATCCTCAGCCGCTCCTTGTCGATCGGCTCGTCGATCGCCAGCTTCACCCCTTTGAGCATTTCCGTGCCGCCGCGGCCTTGCAGCCCGGCGGTAAAGCCGAGCGCTTTGCCGATGTTCTCGTCAGTCACCGGCACCGGAGCGTCGAACAGTTTTTGGGCCTGGTTGGCGAAGGTGATCACCTGCACGGTGTCGTTCTTGCGGCAGAGCTTGAGCATTCCCTGCATCGCCTCGACGACTTTCGCCGTCGGCTGTCCCGACATCGAGCCGGAGACATCCACCAGGAACACGATTTCGCGCGGCGGGCTCTTGGTCAGCCGTTCGTCTTCCTGCGGCTGGATCATGAGCATGAAGTAGCCATTGCCCAGCTTCTGGCGATCGGGGGAATAATCGCCCGTGTGAGCGAGCACCGCCATTTCGGGCTTTTTGCCGACGACGCCGTAGCGGAGGACGAAATCCTTATTGGGGAGCGAATCGGCCGGCGAGAGTTTTACCAGCGCGGCTCGATCCCCCTCCTTCCTGATCTCGGCCTCGTGGCTGGCGGAGATCAGGTCCTGGATCGGCACCCCGGCGTCGAGCTTCACCGACAGCGAAATGTCGTGGCCATTGCGCACGCCCGGCTTGAGAACCGGCGGGCTGATTCGTGTCGCATCGGGTACGCGATCGGTGTCTGCCACCGGCGGCGAGACCTTCCCCTTCAGCTCATCAGGCGTCGCTTGGACGCCGCCGCTGGGAGTGCCGGGGATGTACCGCGGCCCGACGACCATC
>DATKDU010000066.1:0-2954 GCA_035512595.1 Pirellulaceae bacterium
TTACCGGCGAAACCGTAGCGTTGGCTATTTTGGCAGGACTACCTCGACTTCCTGTTCGCCCCTGCGCACCGTCATGGTTGTAGGCGAGGTCCGTTCGAGAAACAACCGTCGGCAGATGTCGTCACGGCTCCGCGCGACCACATCAACGCCGTCGATCTTCAGGAATACATCACCGACCTGAAGTCCAGCGCGCTTGCCGAGCATCTCGCCCGCGACGAGAACAACCTCGTTCCCCCAACTCGCCTTGACAAAATCGATGCCGTCTTTGTCGGTGTGGTCCGCCGCGGTTAATCCGCTGGCGGGGGAGAGGACGATACGATCCTCTGGCAGCACGAGCGTGATGCGGAATCGGCTCAAGATGCCGTAAGCGACCACGTTTCGATCGTCCCGGTAGCACACGACGTCACGCAACTGCGTGTTGCCAACGGACATCTGTGTGCAGCGAAGGTCGATCCGAATTTCCTCATCGCCATACCGGTTGCGCATGAAGCGGAATGTGTCATTCAGCCGCAGGGCGCGCCCAGCCAGGAGCTTGTCCGTCAAGTCGGAGGTGAATGTGGCCGAATGCCACGCCGCCATGTCAACGTAAAAATGATCGGAGAAGTCGCCGGGCTTCACGCTAATCATCGGTACGCCAAGGCGGTCGTATTTCACTGGCAGGCTCTCCTCCCGCGTCACGAAGGGAGCGGCATCGCCGAGGGCAATCGCACCCTGATCGCGATCGTTGTCGATGTAGAGCACCAATTTTCGCAGGATGTCGGCGCCAAACACGCCGTCGATACGCGTTCCCAGAATGTCTTCGTATCCAGCCAGGTCCGCGGCCGCGACTCGGTCCGCCACGGGCAGCGGAAGTCCGCGAGCGAGTAACGACGGGAACTTGTACCACTTCGTCCCGTGTTCCGTGCCATCGGCGTCATCGGCCGGGATCGATTCTAGCCATTCCCGGTGCCGCTCATGGATCAGCGAGCAAGGCATGGTGGTATCAACGATGAATACCAGGCCCCGGTTTCCAGCCGTGACTGGAATCAATATCGGCGATCCAGCCGAAGGAAGCGCAAACGTGACGTGGCGGACATGATCAGGCCATGGCGGTTTGAAGTCGTCGGCTCGGCAATGACGAACTGTCGCCAGCCCTAAAGCAAGGGACCAGAGTGCGACAAATGCAGGACTCATTCCCTTCATGTTTCGCGATTCCTTGTTGATAGCTCCGTGTCCACCGATGGCCGCAGCCTAGGCGAGGGTGAGACTTGCAGGATGGTCGCGAGGCATGACGCCTCCTCCTGATGCCGCGGAGATTACCATTTCCCAGCGAACGATGGGAGATCAATGCGGCGCGGCGGGCGTCATTCCCCCGTGTCCACCGTCAGCGTCAGATCAAGAATCGCGGTCCCCAGCAGCTTCCCCTGCGTATCGATCCGCAGGCTGCGGCTGGCCCCGCCGGCCAGGGCGTCGTAGAGCACGAAGTTGAGCGCCAGCACCTTGGGAAGCTCGAATCGCTCGACGCGCGACACCCCCAGCTCGCGAAAGTGATCCTGCACGCGGATTGCGGTCAGCCGGCTCCGCAGGATGTCATACGCCGCCGCGTCCTTGGCCACGACGCCGATATTGGCGTGGTTCCCCTTGTCGCCGCTGCGGGCGGTCGCCAGGTCGCGAATTCGGATCGTCTTCTTCCCGGCTCCCATGGTTGGCTCCTCGATGGCGCAGGGTCGAGGATCGTGCGGCCCGCGTCAACCGGAGACAACGAAGATTCCTGGGACTCTGCTCTCTGACCTCGGCTCTCTCCCCTCTCACCACAAGACAATTACGTCCACTCCCGCCAAAAACTGGTCCGACCGGTTGCCGTCGGAGAAGGGTTCGATGCCGGTGAGATCCAGGCCGTCGTACCAGTCGTACCGCACTTCGGGGCGGACGATGATGTTCTGGTTCGGCTTCCAGTTCACGCCGGCCGTCATCTCGTAGAAGTTGCCCGCGAACTGGCCGGGGACGGCGAACAGCGGATGGCCGGCATCGGGGCGAATCCCCGTCACGCGGACGCCGTCGTCGTCGCGGAACCACTCGAAGCGGAAGCCGGCGGTCCAGCAGTCGTTGATCTTGCGGAACAGATACTGGTTGACGCCGTACCATTCGGCGTGCGGATTGGCGCCGATCCCGGGAATGTTGGGGGCCAGTGCGGCCGCGTCGTCCTGATGCCCCAGGTCGTGCTGGATGACGTAGTTCCAGCAGTCGTTGATCCGGTAGTTGACGACCAGGCTGTACATGTGCCGCGGGGTGAACCCGCCGCCGGCGGAGCTGAGCGCCAGCGTGGGCTCTTCGCCGGAGATCGCGGTGAACGCGACCGACAAGGCGTCGCCGTTGGTCCAGGTCATGCCGCCGATGTACGCCAGCGGATCGCTCACCCGGTCGAAGGCATCCCAGCCGTTGACGACGCCGCCGATCAGGCTGGTGTTGTCGTTGATCCTGTACGTCGCCAGTGCGCCGGTGTGCGTGAACGGCTCGCCGTACTGGTGCGTGTAGGCGTGCGAGTAGAAGAAGTTGCTCGGCGCCATCACCGACTCGTAGCCGATGGGGGTGTAAAAGTGGCCGAGCTTGGCCGACAAGTTGCTATAGCCGACCTCGGCATACGCCTGCGGCATTGCCAGGCCGTAGAACGGGCTTCCATTCCAGGAGTTGGTGCCGTCCGGATTGGTTTCCAGCCCGGTCGCCTGGGTGAAGATGTAGTCGCTGCCGTAGAGCAGATCGAGGCGGCCGCCCCAGTCGAAGCCGCAGCCGCTGGTATCGATCGACCGCTCGGTGACGAGGTAGAACTGGTTGAGCATCCCCTCGTGGCGATCGTTGAAGGTCGTCACGCCGTTGTAGCGGCTGTCGTTGAATTGCCCGTTGGCGGTGACGCCCGCATCCACCCAGCCGAACACGTTCCAGCAGCCCTCCCTCTGGGGGAACAGCCGCCATGGCTG
>DATKDU010000067.1:0-4692 GCA_035512595.1 Pirellulaceae bacterium
TAGGGCATCACGGGGGTGAACGGAATCCATGAACGATAAATTCCAGCGCGAGCTTCTCCGCGGCAGTCTCGACTTGATGATCCTGTCGGTGCTCGTCGGCGGCAAGAAGTACGGCTACCTGATTCAGAAGCAACTGCGCGAGACCAGCGGCCAGCGGGTCGATCTGGCGGCCGGCACGATGTACCCGATCCTGCACCGGCTGGAGGAAGAGCGGCTGATCAAAAGCAGTTGGGACGAATCCTCGGGGCGGAAGCGGAAGTGGTACGAGCTGACGAGTGCCGGACACAAGCGGCTGAAGCATCAGGCGGCCCAGTGGCTGGAGTACGCGGAGTGCATCCGGCAGCTCTTGGCCCTGGAGTGGAAGTCGGCGTGAGGGGAAATGACCAATGACCAAGCCTCAATGACCAATGAGGATTCGATCATTGGTCATTGGGATTTGGTCATTGGTCATTCTGCGGAGCGGCCTGTGTCCCAGCAAGAATTCGAAACGTATCTCGCACTGCTGACGCGGCTATTACGAGTCGCGCCGCAGCAGCGGGACCAACTGGCGGAGGAGTTTCGGGCCCATCTGGAGGATCGGCTCGACGAGCTCCTGGCCGGTGGCATGGCAAAAGATAAAGCGGTCCAGCAGGCAATCGGCGAGTTCGGGGACGCGGCAATTCTTGCCGCTGAACTCGCTGCGGTAGCAAACAGAAAGAGGCGGAGGATCATCATGAGAGTCTCGCTCGCAAGTGCGGCCACGCTGGCCGCAGCACTATTATTGGCACTGGCCCTCTGGCCCGACGGCCGGCAAGTGCAAGGCCCGGCCGCAGCCGTGGCGCAAACGGAAGGGGATGCTGCCGTCGCGGCGGCACAACCGGCCGCCGTGCCGGACAAGATCGCCCAGGCGCACCAGAAGATTCAGGCTGCCCTCGATAGGGAGGTCGAATTCGACTTCCTGGATTTGCCGCTCACCGAAGTGGCCGAGCACATCGCGAAAACCAACGGCTTTCCCGTCATTCTGGCAACATCGACGCTGGCCGATGCGGCCATTACAGAGGACACGCCCGTCACCAACCGTATCAAGGGAATCTCGCTCCGCTCAGCACTGCGCCTCATGCTCGGCGAATTAAACCTGACCTATGTGATCGAGAACGAGGTACTGGCGATTACAACCCCCGAGGACGCTGATTTGCGACTCGTCACCCGCGTATACGACGTGCGCGAGCTGCTGGCGATGGAAACACCGCCCGGGTCGATCCCGGCATTGAAACCGAAGGCCGACGAGAAGCCAAGCAGCGGCGAATCCGGCGATAAGCCACCCGCGAAAGAAGCACCCAGCGGCGGCTTTGGCAGCAAGCGCCCCGAACTCTCCGATGCCGACCGGCTGATCAATCTGATCACGACGGTATGTGAACCGGATTCCTGGGACTACGTCGGCGGCCCCGGAACGGCCGACGAATACAAGGGACTGATCACGATTTCGCAAACGCGAGAAATCCACGAAGAGGTCGAGCGGCTGCTCAACATGCTCCACCGGGCCGCCGGGCTTAAGGAGCAGCGGGTCAAAGTGGTGGAGTAGACAAAAATGACCAATGACCAAGCCCCAATGACCAATGGGACTTGGTTCAATGGTCATTGGGGCTTGGTCATTGGTCATTCCGCGGAGCGGCCCATGTCTCAGCAAGAATTCGACAACTACCTGGCCCTGCTCGCCCGACTGCTGCGGATCGCTCCCCAGCAGCGCGAGCAGGTGGCCGAGGAATTTCGCACGCATCTGGAGGACCGGCTCGACGATCTCCTGGCCCGCGGCATGAGCCGCGACAAGGCGGTCAAGCTGGCCCTCGAAGAATTCGGCGACGCGGCCGGCCTGGCCGCCAACCTCGCACAAATCTCAACCATCCGAAAGAGAAGGTGGTATATGAAGGTCTCGGCATTCAGCGTGGCGGGATTGGCCGCCGCAGTCTTACTCGCCATCGCACTCTGGCCCGAAAGCCAGCGTCTTCCGGCAACGCCGCAGGCAATCGCCCAGCAGCCGGCGACGAAAGGGGCCAAGGGGAGGTCCAAGGCAGCACCTCAGCCAACGCTCGAAGAAAAGTTGGCGGCGCGGATCACCGTCGATTTTCTCGATATGCCGCTCGTGGATGTCTTCGAGTTCGTGGGGGCCGGCAACAAGATCCAGATTTACGTCAACCGCCGGGCGCTCGCCGATGAAGCCCTCGAGCTGGACGCCCCCATCACGATGTCGCTGAAAGACGTCAAGGTGGAAACGGTCCTGGACCTAGCGCTCGAGCAAGTCAGCGACCAGCTCGCCTACCTGGAACGCGACGGCGTATTGATCATTTCGACCGTCACCGCACTGGAGGGAGCGACCGAGGTCCAGGTCTACAACTGCCGCGACTTACTCGCGCTGACGACGCCGCAGCCGGGGATGATGATGGGCATGGAAGGGGGGATGATGCCGGGAATGAGAATGCCAGGGTTGGGCGGAATGGGTGGCATGCATATCGTCTCACCGCTGGAGCAGCGGTTCGGTTTTGATGTGATCAATCGTGCTCGAAACATGTTGAACTGGCATGACAGGAACAGCGACGAATTCATAGACAGCCAGGAATGGAAGGAAACGAACTGGCGCACCACCGTTCCGCCGGAGGAGTTCGATCTAGACAAAGACAATCGGATAAGCAAGGAAGAACTTTGCATTCGCATCGACAAGTATTTGAAAGATCGAAAATCCATACCGCCGGCACTCCCCGGCGCGGACTCTCCTGGAGGAAGCTCGCCCCCCGAATCACGGCCGCGCGATGCTGGCAGCGATTCCGCAGTGCCAGCTCCCGAGCCGAAGCTTCCCGCGCCAGGCGAGGGGAGCGATCCCCCAGCGGTGCCCCCAATCGAAGACAATTCCTCCATCGAGTTGTGGAAGGACCGCGCCATCCTGGCGCAGATGGGCGGCGCCATGGGCGGCATGATGGGCGGCCCGGGAATGATGCCGGGCGGCGGTGGAATGGGCGGTCGCAGCCGTCCTCAGCCGACGACCGATCACGAGCGCAAAGCGGCGCGGCTGATGGACCTGATCATCACGGCCGTCGAACCGAATTCGTGGCAGGATACCGGCGGCTTCGGCACGATCTCGGAATACGAAGGGCTGATCGTCGTCAACCACAACGCCCGCACGCACAAGAAGATCGAAAACGTCCTGTCGATGCTCCGTCAGGCGGCGGGAATGCCAGAGGGTCACGCCATGCCTGGCATGGGGGGAATGATGGACGGGATGATGGGTAGCGGGATGGGAGGCAGCGGCTCTGGACCTGCGTTCGGCCGAGGCGCCGTTCCACGCGGTCCTGACGCTGGCGGCGGAGAACCGGGAGCGGATCCCTTCGGCGGCGGCACTCCCTCACCGCGCCGATCACCGTAGCGCTGCCCACGCGGCAATCGCCAGCGCGGCCGTCTCGACGCGGAGGATCGACTTGCCCAGCGACACCGGCTGCCAGCCGCATTCCACGGCGGCAGCCAGTTCGCCTGGCGTGAAGCCCCCCTCCGGCCCCACGGCGGCAATGACATCCCCCGTGCCGCGCTCGATCGTACCCAGCGGCTTGCCTGACGGATCGGCGATCAACCGCAGTGAGCCAGGAGCCAGGGGACAGGAGCCAGGGGACAGAGCTACGGTCTCCTGACTTTGGGCTTTGGACTTTGGGCTTTGGACTATAAGAGCCGCCGGCTCGCCAATCTCCATCAGCCGGTTGCGGCCGCACTGCTTGCTCGCTTCGACGACGGCCCGCCGCAACCGGGCGAGTGCCGACTCGACCGGCTGAGCTACGCCCCGCTCGGTGATCAGCGGCACCAGTCTCGTCACCCCCAGCTCGGTCGCCTTTTCGACCAGCCACTTCTGCCGCTCCCCTTTGGGAAGTGCCACCGCCAGCGTCATATTGAATGGGAGCTCGCGGTCGATCGGCCGCCGCTCGACGATGGCCAGCTCGATTGCCGACTTGCGGATGGCCGAAATGCGGGCCAAAAACTCCGCGCCGTTGCCGTCGAAGAGGAGCACTTCGTCCCCCACAGCGGCCCGCATGACGCGCGACAGGTGGCGGGCTTCGTCCCCTTCCAGCAGCGCCCGCTCGCCAACGGTTGGGGATTCAACAAAAAAACGCTCGGACATGCGAGCGATTCTACATCAACGGGCCGCTAGCAGCGGTTCATCTTGACCTCACCCGCCGATCCTGCAACACTTCCCGCGCACGGCCCTTTCCTGGCGGGAAAGCAGGCCCGGGCAGCAGCAACGCCGGCATTCGCGGTTCGGCCGGCGACAAGCGACCTTTCACTTCACGGATGATGATCATGAAACGGGTATTGGTGCTCGTCGGATTGCTGGCCAGTGTCACCCTTCTCGGTTGCGGAGGCGGGGGCGATTCCACTCCCGAGAACGAGAAGAAGGAAGGTGACCAGGCTGCCGCCCAACCGGCGGAGAGAATACTTGACATCAACACCGGCGACCCCAAAGAAGTGGTGATGGGGCTGATCGAGGCCATGAAGAGCGGCGACAAGGAAGCCGTAGAGGCGCTCCTGACCACCAAAGCCAAGGAGGAGACGGCCAAGCATGAAATGTCGGTGGCGGCGGATGCCATGCCGAACACCGAGTACCAGATCGCCGACCCTACTTACCTGAAGAACAACCCTAACGGGGCGCACGTCAGCTGTGTTCTCAGCGAGACGCTG
>DATKDU010000068.1:0-7968 GCA_035512595.1 Pirellulaceae bacterium
TTCCAGGTCCGCCGTTTTCATCTCGTCACGCGCCCACGGTGCCAGCATGAGCCACTCCTTTGACTCGCTTCGCCCTCCTGTTTCCCTTCACTGAATCCCAAGCATCGCCGAACCTACGCAATCCTCCAAGATCAATCCCGAGATGTGTATAACAACGAGGGCTCTGCCTCGGCGGATTGCTGGAGGTCGGTGTCTTGCTGCGGGTCATCGAGGCGGAGCCTCGGGTTATGGCGTTACGAGGCGGAGCCTCGTAACGAGTTACCCTACGTTTTGTTGTGCTAAAACCTTCGGGCAGCGGAGCGAAGCCGGTCCCACGAGCACGTGCGGAGTGCGCTTGAGCGGCACTGGCACAGGATGCCTGGCCACGAGGATAACCCTCGTGGCTAGCTGCAGCCCGGCGAGTGCCGCGGCATCCGCGCACTACAGGGCAGGTGCTGGTGTTGCCGCCGCCGCGTGCCCCGCGCTGGCGTCAGCAGATCGAATCTTCGCCCGCTCCCCTCCGGTTTCAGTGAGACGCTCTCGCGTCTGGTGGGCTTTTCCGCCCGGTGTGGTACAGGAGTCGAACCTGCAACAGCCAGTTCCTAAGACTGGTGCTCTGCCATTGAGCTAACCACGCAATCGACGGCGCCTTCGGCATAACCCCTGGTCGGAACGGGCCGCACCAAACGCTTGCGCGCGGGCGGCGACGCCGCGGGACGGGGCGACATCGGCGTAATTCCCCGGCGAGACAATCGCCGGGAAGAGACGTTGGTGGGAGTCGAACCCACTGGTGACCGCTTTGCAGGCGGTGGCCTGGCCGTTTGGCGTCAACGTCGCAATTCCATCCACGAAAAAGGCCCGCCGATCGCTGCGACCGGCGGGCCTGTGAGAAATCAGTCTCCTGGCGGCGGGTCAACAGCGCAGCGGCAGCGCGCCTATAGGCTGATTACAGCCGCAGGCCGATCGCTCGGATATTTCGCTTCTTCGCAATGGGGAAATGGCGTGCATCAAGAGAGTAGATGCAGTGCAGCGAAGAAGGTTCACGGCGATTCTTACGGCGGGTCGCCGAGGCGGAGTCTCGGGGTAGTGCGTTACGAGGCGGAGCCTCGTAACGAGTTGTCAGGCTGCTTTCCGCGAGGCGGCAGCGTCTCCTTCGTGCCGCTTCCGGCTCTTGGCCGGAGCGCCGTCGGGATGGCCGATGGTATCGTGCAGCGCCCAGAGCTTGGCGCTTTTGAGAAACGCGTAGTGAGCCATGATCGAGCAGACGACCAGCCCTGCCATGCCGTCGAGAAAACCGAGCCGCAGGACGTACAGGTAGAAAAAGCGGATCGGAAACCGCAGCAGCGAGACGAAAAGGCCGTGCCGCTTGCCGCGGTCGTGCAGGTCTTCGGCCGACCAGGTGCTGTAGCGATTCTGCTTGGCGACGAAGTCGGCCAGATCCCAGGCGGTGTAGTGCAGCAGGCGGCCTTGCAAGTCGCCGACCGTGCCGGCGGAAATCTCCACGTCGGCATGCACGCGCCGTTCCTGGTATCGCCCCGCGTCGCGGCGGAAGAGCCGCGTCAGCTCGGGAGTGTTCCAGTCGCAGTAGCGGATCGGGTGCCCGAGAAAAAAATTGTCCCGCCGCATGCGATAGGCCGCATGCTGAGCCCCGCTCTTCAGAACCGATCGAATCTCCGCGCCAAGTGCAGCCGGGACCCGCTCGTCCGCATCGACCACCAGCACCCACTCATGTCTGGCTTGTGGAATGGCCCAGTTCTTGAAGTTGGCCGAGTTGACATACTCCCGCTCGATGATCCGGCAGCCGCCCAATCCGCGGACGATCTCCAGCGTGCCGTCGGTCGAGCCCGAATCGGCGACGAGGATCTCGTCGGCAATGCCGCGGACCGACTCGATGCAGCCCTTGATATTGAGCCGCTCGTTCTTGCAGGGGATGAGGACGGTGAGCATGGGTCGAATGCGGATTTGGGATTGCGGATTGCGGATTATGCCGCGCGGCGAGCGGAAGTAAACAAGCCAGTTACCTGCCGCCACCATGTCGATTGCGGCTTCCTGCCGTCCAGGAGCGAATCAACGAGCGGCGGCAGTCGCTGCGGGATGTCATTTGCCGTCCATTGCCGGGCGGCGACCCGGGCGACCATTTCATCGACCGATTCGACGAACAGATCGCAGCGGCCGTGAGCCAATTGACGAGTTATCTTGGCGAGTTGCTGGCCGTCGCCGGTCAGGCACAGGACCGCCTGCGGATGGCGGAACATCGCCTTGCCGAAGCACAGGACCGGTAGCCGCCGCGCGAGGGCCTCGACGGCACTCGACGAATTGACGCAGGCCACCGCCTTGCACGAGCCGAGTGCCGCAGCCAGCGACGGCGAATCGTCCCACACGAGCCCTTTCTCTTGCGCCAGCCGCGTCAGCCGCGGGTCCAAATCGTGCCGCGGATGCTTTCGCAGCTTCAGCGGCAGGGTCGAGTGCTCGGCCAGATGCTTCACGAACGCGAGCATGTTCGCAAACCACGGCGACATGTGCGTGATCTGCGTGTCGTGATCGTGCTGAAGGACGACGAGCAGGCTGTTATGTGCAGGCACCGGCAGCGGCGTGCGGCACGGGGCGGTCAGTCGATCGCCGGACCAGCTCACCGCGGCGTTGATGCCGTGCGGATCGACCTGAAAGTGCCCCTGCTGGGGATACCAGCCGAGCTCGACGTAGATGCGTGGCGTGCCGTCCCGATCGAGCTGGGCGTGATAAGGCCGATATCGATCGTGCGTGCCGTTGAACAGAATCGCCAGGTCGCAGGGCCACATCCAGCGGCTATACGGGACACGGCCCGAGCGCGGCCCGCGCCACCGCTGTACGCGGTGCCCCGCCTCGCGGCAGGTGGCGGCCACAGCATTCAGAAAGGCGCCGGCTTCCGGAGACTTGCGAGCTTCGACAACGATCTTGGCCATGCGATTTTCCAGTGCCGATGGGTCAGGCGGCGCGCCTCGCCTGGGCGCCGCTCGCGTTTCCGCCGAGCGCCGTCCACAGCGCCGCTGCATCACCAAGCTTGAGCTTGAGCTGCTGGGGCAATCCGCAGACGCCGTCGCGCGATAAAACGACGTGTGCCCCGCGGCATTGGCGTAAAGCGGCCGCGGACTCTTCCAGCACGATCGCCAGAGAGCAATCCGCCTGTCGGGTGAAGCGGCCGCTGCCGGGGAGCACGAGGAATTCCAGATCGACGATCTGACCCGACCAGGGGCGCGGGGCCAGGCCGAGTTGCCGGACGATTTTATGCGCCAGCGTTACGTCCCGCGGTTGTCCGACCACGCGCACCAGCAGGTCTTCCGGCCGGCGTTTGACGACGCCGTCCAGACAGCGCGTGACGCGAAACGGCCGGTAGAGGTAGCTGAAGTGATGCTGCTCGTGGTGCTTGTCCACCTTCGTGGGGGACGGCGGATGCCAGAGGTGATAGGTCCGCGTGCGGTGCAGGACCGACTCGATTCGCAATCCGGCGGCCCGCATTCGCCAGCCGAAATCGTCGTCCTCGCCTCCCCATGCGCGAAAGTGCTCGTCCAATCCGTTGACGCGGAGGAAATCGCCCTTGCAAATGCCGACGTTGCCGCCGCGGAGGTTCGGTTTGCGCGGATGGCGGATCAGGTTGTAGAAGGACGACTTGAGCCGCATCATCGCCAGCTTGCGCAGCTCGCCCGTTAACTGCAGCCGGGTGAAGTCGCCCCGCTCGACCGACTCGAGCGTGATCTGCTCGCTGGTCGGCCGGTCGAGGCGAATGCAGTAGCCGTTCGTCACGACACCCGGCCGGAGCACGGCCAGATGGTGCTGGAGGTGATCGGATGGGACGAGGCAGTCGCCGTCGAGAAACAGGACGTGCGGCGCGGTCGTGGCGAGGAAGCCGTCGTTGCGGCAGCGGGCCAGTTGGAAGCCGTCGCGAGGGTGCGTGATGAATCGCACGGGAAACTTGACGCGCCGCGCGAAGCGGGCGACCAGGTCCGGTGTCTCATCGGCCGAGCCGTCGTCGGAAATGACGACCTCCATCCGCGACGCGATCGTCTGCTGGGCCAGCGACGCCAGGACCCGCGCGAGATGCGCCGGCATCTGATAGGTGCAAATGACGACGGCAATATCTGGTGAAGGCATATCCGGTGCAGGCATAAGTGCTGGCGCACGGCGGGAGCACGGCCGGTCCCGAGTAAGGGGCCACAGGAGAGATACTGGCCGGTCCCAATCGGGTCAATGTCAATCGGGCCGCGGCGAACCCAGTGAGTCAAAATGGAGAAAATGAGACGACTGGCGAGATTACCCGTGATCCTCGTCACAAAGACCAGAGACAAGGGGCACCGGACAAAAAAAGCGGCAACTCCCACTGGAGAGTTGCCGCCTGAACGTTTCTTAAGGTAGCGGTGGGAGGTGGGTTTAAAACTCCTGCTGCCCGCCGTTGGCCACGCCAGCCTGCTTGACCCCTTCGCCGATCGCTTGCAGCACCCCTTCCTCGACCAGGATGCGCGTGTTGCTCCCCCGCGACTTGATCTCGGTCACGATCGTGATCTTGTCCTTGCCGTTCTTCTCCACGACGCTCACCAAGGCGGGGACGATTGGATTGTCATCCACCGATGCGGCAAACTTCAGGATCGGCAGCAGCGCCACGTTGAGCTGGCTCGAAGGGACCGCAGTCGGCCCCTGCTGCGACACCTGGTCGATCATCTTCTTGAGCAGCCCTTCGCCGTCCTTGCCGAAGGCCAGGTAGAGCGACTTGGGTCCGGTCCCGAGCACGATGTTGATCTTGTCCCCCAGAATCTCGCGGGCCTTTTCATCTTCGTTCGGACCGCTGATCGTGTGCAGGTTGACATCCCCATGCTTGCCGGCATTCAGCTTGATCTCGGGAGCGTCCGCTTCGTCCTTGGCGAGCTCGGCCAGCCGCTTGAAGAGGGCTTCGACCTTCGCGCCGTCGGCCACCAGTCCGCCGGCCACAAAATTGAGGCTCTTGGGCTCCAGGAGCAGCGCGGCGCCGCCATCCAGCATCCCTTCCTCGAGCGTCTTCTGCAGCACGTCGATGAAGCCGGCGATCAGCTCCTTGGCGGCGGTGCGCCGGGTGGCGTCCAAGTTGGGATCGTTGTCGAGCTCCTTCTGCACGTTGGCCTTGATCCCTTCGATGAGGACGCGGGTCTGCTCCAAGTCTTCCTTGGCCACGGGGGCGGCAAAGTTCAGCGTAGCCGCGGCGCCGGGGACCAGGAACGCGGCGAAGGAGGACTTCGCCTGGCCGGCCTGCTCGACTTGCTTGGCCAGGCGAGATCCGGCAATCGCGGTCACGCCGAGGTCGAGATAGGTTCGCTGGCCGGCCGCATCGATGTTGAAGCCGACCGTGATGTCTTCCAGCTCGTCGAGCATGCGAATGATGTTTTCCATCGCATTGCGATTGACCTTCGCCATCAGTTCCTTGTCGAACCCCTGGTTGTCCGGCGCGTTTTCCAGGCTGGTCTCGAAGCCGATCCGCATCTGGTCCACCAGCATTTTCTTGAGGTCTGCTGGCAGGTTTTGCATGCTCACCTTGGCGGCCAGCGTGTAATCCTTGGGAAGGGTCCCGAGCAGTGCCGAGGGATCGGCCGGCAGATCCGCCAGGTGCTCCTTCTGCTGCGCCACAAAGGCCCAGCCATTGGTCTCCTTAATAAACGCCGACTGTGGCCCCACAGCCAGCTCCAGCACGCCGTCGCCGGCATCCTTGGGCTCGCCGACCGGCTCCTTGAGCGTCGCCAGGATGGCCTTCATGTCGCTAACCGGAACGAAGCTGATCGCGACGAACTCGCCCCCTTCCTTGGGCGCCACGATCACACCGATCGGACGCTTGCGATCGACGCCGTTGCTGAAGCCCTTGATGTACCCCTCGGCCAGTTTGCCGGTCCCCTCGAAGCCAGCAGCCTTGGTGACGTAGTTGATATCGCCCACCAGCTCGTCGATGCCGGCCACGGACACGACGAGCAGCGGCTTGAGCTCGGCTCGCGCGAGCGACAGCGGCGCCAGGAGCAGGGCCAGCCCCGCCGCGCACCCCAACAAGAATCGACCAAAAAGTTTCACGGTAGAGGTCTCCTAAAGGTGATCAGCCGCCAAGGGCCAATGCGTGGTGAGTGGATTTGCGGCGGTGCGCCGCGCTTGGAGCGCGCTGCCAGCGCAGCACCAGCCTCCCTGCCGCAAAAATAGTACCTTGTGCCGGCCAGAAGGGTTTTAGCACGCCGGAGAATTAAATGGGAGTGGCTGGCGGTGGGGAGAGCCGTTTTGGCCCCGAAACGGGCACATTTTGAGCCCAATCCCGTCGCGTGGCCCCTTTACCGCTCCCGGTAGATGATTCGCCCCTTGGTCAAATCGTAGGGGGAGAGCTCCACGTTGACCTTGTCCCCTGGGACGATGCGGATGAAGTTCTTCCGCATTTTTCCGGCCACGTGGGCCATGACCTCGCTGCCGGTCTCCAACTGCACGCGAAACTGAGTGTTGGCCAGCGCCTGAGTGACGGTGCCAGCCACGACAAACGCTTCTTCCTTTTTCCCCATATACGCTCCACAAACTGCGACCTCAAAACCACCCGCCAGAGCGTTTAGTCTAAGCATTTCGCCCGGTCTTGCTAGCCCAGCCCGTCAGGATCGTCAGGATGGCGGGACCGGCCACGGAACGCCCCTTACGACAGTATGTCGCCGATGACGTGCCCATGCACGTCGGTCAGCCGCCGGTCGATGCCGTTGTGGCGGACGGTCAGCCGCTCGTGATCGATCCCCAGCAGGTGCAGGATCGTAGCGTGCAGGTCGTAGCAGTAGGTCTTGTTCTCGACGGCTTGAAACGAGAATTCGTCGCTGGCGCCGTAAGCCACTCCGGGCTTGATCCCCGCCCCGCACAACCAGGTAACGAACGACAGGGCGTTGTGGTCGCGGCCGGTCGCCCCCTGAGTGAAGGGATAGCGGCCAAACTCGGTCGTCCAGATCACCAGCGTGTCCGACAAGAGCCCGCGGGCCTTGAGATCGGAAAGCAGCCCGGCAATCGGCTTATCGACCTGTTTGGCGATGAACGGCAATTCGTTGACGATGTCGGTGTGGTTGTCCCAGTTCTTGCTGGCCCCGCCGGTGCCGCTCCAGACCTGGACGAAGCGGACGCCGCGCTCGATCATTCGCCGGGCGACCAGGCAGTTGCGGCCGAAGTCGCGGGTCGGCTCTTCATCCAGGCCATAGGTCTTGTGCGTTTGCTCGGTCTCCTGGGCGATGTCCAGCAGCTCCGGCGCGGAGAGCTGCATCTTCGCCGCCAGCTCGTACGACTCGATGCGGGCTTCGAGGCGCGAGTCCTGGGGGTGAGACTGAAGATGGTCGCGGTTGAGCTGTTGAAGGAGCGACAGTCCTTCGCGTTCGCTCTCGGGCGTGATGTGCTTGGCGCTGGTGGGCGGAGTCAAATTCGCAATCGGCGTCGGTGCCGTCGGGCGGATGATCGTCCCGGCATGGGCCTGCGGCAGAAACCCGGCGGAAAAATTGCCGGCGTTGTTGTACGGCAGTCCCTTGGGATCGGGAAGGACGACGAAGGCCGGCAGATCGTCGGTGATGCGTCCCAGGGCGTAGGAGAGCCAGGAACCCACCGCCGGAAATCCGGGAAGGACGAAGCCCGTGTTCTGCATGTAG
This sequence comes from Pirellulaceae bacterium, assembly GCA_035512595.1. Classification (GTDB taxonomy): domain Bacteria; phylum Planctomycetota; class Planctomycetia; order Pirellulales; family Pirellulaceae; genus DATKDU01. The sequence continues at coordinate 7,617 of DATKDU010000068.1, forward strand.
CTGGCCGGGCCGTGGACGTTGCTCTTGCTGGCCATCGCCATCAGGAACGCCAGCTCATCGACGTGCTGGGCCAGGTGCGGAAAGACGCTCGACACCCAGCGGCCGCACTCGCCGTGCTGCTGGAATTCAAACGGCGGCTTCATGATGTTGCCGGGGACGCTCGTGGCGACCGCCTTGAGCCCGAAATCGACCTTCTCGCCGTGCCGCTTGATCAGCTCCGGCTTGTAGTCGAACGTGTCCATCTGGCTGACGCCGCCATTCATGAAGAGCTGAATGATGCGGCGGACTTTGGGGGGATGGTGCAGCCCGCCCTTCCCCCTCTCTCCTTGGGAGAGGGCCGGGGTGAGGGTGT
>DATKDU010000069.1:0-3349 GCA_035512595.1 Pirellulaceae bacterium
CCCGACTCAGCACCTCCAGCCGCCTCCGCTCCTTGCCACTCATCGACAATGTCTCCATGACCACCTCCTTTGGAGGTGATTGTCTATGGGGACATTTCTATCTGCGCCTTATGGGGACATTTCTATCTGCGCATTACACGGGTCGCTACAATGGCCGCGACGGTAACCACTTTCACCCGACCAATCCCATGACCATCTGGCGATTCGCCGACTGGATCGATCCCGTCCCCGAGAATTGCCGCCTCTCGCTCGGCGAAGGAAACACGCCCCTGGTCCGCTCGCGGCATATCGGCCCGAGCCTGGGCCTGGCGAACCTTTACTTCAAGCTCGAAATCAACAACCCGACCGCGTCGTACAAGGACCGCTTCGCCGCCGCCGCCGTCGCGCACATGATTGCCGCCGGCCAAAAACGGTGCGTCGCCACCTCCAGCGGCAATACGGGCTCGTCGCTGGCCGCCTACTGTGCCGCCGCCGGCATCGAGTGCCTGATCGCCATCGTCGAAGGGGCCCCCGAAGGCAAACTCCAGCAGATGCTCTGCTACGGCGCCAAGCTGTATCGCATCCGCGGCTTCGGCATCGACGCCCAAATCACGCGCGACGTGTTCGACGACGTCAAGCGGCTCGGTTCGCAGCCCGGCTCGGCAACGCAAGTCAGCTCGTACATCGTCAGCGCGCCCGGCATGTCCGGCGTGAAAAGCCTCAGCTACGAATTGGCCGAGCAGCACGCGGCCATCGATCACGTCTTCTGTCCCGCCGGCGGCGGCGGCATGGCCCTGGCCGTGGCCCGCGGTTTTGCGGACCTGGTGCAAATGGGCCGGCTGAAACGCAGCCCGCGCGTCGAGGTCGTCCAGCCGCTGGGAAACGACACGATCGCCACGCCGCTCCGCGAAGGGGCTCTCCAGGCCCGCGACATCACCTGCACCACGAAGATCAGCGGCCTGCAAGTGCCGACGGTCATGGACGGCCACCTGACCATCGAAGCCTGCCGGGCCAGCGGCGGCACCGGCCATGCGATCCCCGACGAGCTGATTTGGGAAACGCAGTCGCGGCTGTCCCTCGAGGAAGGCATCTTCTGCGAACCGGCCGGAGCCACCGCCCTGGCCGGCGCGATCCAGGCCCATCGCCAAAACATCCTCGACCCGGCCGCGACCATCGTCTGCTGCGTCACCGGCTCGGGGTTCAAGGACCCGGCCAGCGTCGAGCGAATGCTGGCCGGGCGGACGTGCCCGATGATTGACGCGGCGGAGTTTGGCCAGCTCCCATAAGCCCGAAGCGCCAGCGAGGGAAAGGCGTCCACTCGCAAAATCGCCTTTCCCTCGCTTGCGCGTCGGGCTTGTCATTCCTTGTTCCCACGCGGAGCGTGGGAACGAGAGGCTGGTCATTCCCTCTCCAGCTCCCGCCGCGCCGCCGCAATGGCCGCTTTCTGCTCCTTCGTCACCTCCGGGTACGCCAGCTTCAGCGACTTGATCTTCAGCGACACGATCCGCGCCACGACCGCCCGCGTGACCCACTTGTGGTCCGCCGGCACCACGTACCACGGCGCCCACTCGGTACTCGTCTCGCGGAGCATCTCCTCATACGCCTCCATGTACTCGTCCCACAGCCCCCGCTCCTTCACGTCCCCCGGATTGAACTTCCACAGCTTCTCCGGCTCGTTCAGCCGATCGAGAAACCGCTGCTTCTGCTCCTTCTTCGACACGTTCAGAAAGAACTTGAGGATCAGCGTCCCGTTGCGGGCCAAATGCCGCTCGAAGGCGTTGATGTCGTCGTAGCGGGCCTGCCAGAAATCCTTGTTGATCTTGCCATTCGGGATCCGCTGGGCGGCCACCAGGTCCGGATGGACCTTCACGATCAGCACCTCCTCGTAATACGAGCGGTTGAAGATGCCGATCCGCCCCCGCTCGGGGAGCACCTTCATGCACCGCCACAGAAAATTGTGATCCAGCTCCTCGTGCGACGGGTGCTTGAAGGAATAGACCTGGCACCCCTGCGGGTTGATCCCCCGCATCACGTGCTTGATCGTGCTGTCCTTCCCCGCGGCATCCATCGCCTGAAAGATCAAGAGCACCGACCACGTATCGGCGGCATACAACAGCTCCTGCGCCTCGGCCAGCTCCTCCACATCCCCCTTGAGCAGCTCCTGGGCAAACTCCTTCCGCTTCTCCTTGGGAATCTTCCTGTCCCCCTCCCACGTGGGATCGTGGTCCTTGAGCTTGACCTTCTCGCCGGGCGAGATGAGGAACTGATCGAGAGTTTTGGTGACGTCGGGCATGTTCGATTGCGGATTGCGGATTGCGGATTGCGGATTGCGCCTAGCCGGAGGCAAACTTGCCTCCGGGTCTGCCCTGCAATGTAGTCCTCTCGCTCCGCGAGGGACAAGCGAGCCGCAGCGAGTCGTTCGCTACTTGCGCAGTAGCGCCACGAACCCCGCTTGCTCGAAATGCTCGTCCGCCGTGAGCGCTTCGCTCACTCCCCGCTCCTCCGCCTATGCTTGCGCGTCGCCTAGAGTCCCCTGGCTCCTGTCCCCTGGCTCCTGGCTCCTGCCGCCCGCCGGCGGCTGCGTCAACTGCCGCCAGAACTCGTCCACCAGCTCCGGACCGCTGCGCGGCGGCGGCTCTTCGGGATGCTCCTGGCTCCAAGAGAGCGCCAAAACCAGCGGCACCCAGCGGGTGAAGCGCTCCCCCGGCTGAACGTCCATGCGGCAGACGGCACTGGAAACCGCCAGCGGCAGGGGGACGCCGCGAACTTCGTTTTCTTCCGGATGGCCGCAGTGCGCCGCGGGGCTGGTCACCAGGTATTCGCGGCAGGCCAGCGGCCGGTCGGGATGGATGGAACAAGACTCCTCTTCCAACAGCGGACAGGCGATTGACAGCCGAAAATACTCAAGCCCCAGCGGACGAAGCTCTTCGTCACTGAATCGCTCAGGGTGCGCGAGCCGCTCGAGCAGACCGGCCTCTGCGAGCCGCTGCCGCGCCTCCTCAAAGCGGCCGACGACGAGCGACCGCCCTGGCTCGGGCAGCTCGCTCACCAGCTCCGCGAGCTCGCGGGCCTCGAGCTGTGAAATCGGGACGAGCTGCCGGCAGCATGCGCCGCACCCCTGGCAGCAGGAGACTCGCTCCCCTCTCGATTCGGCCGCCTTGACCCCCGCTTCCACGATGAATTCGGTGATCGTTCGGTAGAGTGGCAGCAGCGCGGCCCGGGGCGTCGGCCCCGCGGGGATTTGCACCTCCAGCCGCAGCCGCTCGCCGGCCACCGCCAGCTCCAGCGCCGTTTGGGCGACCGCCAGCGGCGCAGCGGGCCGATCCACAGCATCAAGAGGCGAATCCGCCATCAGTCGGGGCTCCTCCAC
>DATKDU010000070.1:0-13638 GCA_035512595.1 Pirellulaceae bacterium
ATGCTCCGGCGGCTTATACCGCCTTGCCGGGTCGCTCGGCGGCGGCTGGGTCTGCGGGTAAAAATCGGTGTCCACTTCCGGCGATCCGTATTCGTACGGGCCGCGGTAGACGACCGGTTGGAAATCGAAGTTGCCGTGACCAGGCGGGCTCGGCGCCATCCACTCCAGGCTGTTGGCCCCCCACGGGTTGCGCCCCACGCGCGGCCCGTAGAAAATGCTGTAGATGAAGTTCGCCGCGAAGATCACCTGCGTGCTCACCATGCCGATCGCGCAGATCGTGATGAACTGGTTCATCGGCAAGAGCTGGCGGAAGGTCTCGTAGTCGTACGGATCGGCCAGGCGCCGCGGGAAGCCGACCGCGCCGAGAATGTGCATCGCGAAGAACGTGCCGTTGAGGAAGACGAACGTCAGGAAGAAATGGACCTTCCCCCAGTTCTCGTTCATCATCCGGCCGAACATCTTGGGGAACCAGAAATAGATCGCCCCGAACACGGCCATCGCCGTGCCGGAGAAGAGGACGTAGTGGAAGTGGGCCACGATGAAGTAGGTGTCGTGGATGAAGATGTCCACCGGCGTGGCGGCCATGAAGATCCCCGACAGGCCGCCGATGATGAACATCGACACGAACGACAGGGCAAACAGCATCGGCGTCGTGAACTGAATCTTGCCTCCCCAGACCGTCCCCAGCCAATTGAAGACCTTCACCGCGCTGGGCAGCGCGATCATCATCGTGCTGACCATGAACGTCATCCCGAGCAGCGGATTCATGCCCGAGACGAACATGTGGTGGCCCCACACGATGAAGCCCAGCCCGGCAATGCCGCTGATCGAGTAGACCATGGGCTTGTAGCCGAAGACCGGCTTGCGGGCGAAGCAGGCGATGATGTCGCTGACCATCCCCATGGCCGGCAGGATCATGATGTACACGGCCGGGTGGGAATAGAACCAGAACAGGTGCTGCCAGAGGAGGGGCTGGCCGCCGCCGGTCGCCGGCAGCGAGTTGTTGACGATCAGACCTTCCGGGAGGAAGAACCCGGTTCCCAGCGTGCGATCCATGAGTTGCATGAAGCCCGCCGCCGTGAGCACCGGCAGGGCAAACGCCTGGAGGATCGCCGTGATGAACATCGCCCAGATGGTGAGCGGCAGGCGGAACATGGTCATGCCGGGGGCTCGCATCTGGATGATCGTGGTCATGTAGTTGACCGAGCCCATCATCGACGAGACGCCGACGAAGGTAACGCCCAGGAGCCAGAGGGTTTGCGCGTTCAAGCTCCCCGGCGCAGCCTCGGCAACGACCGACAGCGGGGGATAGCTCGTCCAGCCGGCCCCCGCGCCGTAAGGGGCCGCAAAGAAGCTCAGGCCGATGCAGATGAAGGCCGGCCACATGAACCAGTAGCTGAGCATGTTCAGCGTCGGGAACGCCATGTCGTCTGCGCCGATCATCAGCGGGATCAAGAAGTTGCCGAACGCACCGGCCAGGATCGGAATGATCACGAAAAAGATCATTACCGTGGCGTGCATCGTGAACAGCGTGGTGTAAAACTCCGGCGAGATCTGGCCTCCTTCTCCTGAGAACAGCATCGGCCCGATCACCGGCATGTTCGACCAGGGCCAGGCGAGCTGCCAGCGGATCCCCAGCGCGAGCAGTCCTCCGACCAGGAACCACAGCAGGGTCGAGAACAGAAACTGCAGCCCGATGATCTTATGATCGAGCGAAAAGACGTACGTGCGGACGAACTGGCCGACGGTCATCGACCGCCTGCCGTGCTCCGCCGGGCCGTGAGGGCCGGTGCTGCTCATGCTTATTCCTCGTCCTCAGACGGCTTTTTGAATTCCGTCTGGTTCTGCTTCGTGGATTGGTCCGCCAGCCAGCGCTGAAATTCGGCCGGCTCCTGCACTGTCAGGCGCCCGCGCATCTTGTAATGCCCCCAGCCGCACAACTCGGCGCAGACAATGTCGTAAATGCCGTTCTTGTTGGCCCGGAACCAGAGGTGCTGGCTCATCCCCGGCACCACGTCCTGCTTGATTCGCAAATTCGGCAGAAAGAAGCTGTGCAAGACATCCTGGCTCTTGATCCGCAGGACGATCTCTTCCCCTCTGGGGATGTGCAGCTCGTTGGTAATCTGCACGTCGTCCTCGGTGCCGAGAATGCCATCTTTCCCGGCATAGCGAATCCGCCATTCAAACTGGCGGCCGGTGACCTCGGCCAGCGGCGGCTTGTAGGTCACGACGTCGTCGTCGGTGTTCAGGATCTTGTCCGGGCCGGGCAGGCGGCTGAGCTCGGGGCGCTTCAGCTTGGCGTCGGCCCAGGCGTCCATCTGGTAGATGGCGATGAACAGCAGCGTCCCCGCCGGGACGATCGACCAGACCACCTCCAGCGTGTGGCTGCCGTGGGAGTACTTCACCGGCTCGGCATTCTGGGAGGCGTCGTACCGCCACAGGAACCAGAACAGCACCAGGCCCGTGGCGATGAAGATCACGCCGGTGAGATACAAGATGAAATTGAACAGGCTGTCGATGACGTGGCCGTGGTCGTTGATGTTCTCGGGGAGCCAATGGTTTTGCATCGGCCACCAGTCGGCCATCGCCCACACGAAGCAGCCGACGCCAAGCACCGGCACCATCAGGAATAACAGGCTCCAAAAACGTCCCACAACAAATCTCCGTTGGGAGCAAACCTATCGAGTTGCAAATGACCAATGACCAAGCCCCAATGACCAATGGGGGCGTTTCTTGGCATTGGTCATTGGTGCTTGGTCATTGGTCATTCTTGTAAATCACTTCGCGATCACATTCGTTCTCTCTGATTCTCCGGCTCCGCCTGCCGCGGATCGCTGATCGATTCATAGGGCAGCGACTCCACATAATTCACCAGGTCCCAAATCTGCTCCGGGGGGAGCTTGTCGTTCCCCGGCATCGGCGTTCCTTCGATCCCGTTCCGCACGCGCCAATAGATGTCGATCGGCCGCATGCCGCCGCGGTAAATCCCCTGTCGCAGGTTGCGGGGGCGGATGTTGCGCGGGGGGAGCATCCCCAGCTCGACCCATTCCACAAAGTCTTCCGGCTTGGGGGTCTTGCCGGCGAAATCCTTGACCCACTCGTCGTAGTCGGTGGTTTGCCCGTCGCCGAGTGCCGAGGGGCCGTGGCAGGAGAAGCAGTTTCCCGCGCCGTAGAACAGCTTCCGGCCATTGGTCCGCGATGCGGCAAGCTGCTCGGGGGTCATCTCGGGGCGCTTCTCGATCTCCGTGACCGTCTCCGCCGCACCGAGCCAGCCGCTGGCGACTTCCGAGACCAGGCCGCGAATCTCTTCGAGCTTTTCCGGCGTCGGCTCCCCCGGAGTGATCAGCCGGTCGTTCTCGTCCAGCTCGGTGAGCTTCATATAGAGCCGCTGCTCGGTCTCGCCGCGGAAGCTCAGGTATTTCACGTAATGGACCAGCGATTCGATCTCCTGCTCGGGGAGCAGCCGGAAGGAAGGCATCGCCGTCCCGGGAATGCCTTCGATCAGGATTGTCTTGAGGTCGTCGTGGGTGGGCCGCTGGCCGATGGGGGTCGATTTGAACTTGAATCGGCCGGGGCGGTAATCGCGCGGATAAGGATTGAGAAAGATGGCGGTGGGCCCGTTGCCGTCGCCGGTCACGCCGTGGCAGTGGGCGCAGTGCTCGCGATACAGCCCGGTGGGACGCCCCGTTTCATCGCTGCCGACGGGCCCGGCCGATAACCGCAGCAAATTGATATCGATAACCTGCGAGAGATCGACGTCCGTCAGTTGCGGCAGCGCCGGTTCATCGGGAGTGCCGTACAAGGCGACGAGCACGTCGTCCACGTCCTGGCGATATTGCCGGCTGAACGGGTAGATCGGCTGCATCGTCTTGCTATCGACCCCCAGCTCTTTTTCCTGCTTGCGGGCATAAGTCTCATAGCGGCGGAACTCCGCTACCGGCGCACCGCAGCCGCCGAATGTCACCGCGGCCAGCAGCGCGGCCATCGGCAAAAACCATCGCTCGTTCATGGGTAGGCAAGACTCCCTTGGCCGATGCAGTCTCATCACTGCACCGGGATCACAATGTTCATTTCGTGGACTTCGTCGGGCTGAAGTGTGACCTTGTATCCCGACCGCGGCCACTTCTCGTCGGTCGATTGACCTCCCGACTGGCGCTTGACCGTCGTGATGAATTTCAGCTTCTCCTGCCAGACCTTGAACGCCAGCGGAATGCCGGCCGGGACGTTCTTGATCTCAAACGTGCCGTCCGGCTGGGTCACGGCGAAGTAGGGCGTGTCGCGGATGAGCATCTTGGCCGCCATCCAGGGGTGGACGCTGCAATTCACGTCGAACGGCTCCGGCGATTCCTTTCCCGGCACGTAGCCGGTGGAGTCGTTGGCCGCCATATTGACGTTGATCTTGGCCGAGCCCTTGCCGTCGATGTTCGTGTTGTGCCCGATCGGATCGCTGTTCTTCAGGACGATCGCGTTGGTCGTGCGGGCCGCGAACAGGTGCGTCAGGAAGATGCACTCCTTCTGATCGAACACGAGCTGCGCCGTCTTCGTCGCGTCGTAATCGGGGTGGATGAAGGCCGGATCGTCGAGCGGAATCTTCGTCGTCAGGTAGATCGCCACGTCCTTGATCCCGCCGCTTTGGTCCACGACCAGCTCTTCGCTGAGCACCTGCCGGCCGCCGGGCGCACAGATCTGCTGGTCCTTGGTGATCGAGAGGGGGAGGCGAGCGGGTGGAGTCCCTCCGAGCGTGAATTGGCCGCGAATCGTCCCCCAGCCGGTGGGCTGGGCGACCTCGGCGGGTGCCGCCGTCGCCGACTTCCCCTCGCCGAGCGCCTTGCGGATCGCCACGGCATTGTCCGGGGTGGCGCGCAGTGCGCTGACCTGATTCCGGGGGCAGCCGCTGAATAGCGCCACGGCCGCCAGACCCACTAGCGACCTACCGATTCGATCTCGAACTGCGCTCATGATTGCCATCCTGCGATTGCCGCGGCCTACTGAGGAATCGTCAACGTTCCCTTGTCGTTGTCCCCGGCCTTGATCTCGACGTCCCACTTGCCGCCGCGCTTGAGCGTCTGGCCGGTGATCTGCGTCACGAACCGCGGCTCCAGCCAGACGGTGAAGGTGTGCTTGCCGACCGGCAGGTTCTTGATCTCCAGCTCCCCCTTCTCGTTGCTGATGCCGGCATATGGATGGTCGAGGATCAACAGGTGCGCCACCATCCAGGGATGGATGCTGCACGAAATGCCCGACGGGGTCTTCTCGGCCTTGTCGAAGACCTTGGTGATGCTCCCCTTGGAGGGAATCAGGTCGTTGAACGGCGTATTTTCGAAGAAGTCGGCCTTGGTGTTGTGCCCGATCGGGTCGCTATTGCCGATGATCAGTTTCTGGCCCGTGCGGATGAACGTGACGTGCTTCTCGAAGCGGCACTTGGCGTTGTCGATCGTGACTTCCTTTTTGAGCTCGGCTTGGTAGTCGGGGTGGATCTTCGCCGGCTTGGCCTGCAAGTAGACCACCACGTTGGCCAGCTCGCCCCCTTTGCCGACCGTCAGCCGCTCGTTGACGAGGTTGTGCATTCCACAGAACGCCTGATCCTTGGTGATGTCGAGCTTCGGCGGCGTGGGCGCTTTGCCACCCAGCAGGAACTTCATCTTCAGGTTTCCCCACTCCTGCGCCGTGGCCGGCGCGGCGGATAGCAGGACCAGTGCCGCCGTTGCCAATATCTTGTTCATCGATTGCTCCTTGGTGGCCGGCCGCGGCAGTTCCTCGCCGCGGTGAGCCGAATGAGTCCACCCCAGCGTCCTGGGAGCGGATTGAGGCAGGAAAGGCCTGCTGAGTCGCGCCGCAGGCGGTTTGTCAGGGCGGGGTGCGCGACCACTTCAGTATAGAGTTGTCGCCACTTCCGGACCATGACCGAACGCCAGCTTGCCTTTCCTCCCGTGTGGTGTTGGTTCAATTGGTTGCCGTTTCCGCCGGGGCTTCCGCGGCGGGAGTCGGGGCCGGGGCCAGCGCCTTGATGCTGGTGTTCTCCCGGGCAAATTCGTCGTAATTCATGAGCAGATCGACCAAGGCGTCCACCTGCTCGATGCTCGTTCCGTGATACAAATCCTGGCTGACGCCCCCCTTGTTCGGCGCGCTTGCGACGTATTTCACGTTCACCGGCATCGGCGTGTAGGGGAGAATCATCGCCGGGTTGGCGATCCAGTTGCGAACGTATTCGGGACGCAGCCGGCGGTACACGTCGGCCAGGTTGGGGGCCATCGCCCGCGCACTTCCTTCGGGGACGAAATCCGCCACGATGTGGCACTGGGTGCAGTAGTTTTTGTTGACCACGATCTTCATCGCGTCCTTAAACCGCCAGCTTCCCGTGCCCGGGCGAGCATCGGCGGTCGCCTCCACTTCGGGGCGGGCGCGATACGCCCGCTCCTTCGCCGCGAGCTGCGGCGCTTGCCGCGTGGGGGAGAACTCGTAGGGATAGTCCGCGTTATCGACCGCGGCGAAGTAATTGACCAGCGCGGTCGCTTCCGCGGATGACATGTTGAACTTCGGCATCCGCAGGAAGGTCGCCGGGCGAATGGCATACGGCTCCAAGAGGAAGTCGTGCAGCCACTGCGACTGGACCTTGCTCCCCTCCCCGATCAGCGGCGGCGGCAGCCAGCCCCAAGCTTCGTTCCCCTTGGCCTGCGGGTTGACCTCCTTTTCCAGCGCCGTCACCCGCGGCAGCAAGTACCGCGTGAGCAAGCCCCCCGTCGCCGGATAGCGGCTGACGATGTCGCGAGCGGCGACTTGCACCGCCCTCTGGCCGGGCAGATAGCTCGCGCCGTCGAGGATCGTCGGCTCGTACAAATCGACGAAGAACTTGATCCCCGCTCGGCCATAATCGAGCGTGTCGTCGAGCTCGGTCCCCTCCTCCTCGTCCATGGCCATCGGCAGGCCGTCGCGGGCGCTGAGTGCCGGCAGCACGCGCAGGCTCGCATGGAGCTTGTTGGCCGTGTCGGGTTCCGCCCCCCTGGCTAACTCTTCGGGGCCGACGTGCGGCACCAGGAACGGGAAGGTCTCGGTCATGCCCTGCGGGCCAAATGTTTCGGGCGAGTAGCGGATGTTCCAGCGCTCCGCCTCCAGGACGTGGCAGCCGCCGCAGTTGTACTTCTCCAGCACCTGCTTCCCTTCCACGATTGCCCGCTGGCGCTCGCTCGGGGCATACAGGTACTTGCTCCGCGGCGGCTCGGCCACCAGCCCCAGCACGAACGTGATCACCGACTCGCGCTCTTCCGCGCTGAAGGGGAACTGCGGCATTCGCAGCCGCTCGTTGTACCGCTTGTTCTTCGTCTTCTCGAAGTCGTAGCTGCGCGGCGCGGTCAGCTTCTGATAGATGAAGCCGATCCGGCTCCCGGCTTCGATTTGGTGATGGTAGTACTCGGCATCGGCCGGATTTTCCGGCGGAGCGCCTGCGGTCGATGCGTGCTCGCCGTGATCCTCGGCACCGTGCGCGGCACCGTGGCCGTGGTGCTCCAGGTAGTGGGTGATGTGCTCGAAGGCCAGCTTGGTGGGATCTTTGCGGCCCCAGTCGGCCAGGCCGGTGCCGATCGGCTTGGCGTCCTCGAAGCCGGGGATGTCGTGGCAGCCGTAGCAGCCGTACTTGGCAATTGTCTTCTTGCCGATGTAGCGGAGTTTTTGATCCTGCGTGAGTTTCTGTCCCTCACGCACAATCAGCTCAACCTCCGCGCCCTTCAGTTCCGGCGCCATCGACGGCGGAATGCCATTGACGAGATAGTTTTCTTCGGCCTCTTCCTCAAAGAAGATCTCTTTCAGGTACTGAAGGGTCAGGTTGTCGAGGTCGTCGGCCACCACATCGGCCGTGGCGGCGGCAATCGGCGTCCAGTCGCCCTTCGACGCGTCGGACAGCAAATAGGCGGTGATGTCAGCAGCCGGGTCGGTCTCCGTCCCGTCCGCACCCTGGATCTTGTCGAGGTACAGGTTCGGCATCACCGTGCGGGCGTGATAACGGGTCGGCTCCTTGATCCAGGCGTAGAGCCACAGCGGGCCGCTCGGATTGCGCGCCGCATCGAACTTGCTGGCGACGGCTGACAGATCCGGCCCCTGCACGATGTCCTCCGGCTTGCGGAAGCCAGCCGTGTCGGGAAAATCCTTGTGCGTGTGGCACGCCAGGCAGCCGCGAATCTCAAACTGGGTCTTGCCCGTCTCGGCATTCCCCTGGGCCAGCGCCTCCCCGATCTGCTGCCGCTCCTCGTCGGAGAGCGGCATCTTTTGATCGTAGCCGTCCAAGTAGGCCATCACGCCGCGGATTTCGACCGGCTCCAGCTCATCCGCCGTCTCATGGGCTGGCAGCTTGCCCTCTTGATCCTGGAGGTGATCCCACAGCCCGAAGAACCGCGGCATTCGCGTCGTCTCGCGAAATCGCTTGGGGTTTTCGATCCAGTCGTAGAGGAATGCCGCGTCGAGCTTGTCGCCGACGAACCGCAGGCTCGGCCCGGTCTTGCGGAGATCGCCGGGGGCTTCGACGTCCTTGAGCATATTTGCCAGGCGATGTTCGTCGGCGGTGAAGGTCTGGCCGAACTCGCCCGTGGTGTTGGCCTCGTCCTCCATCAGCAACGAGCGCAGCCCATTGCGGGCGGCGGAGTCTTCCGGATGATCGGTCAGCCGGTCGGCCAATTGCCGCGCCTGATCGAGCTGGGCGAGCTGACCTTCGATCGCGGCCAGCTTGGGAGCGACGTCCTTGAGCGCCTCGGCCGCTGCCGTTTCGATCGCAGTGGCGTCGGCAATCGTCTTGTCGATCGCCTCCATCTCCTGGGGTTCGGGGGGGGGCATCGCCATGCCGAGCTGCATTTTCTTTTCTTCCGCTTCCAGGCGCTGGCCGGCGGCGGTCTGCATTTCCTCCTGGATCTCGCGGGCCGTCTTGTCGCCGATCTGCGTGTCGAGCTGCTGGTCCAGCAGCGTCTGGAAAAAGCCTTCCCGGTCGTGCAGGTCGAGGTTGCGGACCAGTTCCAGCCCGACGGCGAAGTAGTTGGGCTCCAGCCGCAGATCGGGGCCGACGCGGCGGGCCGGACCGTCAAAGCCGTTGACCTCGTGACAGCCGAAGCAGCCGTACTTGCGGACCAGGTGATAGCCGTGCGTCACCTTCGGTGCGGGCGCATCGGGATACCGCTGGCTCGGCTCCAGCTCGACCACTTCATGATGGCACTTCAGGCACGCGCTCTCGGCAAACCGCTTGGGATACATCGGATAGATCCAGTGCGGATTGTCGAACCAGCCGTACTCATCCATCCAGCGTTTCGATTCCTCGGTGTTGTTGGGAGTGTGCGACGCCCATTCAAACGAGGTCGAGCTCCCTTGCCCCTCGTGGCAGATCGTGCAGGCGAAGGTGGACATCTTGTGCGGGCTGGCGTCGCTGACGTACAGATCCAGCCGGGGATGCGACGTAAACGGATGGGGAAAGCCCCGGCGGACCGTCAGCGCGATCGGCTTTCCCGCTATGGCCAGATCGACGAGCATTGCGGCGACGCGCCGCGGGTTCCTCAGAGTGCCGACGACGCTGTCGCCGTTGATCCCCACGATCATGTCGCCGAGCATCAGGCCGGGACGCTTGGGGAACAGGCTGTCATCCACCTCGGGAGCGGCGTGAAACTGGGCCACTTCCATGCGGATCTGGTCGCCCAGCACGCGGGGAGCGCTTTCCAGATCGCTGGCTAGCCGCGCGCTGGCGGCCGGCGACTTGGGACGGACGTACCACACGGTGACGTCGTCGGGATTCAAGATTCCGCGGTCAGAAAGCTTCAGGCCGAGCAGCTCTTCGGCCGTGTAGGGAAGAGGATTGCCCTTGTCATCGAGCCGCGGCTGGGGAAGCTCTTCCTTGGTCGGGGGAACGAGGACCAACTCCAATTCCTGCGACTTGTTATAAGCGGGGGAGGTCGGTTCGCCGGGAAGCGACTTGGGGAGCGACTGGTGGCAGGTAGTGCAGCGGTCGTAGCGGCGGACCTTGCTGAAGTTGTAGTCCTGTACGAGGTCGTCGGACCACAGGTTGTCGATCCTCCGCGGCGTGCCGAAGGCGTCGAGGATGGGAAGAGTCAGAATCTTTTTACCCAGGCCCGGATAATTCCAGCCGAACCATTGTTCCCGCTTTTCGCTAAAGGCCGTTTCGAGCCGCGCCAGATCGGCCTGCGCGTCCTGCGACTTCTTCCGCGCCGCATCCTCTTCCGCGGTGATTTCCTTAAGGGCCGACTCCATTTGCTTGCGGATGTCGCTGAGCGTCTGGTACTCGTGGTTCAACAGCGCCAAGCCGGCCGGCTCCGGCAGCGGATTGCCGCTCTTGTCCTTTCCTTCCAGCTCGTAGACATACTCCTGCCGCCGGCGAATCTCCGCCTCGGGGAGCGAGTCCCGGATGGCGATGTCCCGCTGCGCCTTGGCGGCATCGATGATCCCCATCCGCACCTTGCGGTAGTTGAGCGCCTTGTCCTCGTCGATGCGGACGTCGTTGGCCCGGCCTGCCAGATCGTCCACGAAGGCGGTCCTCTCAGCCCGCGCGTCGGCACTGGCTTTTTTTGCCGCCGCGTCGGCCTTGCGGGTAGCACCATTTAAGTCGTTGTTGGCCGGATCCTCCTCCAGTTTCCTAGCGGCATCGCTGGTCGCCTGCCGGGCCGCGGCGGCGTCCCCGGCCGACTTGTTCACGTTGTCCAGTGTCTTGAGGATGCCTTTCTCCTGGCCCGCGTAACTGGTCCACCTTTTGAACGAGTAATACTTCTGGAGCTGATCCAGGAACGCAGCGACGTGAGCCGCCTGCACCGGCGCGGCCTCGGCAGAGAGCAATTCCGACTCGAACTGCTCGTGGGCCAAGAATGCCGCCGACGATGCGACCTGCTCCTGCCGCATCAGGTTGACCGTCTGATCGATGTCGAGCGTCTGCACCTGGTACTGCTTCCAGGTCCGCTCGTGATCGGCATAGAACATCCAGATCGTGACCAGCGTCAGGATCACGCCGTTGATCGCGAAGATGCGATGCATCAGCGGCTGACTGCGCCAGGTCGATTCAGTTGCGGGCATGGGTTTGGTGAGTGGTGAGTAGTGATTGGTGAGTGGTCGGTCGCCTTACCACTCACCACTCACCACTAACCACTAACTCCTAAAAATTGAGCATGTATTCCGGGAGCGAGATGAAGTACTTCAAATTCACCGTCCAGCGGCCGACCATCTTGATCGGCAAGAGCAGCATCGTCAGCAGTAAATTCGTCATTACCATGTAGCGGATGAATCCCATTCGTATGAACAAGGTTTGGAAGAAGCGGCTCATCACCACCAGCATCGGCGGCACCATCGTGAAGTAGCCGATCACGAGAATGAATCCCGGGAGTTCGCGCTTGATGGCGGTCAGGAACTTCACCAGCTCCCCGGCCCCTTCCGGCGGCTTGGGACGGCTGTCGCGCACCACGTCGATCCAGAAAAATTCCGACAAGTCCTTGTTGTTCAGGGCTTCGACCTTATGCGCATCCCAGACCTCATAGGGACCAAAAAAGTTCCAGTTAGGCCCGCGCAAGAAGGTTCCCATCACGATCAGCATCACCCACAGCACCAGAAAGCCGAACTGAAACGTCAGGTAGGCGAACTTGCGCTGGTCGATCGTGTAGTAGCCGTTGCCCGCCTTGTTGAAATCGATGAACGGAATCGCCATCAGGCCGAAAATCACCATGCTCGGCAGCACGACCCCGGCCATCCACGGATCGTAGTACACGAGCATTTCCTGCAGGCCCAGGAAGTACCACGGCGCTTTGGACGGGTTCGGCGTCTTCACCGCGCTGGCCGGTTCTTCCAGCGGCGCCTTGAGAACGATCGCCCAGATGATCAGGAAGGCCGTCAGGGCCACCATGCAGATCAACTCGGTGTAGACCAGGTCGGGCCACACGAGGACCTTTTCTTCGTCCATCTTCTCCAGCGGCGGCAATCCCTGCCGCGCCCGGTCGTCGTTCTGCACGGCCTGCCACGCGCCGAGCCAGGTGAAAAACCCCAGCAAGAACACCATGCCGACGATCGGCACGTTGTCGGGCTTCATCACGATCGCCGCGAAGCTGGTGTTGGTCATCGACATGCCCATCAAGAGCAGCGACAGATTGAGCATCGCCCAGGCCACCCACGGCTGGACGAAGAACTTGCGGAAAATGAACAGGATCACCAGCAGCACCAGCGACCCGACCGAATACATCGTCGGGTTCATGATGTAGTTGATGCCGCTTTGCAGCGGTTTGGGGATCGAGATCGCCGCCACCCAGTACGGATCGCCGCTGTAGGCGATCGGCGAGATGAGCAGGAAGAGGATCGACACCAGCAGCCATACCAGCGACGTGGTGAACGGCACTCCCAGGATTGGAATGTCGAAGAACTTCCGGTCCTTCCCCGAGTTCCAGATCAAATACGCCGCCACGCCGTTGGCGATGGCCAGAAACAGATAGTACGAGCCGAGAAAGCCCGAAATCTGCTGGAGAAAAACGTCGTAAGGAACGTGGCCGTGCATTTATCAAAATCCCAAGGACCAATCCATCGGTTAACCGCCGCGTCCACGCGGCTCTGGGTTCCCCGGCGTGGTCGCCGGGGTTAACCACACTACAGCGGACCGCTGATCCCGCCGTCTTTTCTCACCCGCCAGAAGTGAATCGCCAACAGCAGCGACGCGGCCAGCGGGATGGCGACACAGTGCAGTACGTAAAAACGGTTCAGCGTCTCTTCGCCCACGAACCGCGCGCCGAGCAACCCGAACCGCGCGTCCGAGGCGTTGGTAATCATGTCAATGCCGTCGATCGACAGCAGTTGGCTGCCCGGCCCTTCATAACCCAAAAAGGGAGTCGCCCGCGCCATGTTCGAACCGACCGTGATGGCCCAGATCGCGAGCTGATCCCACGGCAGCAGGTATCCGGTGAACGACAGCAGCAGCGTGAGCAGGAGCAGAATCACGCCGACCACCCAGTTGAACTCCCGCGGCGGCTTGTAACTGCCGGTGAGGAACACGCGGTACATGTGGAGCCAGACGGTGATCACCATCGCGTGCGCCCCCCAGCGATGGATCTCGCGGAGGATGCCGAGGCTCGTCACGTCGCGGAGCGCCAGGATGTCGTTGAACGCCCACTCGAGCGTGGGTCGGTAATAGAACATCAGCAGCACGCCGGTGATCGTTTCGACCAGGAACAGGAAGAACGTCACGCCCCCCATGCACCAGGTGAAGCTCAGGGCGATCCCCTGCTTCTTGATCGAGACTGGGTGCAGGTGCAGGAAGAAGTTGGTGAGCATCACCACCACGCGGTTGCGCCGGTCCAGCGGCGCTGGGTGGCGGAAAATGCTCTTCCAGATCTGCGATTCGCGGATGATTTCGCTCAGGGAAGCCATGTTTTATCTAAATCTCAAATCTCAAGCACCAATCTCAAACACCAAATCTCAAACATGCTCAAAGCCCGAAATGCCGAATGCCTTCACTGCACCACGTCCCAACTCGCCTGCAATACTTCAAATTCAGTACTTCCTAGCCCCGCCTATCTCGGAAAATCACCACCGACCCTGGTCGGTGGCACAATGATTGAATGGCTAGAAATGGCGCCACGAACACCACA
Organism: Pirellulaceae bacterium; assembly: GCA_035512595.1. Lineage (GTDB taxonomy): Bacteria > Planctomycetota > Planctomycetia > Pirellulales > Pirellulaceae > DATKDU01. Next base: position 13,599 of record DATKDU010000070.1, read on the forward strand.
TCCCTCCCTTATCACCCCGCCGCTTCGCGGCGGGGGGCTC
>DATKDU010000071.1:0-20044 GCA_035512595.1 Pirellulaceae bacterium
TGTGGCCGCTGCCGTGGCCGACCAGGAGCAAATCGATCTGTTGCTGGGCGGCGTATCCCAGCAGTTGGTCCGTCAGCGGCCCATCGAGCACGTCGCACGTGACGCGCACCGCGGGGGGCGCCGGCGAGAACTGTTCCTGGACGGACCGCAGCAGCTCTTGCTGCACGCCTGCATGGTCAACCGCCATCGGCAACGGAGCGGCCGCGCGCGAGAGCACGTGGATGAAGCTGACCTCCTCCACCGTTCCCAGGCGGCAGACCATAGCCGCGTAGCGGATCAACGGCGCGTCGGACTCGTTGCGCGCCAAACCAACCGCCAGCCGTCGAAATCTGTGCATGCCATTTCCTCCCTCGCTTAGGAACCGGTACCTAACGGCACTGGGCGATCCTCGGAAGCTTTCACGTCTGGCGGCTCGCCAGGTTCGATCCCCGAAGATGGTCGCGGCGGCGTCGGCTTGTCGAGAAACTTGAACAGCAAGGCGTACAGCACCATCCCCGTCAGCACGCCGGTCAAAAAATCGGCGACGAGGACCATCACCGCCGTGACGATCATCAGCGCCACGTGGAACCAATGATGGGCGAAAACCTGCTTGACCTCCCCGGGCTTCACCATGTTGACCGACACCCAGATCAAAATCCCGCCAATGCAGGCCATCGGCACCAGCTCCAGGTAGCGGGCCAGGAAAAAGGCCAGGGCCAGCTTGAGGAAGCACTTGAAAATGCCGGCTAGCGGCGTGACGGCCCCCAGCTTGATGTTGGTCGCCGTGCGGGCCAGCGCCCCGGTGTGGGGAAAGCCGTTGAGGAGCGGCACGATGATCTGCACCATTCCCTGTCCCCAGAACTCCTTGTCCGGGTTGAACGGCGTCCCCCGATTGTCGGCCAGGCGGTCCGCCATCCGCGAGCAGAGCAGGCTTTCGATGCCGGAAACGAACACGATGGCCACGACCAGGTACGCGACGTCCCGCAGGACGGCCAGATCCCAGGAGGGGAGCATCGGGCCGGTGAAGACGAAAAAGTTGGTCGGAATCGCGCCGTACTTCTGGCCGATGGTGGACAGCTCCGGGGCGTCGAGCGCAAAGGTTGCGAGGATGCCAGCGCCAATCGCGATCAGCGGCGCAGGAATATAGATGGAGATTTTGAGCAGGTAGTTGGTGATCAAGTACGTCATCAGCGCCAGCAGCAGCGCGTCCCCCTTGAACTCGCCCCGGTGTGCCCAGATCACCTGCACTTTTTCCAGAAAATGCGGCGGCATGCGCAGCTCGGAGACCTTCAGGATAGGCGCCTGGTGAGCGGCCAGTTGCTCGTCGGTCAACTCGGTCCCCAGCGCCGTGAGGAACTGCGTCCGGGTGGCGAACTCCTGCTCGGCCAGCGTGCCCAACTTCGCCACGACCGGCTGGGGCACTCCTTTCTCCGTCAACTCGACGAGCTTGTGCTCCGTCAGCTTGAAGCCCGCGTGCAGCCCCAGCACCTCCCCCACCTGGCTCAAGGCGATCGTCGCCGCGATGCCGATCGTAAAGCCGACCACGATGGAATGCGGCACGAGCCGGGCCAGCTTTCCCAGTCCGGACAGTCCCATGGCCATCAGGATTACGCCGGCCAACATGGCGGCCAGGACCAGCGTGCCGTGCGCCGTCTCGAAGCCATACCGGGGCGTGTAGGCGATCATCAAGCCGGCAATCACGGGGATGAATGCCGCCGTCGGTCCGTAGACCTGGTATTTCGAGCCGCCGAAGAGCGCGCCGACGAGCCCGGCGACGGCGCCGCCGACGATCCCCTGCTCGGGCCTGAGGCCGGAAGCCATGGCGAAGCCCATTGCCAGCGGGATGGCCATCATGGCCACGATCAGGCCCGCGCTGAAATCGCGGCAAACGATCAGATACCAGCGATCGGTCCGCAGGTCCTCGAAGCGGTCGTCGATCGGGTTGAGAAACAGCTTCAGCCGCTGCCAGAGCGAAGTCGATCGATCGGGGCCGCGTTTGGATTCGGGCGAACCGGCTTGCATCGGAAATCTCCTGGCGGGTAACCCAGCATCGCTGTGGAACTGCCGCGGCCCGGAGGTTTCCTACCTTCGGCCGGAGACTACACGGCACCCTCGACCGCGGTAGGGTGCCTGGGGCGCCGCGAGCCTTTCCTTTGCTCCTTGAACCTCGCATGGAGCTGGCCCCAGTCTATCACCAATCGTCCTCCCGATGACTCGTGCTGCTTGGCCCAGGTCATCAGCAGCTCCAGGCACGAATGGTCGATATAGTTCAGGTGCTCGAAATCGACGTGCAGCTCGGCTCCCTGCGGCACTTCCTCCAGCTTGGCGGCCAGGATGGGGAGCCGCAGGAAAGTCGCCGCGCCGGAGACGTGGAGCGTCACCCGCTCGTGTCCCGGCTTTCCGCCGTCGGGCGCAAGCTGCACTTCCAAATGCGAGAAAGTCACCAGCAGCTTGATGGCCGAGAGGACGATGCCGGCGATCACCCCCGTGAGCAGATCTTCGCCGACAATCAGTCCGACCGTCGCCACGAAGATCAGCGCCTCGACCTTGTCTTCCTTCCACAACCGCACGAGCGACCGCCAGTCGATCAGCCGGTAGCCCGTGTACACCAGGATGCCCGCCAGGCAGGCGACGGGGATCATCCGCAGCACGCCGGCCAGGGCGACGACGAAAACCAAGAGCCACACGCCGTGCAGGAACGCCGACCACTTGGTCTTGGCCCCCGCCTGCACGTTGGCCGCGCTGCGGACGATGACGCCGGTCATGGGCAGCGCCCCTAAGAGGCCGCAGAGGGTGTTCCCCACTCCCTGGGCCATCAGCTCCTGGTCGTACTTCGTCCGCGGTCCGTTGTGCATCTTGTCCACGGCCGTGGCGCAGAGCAGCGTTTCCGCGCTGGCGATCACCGCCAGCATCAGTCCGGTCTTGATCAGCTCCCAGGCGGAAACGTCGTTGAAGATGGCCAGCGACGGAAACATGATGCCGTCGGAGATCCGCTCGGGGATTTCGACGTACAGCACCGGGAGGGCCAAAGCGGCGGAAACCGAGGTGGCCACGACCACGGCTACCAGCGACGCGGGGATCATTTTCAAGCGGCGGAACGGAATCGCGGACCAGAGGACGATGATGGCGATAGTCAGCAGGCCGACTTTGGCGGCCCAGTCATGGTTCTTGAGTTGCGGGAGGATCGTGCCGATGGCATCCTCCGCCTCAGCCTGCGCGCTGCGGACGTGGTCGGCCTGCCGCATTTCGAGGGCGATGACCGCCGCGCGGATTTTCGCCTCCGCAGCGGCGATTGACGCCAGCAGCGCCTCCCGCTCCTGGGGAGCGTGCAACAAAATCTCTCCGGTGGGTATCTCACGGGCGAGGACGGAAAACCGCTCGGCCAGGTCGGTCTGACGCTGGGCCAGGTCGCGGTGGGATTCAAGCTGCCGCTGGTGCAGCTCGCTGGAGCCGTGCTGCGACACATGGGCCTCGACCTCGGACTTGAGGTCGCTCTGCGCGGCGTGAAGCTGCCCGAACTGCTTGAGCAGCGCGGTGCGGGCCCGATGATCTTCCAGTGACGTCCACCGCGGCCAGGGAATGCCCTTGACGACCGCCTCGGGGATCGTCAGCAGGTTCCTGAGGCCGTTTTCGCGCGGCTTGTCATCGACCATCACGTGGAGCTGACCGCCGACGATCAAGATTCCTATCCCAGAGAGCATGGCATGGATCACCGTCGGCGAAACGGCGCGGAACCACTGCCCCAGCTTGCACAGGCCGGCGACGAACTGGATCACTCCGCACAGCAGCACGGCAATGCCCAGCGCCGCCAGGCCGTGCTCGTGGACCAGCTCGAAGACGAGCACGGTCAGACCCGCGGCCGGACCGCTGACTTGGAGCGGTGCGCCCGCCAGCGACGCGACCACCAGGCCGCCGACGATGCCGGTGATCAACCCGGCGGCCACAGGGACGCCGGAGGCGATGGCGATCCCCATGCACAACGGCAGGGCGACGAGGAAGACGACGATCGAAGCCAGAAAATCGCGGGGGAAATCGGCCAGGGAGGGCTGTGATTCGGGCTGGTTTTGCGGCGTCGGCATGGCGCGCTCGTCCGGTCTTACGTGTCAAGATACGGGAAACTTCGAGTTGCGGGAGCTGCGGTCGCTCACACGGCGATGGAGCGGACCGGCATGGCCGCGGTCGCCTGCGGCTGGCCGTCGAGCTCGACGAACTGGCCGCAGTTCTGGTCGAATTGGAGGATCGCGCCGCTGGCGATGTCGTAGTACCAGCCGTAAAGCGAGATTTCCCCCGACGCCAGCCGCGCGGCGACGCAGGGGTGCGTGCTCAGGTTGCTGAGCTGGACCAGGACATTTTCCTCGGTCGCCGCCATCAGGAGATCCTTCGGCGTGAGATTCTTGTCGCGATACTTCTGCTGCACGATTCGCCGCGTCGATTCGGCGTGGGCGAAGAACGCCCGGGCCGCGGGGAGCTCGTCGAGCGCCCGACCGGTGAGCAGCGCCTGCATGGCGCCGCACTGCGAGTGGCCGCAGACGATAATGTGCTGAATGCCGAGCACTTCGACGCTGTACTCGATCGTGGCCGCTTCCCCGCCGCCGATCTGGCCGTTGGGGGGAATGATGTTCCCTGCGTTGCGGATCAGGAACAAGTCCCCCGGCTCGGTCATCGTGATCAGGTTGGGATGGACGCGCGAGTCGGCGCAGGTGATGAACAGCGCCTTGGGGTTCTGCTGCTTGCGGGCGAGCTGCTCGAACAGCTCCCGCTGGCGCGGATACTCCTCGGTGCGAAACTGGCGAACGCCGGCGAGGATCTTTTGCATGCTTTGGGCTCCTGGTTGCCTTGGCCAGTGGTCGGTCAAACGGGATATCAATCGGGGATGGGCGGACATCTGAATTCCTGCGAAATGAACATCACCGCGCGGCCCGCCAGGCGCTGCGCGCTGGATGGCTATCGGAGGATGTGGTTTGTCAGCGGGAGAGGAAGACACGGCCCGCAGGCCGCACGACGCGATTCAGCGCGATCTTGCGCCAGCGCCGGTCCCATTAACAGCGCAGATGCGCGCCTGTGCCGTTGCGCAGGTCGTGCTCGCTGTCGAAACAGCTTTCGGCCATCAAGAAGCCGCGGCCGCGAGAAAAGTGGCTCGTCAGATGGTTGGGGGGGAGCTTGCAACCCGCCCGCTCGCCCGCCAGGGACCGGTCGCTGCGCTGGCCGTGATACAGATAAACCCCGGCGGACGCCGATTCAGGCGATTCGGTCGGCGATTCCGACTCCAGCGGGCGGTTCGTTTCGTGTCCCAGCGGCCGGGCAAGGGACGACCAGACCGGCGCCACGCTGGGTAGGTGCCCCAGCGCCACCACCCAGATGAGCAGCCCCGCGCGCAGTACCGAACCCCAGCCCGGCGGGAGAATCTTTCGCCAGCCTGGTAGCAGCGTGCGCGATTGGGGTCTCTCGCGGCGGCTCATACGATTACGATGCCTGTTGTTTCTCTGAATTGCAATTCAAACGGCCAAGATAGTACGTTAGCTGCCGGGGGCGGGTTCGGCAACCCGGATAATCGCCCCTTTTTCGCTATTTCCACCGGTCACCAGCCCCACCCTGGACTCGAGCATGACCGTCAGATTTGCACGGTGGAGCTACGCGGACTGCCGGTCTTGTAACATCTGCTCCCGCCCCTGACGCTAGCACCACTTTCTCTTGACCCCCGCGGCATTTGCCGCTATTTCTTCGCGGCCTAGCACTGCGCACTGAATTCCGCGGAGACCCACCATGCGGCTGCCCGTATTTCTTGTCGCCACCTTTCTTGGCAGCGCTCTGATCGCCAGCAGCGGATCGGGGCAGGTCCCCGATCTGGATCGATCCAACACCGCAGCGGAAGCTGACAGCCCTTATGCCCTCCCCCGCAGCGCGCCGCTACGGCAGCCCCTTGGTCGAGCGCCGGCCGCGCAGCCGTCGTTGTATGCCGAGGAGCCGGCGCAGCCTGCCGCGCAGGCGGCTGCCGTCGATGAATCGCCTGCACTCGCCGCCGATCTGCCAGGCATCACCCCGGCGATTGGGGCTTCGTCAACGAACGCGCCGGAACCGAATGGAACGACCTCCGCCTCGACCACTTCCTCCACGAAGACCGAAAGCAACCAGAGCGCCGATCGCACCGAAACGTCGGGCACGAAGAGCCGTGACCAGGCGGACGGCCAGCAGAAGGGCAGCGGCGACGAGACCGTCCTCGCGCTCGAACTTCCCGAATTCGTCCCCCAGCCGATCCGAGACGCCTGGGACAAGCTCGTGAAGGTCTGGCGCTATGAACTGTTCATGAAGGTGACCGTCGAGAAGCTGTCGATCGGACTCATCCTGCTCTTCATCAGCTTCGTGGCCGCCAAGCGGATCAGCTCCTGGTTTGCCTCCCGCGTCCTCGGCCGCCTCGGCATCGCCAGGAACAATGCCGCCACGATCCAGACGATCGCCTATTACGCGCTGATGGCGGCCTTTACGCTCTCCACGCTCGGCGCACTCGGCGTGCCGGTCACCATCTTCAGCTTCTTCGGCGGGGCACTGGCGGTGGGCATCGGCTTCGGCAGCCAGAACATCGTCAATAACTTCATCAGCGGGTTGATCCTGCTCGCCGAGCGGCCGATCCGCGTCGGCGACGTGATCCAGATCGACGGCGCGACGGGGAAGGTGACCGAGATCGGCGCTCGCAGCACGCGGATCACGACCGGCGCGAACATGGAAATCCTCGTTCCCAACAGCACGTTCCTCCAGACCAACGTCGTCAACTGGACCCTCTCCAATGACGTGATCAGCAGCAAGGTCCATGTCGGAGTGGCCTACGGTTCGCCGGCCCGGCAGGTGGCCTCGCTGCTCCTCAAGGCCGCGCAGCAAAACACAGACGTCCTATCCGAGCCGGGCCCCGGCGTATCGTTCACCAACTTTGGCGACCACGCCCTGGAGTTCGAGCTTTCCTTCTGGCTGCGGCTGAGCGATTCGGACCGCGGCAAAATCGAGAGCGACCTGCGGTTTGCCATCGATGACCTCTTCGCCGAGCATGGGATCGTCATCGCGTACCCGCAACGGGACGTGCACCTGAACCTGTTGCGGCCGGTGGAAGTGCGTATCGCGCCTCCCGCCGGCGAGCTGCGAAGGGCCGCCGCTTAGGGAGGCATCAACGCAGTGGGTTACTCCGGCTCGGTTTCCAAATCATCGCGGCTGAAGAGCCGCCACACTACGACCAGCAGCCCGAGAACGCCGAATGCCGCCAGGACCGTTTTGATCTGCTCGACGAGCGAGTTGCCGCCGATCTGCTTCCAGGCGGCCAAGAGCAATTGATCGGCCGGCGCTTCGTGGATGCTGGTCGCCTTGGTTTCCGCAGCGCCCTTGCGCGGCGCAAGCGACAGCGCGGCGGGCGGTCCTTCGACCGGAGTGATTGCGGCCGCGACGGGCGCAGGTTCCCCAGGCGGCGGAGTCAGCGGCGCGATGGCATCCTCCACAACGTCGATCCGCGACGGCGGTGGGGCGTGTTCCGCGGGGAGCGCCCTGCGCCGCGAAGGCAGCGGCACGAGGGCCAGGTCGCCGCTGGATTCACTGGGCGGCGGCGGCAAGAGGACGTTTCGCGGCACTGGCGTCCTGCTCGCCGGCGGCTGAGCCATAGCCCGCAACTGATCGTCCACATGCGGAGCGACGGCGGCGAACGGATCGTTCTGCCGCACGTGCTCGGAGGTGGGATTGAACTGCAGCGCCGGCGACTGGGCCAGCAGCGGCGTGCTGGGTTGAATTCCCCCCGGCAAGTCGCTTCCCGGCCTGCCATTGGGAACGACCGACGAAAGAAAATCGAGGACGCGGCCGCCGTAGCTTCCCGCCGTGAAACCGCTTCCCGCGCCAAACAGCACCCCGGCGATTTCGCCCCGCTCGTTGAGGATCGGGCCGCCGGAATCCCCCTGCCGCGCTTCGACGTTCACTTCCACCATCTCAAACGGCATTCCGTCCTTCGGCGCCAGGTACTGCTCGCAGACGCCGGCGGCCGAGCGATAGTTGCCGGCCCCGTAACCGGCGATCACGAGCTGCTGCCCCCTCTGCGGCAATGCTGACGAAATCGAGAGCGGTGCGATCGGCGGCCGCGCGATCTCGAGTGCCGCCAGGTCCCAGTCGGCATCGACCTTGAGCAGCCTGGCCGGGGAACGAAAGCCGCCGGGGAACTCGACGCTGATCTCCCCCGTTGCATCACGGACGACGTGCCAGTTGGTGACCACCAGGCCAAACTGCCCGCGGGCGTCGATCAGCGACCCGCTGCCAAACGAGACGGCATTCTTCTCCTGCACCGTGATGCGGGCGATCGCCGGGTGGGGGGTCGTCGAAACGACTCGCGCTTCCGACGAGCGGCGGAAGGGATTGCCGAACGGCCACTGGGCGTGGGCAGGCGCCCCGGCTAAGAGCACGATCGCCCAAGCCACACTAACCCGAAGCGCAAGCGAGGGACACGCCCGTTTGGCGAGTAGATGCCCGTCCCTCGCTTGCGCTTCGGGTTGGTATGGGCGCGCAGCAGCGACCCGAGCGCGGCAGCGCGCCGCGCGGACGAGTGCCCCGCGCAAAGCAGCCAACAAACCCGCCAAGCAGCACCTCAAAAGAGCCGCGCGAGGTAACGCGGCCAGGAGAATCATCGTCCCGCCGCGCGGCGGCGGGCAAACTGGCGAGAAAGCCCTGGCATAACCGGTGCGTCCGACCCTCGCTGCCGACTTCCGAGCCGATATAATCGGGCCACGCGTTTTCACCCCACCACTGCCGCGACGAAAACCGCTGATGACCAATCCTGCGCCCGACATCTTTCCCGCGCAACTGGCCGAGGCTGACCAGCGGCCGACGCGCGTGCGCTACTGGATCATCGGGCTCACCTGTGCGATGTCGGTGCTGCTTTACTTGGACCGGTTTTGCATTGTCCCGGTCACCGACACCATCATCAAGGATCTGAACCTCGACCGGGCCATGTTCGGTTGGGCCATCGGACTATTCTTCTGGTCCTATGCCCTCATGCAGGTGCCTTCCGGCTGGATTTGCGACCGGTTTGGGAGCCGCTATGCGCTGCCGCTGTACGTCATCGCCTGGTCGATTGCGACCATGCTGCTTGGATTTGCCCACACACTGGAAGCGTTTGTGATCTTGCGCATTTTGTTGGGGGCGGCCCAGGCAGGCGCTTATCCGGCGGCGGCCGGCTACATCAAGAAGTGGATTCCAGTGACCGGCCGCGCTCGGGCCAACAGTATTGTCAGCATGGGGGGGCGCGCTGGCGGCATGCTGGCCAACTCGATCACAACGCTGCTGATGATCGTGGCGGCCAGCGCGCTGGCAATCGCCACGGAACAGTGGCGTGCGGTGTTCATTTTCTACGGACTGCTCGGTCTGATCTGGGCCGCGCTCTTCTGGTGGCAGTTTCGTGAGCGGCCGGCGGATCACCCCGCGTGCAATGCGGCCGAACTGGCCCTCGTCGAGTCCAGCGCTCCGCCAAAGCCCGGCATATCGCTGCGCCAGACGCTCGAATCATTGCAGCAGAAGTTTTCCAGGTTGCCGCGAAATCCGTTCCGCGCCGTGATTTTCATTGTGGCGATGATCATCTTCTCGCCCCCCGTGAAATTCTTCTTTCGGCTGATGATCCACCGGAACGTCATATTGCTGAGTGCCGCCGGTGTTTTCGTGAACTGGGGATGGATCTTTCTCGTCTCGTGGATGCCGTCTTATCTGAAAGATGCGTACTCGGGTCAGATGGGAGAAGCCGCCGCGTCGGTTTTGCAATGGCTGAATGCTTCCCGCGAGGCGCTGGGTTACGATCCAATCCAGTCCACGGGCCTGGAGCCGTTTGAATTGCTCGGTGGGCCCCTGACCGCGCTTACCGGCGTCGCCGGCGTCTGCGGTTGCATCACCGGCGGCATTCTGGCCGACATCCTGCTGCGGCGATTGGGCCCTATCTGGGGACGCCGCGTACCGGGCATGTGTGCGGCCACGATCGCGGCCTGTGCTTACGGCGTGTCTCTGTTGGCAACCGACATCTGGGTCTTCGTCGGTCTGATGGCGGCGGCGTCATTTTTCATCGATGTGGGTCTAGGCGCACTGTGGGCTACGTACCAGGATTTCGGCGGCAAGTATGTCGCCTCGGTGCTGGGATTTGCCAATATGTGCGGCAATCTGGCCGCCGGCGTGGGAGGCATCGTGTATGGGCAGTACGCCAAGACTCATCAGTGGAGCACGGTCTTTGCAATCGCCGGCAGTTGCCTGTTGTGCGTGGCCGTCTGCTGGCTGTTCGTCGATCCGACGCGGAAGTTTGTGGTGGAGGAGACTCAATGAGCCCATTTGCTTGTTTGCTCGCTGCCGCTTTGACGGCGGCCGATCCGGCTGCACCCTTCGCCATTCACGTCGTGGACGGCGAAACGGGCCGCGGAGTGCCGCTGGTGGAATTGAAGACAACGTCGAACGTGGTCTATGTCACCGACTCGAGCGGCATCGTCGCCTTCGACGAGCCGGGGCTGATGAACCAGAAGGTGTGGTTCACCGTGACGAGCCACGGGTATGAAATGCCCAAGAGTGGTTTTGGTTTTCGCGGCCAAGCGCTCGATGTGAAGCCCGGCGGCGAGGCGACGATCAAGATCAAGCGGATCAACATCGCCCAGCGGCTGTATCGCGTCACCGGGGCGGGGATCTATCACGACAGCGTAAAGCTCGGGAAAGAAACGCCGATCGAGCAGCCGCTGCTCAATGCCAAGGTCACCGGCTGCGACAGCGTGCAGACCGCTGTTTACCAGGGAAAGCTCCGCTGGTTCTGGGGGGACACCGTGCGGCCTGCCCATCCGCTCGGCTTGTTTCACGTCCCCGGAGCGGTCAGTGACTTGCCGGCCAGTGGCGGACTAGCTCCAGACAAAGGGGTGAACCTGACCTACTTCGTCGGCCAGGACGGCTTTGCCCGCGCCACCTGCCAGATGGAAGGCGCAGGGCCGACGTGGATCGACGCCGTGACCGTCGTTCCCGATGCCGGCGGCAAAGAAGTGCTGCTCGGGGCCTACGTGAAGATCAAGCCGCCGCTTTCCATCTACCGCCGCGGCATTTGCCGCTGGAGCGACGAGCGCGAGCGGTTCGAGCACGTCGCCGAAATGCCGCTGGATGCCAAGGTGATCCCCTTCGGCCACACGTTCGTGCACGAAGAGAATGGAAACAGGTATGTCTACTTCGGCGATCCGTTCCCGGTCGCGCGCGTTCCGGCGACCGCGGAGGCGTTTGTTGACTTGAGCCAGTATGAAGCCTTTGCCGTTGACGAGAGCAGCGATGCGAAATGGGCCTGGCGGAAGAACGCGGCCCCCACCGACGCGATGGCCGAATCGAAGCTGATCAACTCCGGAAGTCTCAAGCCCGGCCAGGCCCGCTTCCGCACGGTCGATGCCGACGGCAAGCCGGTCCTGGCGCACCGCGGCAGCGTCAACTGGAACGATTACCGGAAGAAATGGATCGCCATCTTCACGCAGTACGGCGGCACGTCGATGATCGGCGAAATCTGGTATGCCGAAGCGGATGAGCCGGCCGGGCCCTGGACGAATGCCGTGAAAATCGTCACCCACGACAAGTACAGCTTCTACAATCCCCTGCACCACTCCTATTTCGACGCAAATGGCGGGCGGGCAATCTTCTTCGAAGGGACCTACACGCACACCTTCTCCGGCAACGACTACCAGACACCGCGGTATGACTACAACCAGGTGATGTATAGACTGGAGCTAGACGATTCAAGGCTGAAGGTCGCTCAATGACGTCTCCATGAATGACCAATGACCAAGCCCCAATGACCAATGATGGTTTTCCGATTGGTCATTGGGGCTTGGTCATTGGTCATTTGCCCCACGTATGACTCCGCTTCCCCCATTATCCCTGGGTCCGGTAAGCGTCGGCTTTCCCGTCGTGCAGGCGGCATTGTCGGGCTACAGCGACTGGCCGATGCGGCTGATCGCGCGGCGGCAGGGGGCGTCGTACGGCGTCTGCGAGGTGATGCTCGACCAGTTCCTGGTGACGGTGAAGAGCAACCGGCTGCGGAACAAGCATTTTTTGCACATCACCGACGAGGAGCGGCCGGTCGGCGGCCAACTCATGGGGGCCGAGCCAGAGCAGTTTGCCGCCGGCGCGGTCAAGCTCGTGGAAGCCGGCTTCGACGTCATTGACATCAACTTCGGCTGCCCGGTCAAGAAGGTTCTCGGCCGCTGCCGCGGCGGCTTCCACTTGAGCCAACCGGAAGTCGCCTTGGAGATCGTCCGCCGCACGCGCGATGCCGTGCCGCCGCAGATCCCCGTTACCGTCAAGCTCCGCCGCGGGATCGACGACTCGGACGAAAGCCGCGACAAGTTCTATACGATTCTCGACGGCGCGTTCGCCGCCGGCATTGCCGCCGTCACCGTCCACGGCCGCACGGTCCAGCAGCGGTACGTCGGCCCCAGCCGCTGGGCGTTCCTAACCGAAGTGAAGCGGCACCTGGGCGATCGAACCATTCTCGGCAGCGGCGACCTGTTCACGCCGCACGACTGCCTGGAGATGATTCGCCAGACCGGCGTGGACGGCGTCACCGTCGCCCGCGGCGCGATCGGCAACCCGTGGATTTTCTCACAGTGTCGAGCGCTGGCGGAAGGGCAGCCGCTGCCGCCGCCGCCGAGCCTTCACGAGCAGCAGGCGGTGATTCTGGAGCACTATCGGCTCGCCCAGGAGCTTTACGGCGAAGATCGCTGCGGGGCGTCGATGCGCAAGTTCGGAATCAAGTATGCCGCCAGCCATCCGCAGTACGAACTGGTCCGCGAGGCATTCACGAAGGTCCGCTGCCTGGCGGACTGGAAGGCGGTTCTTGACCGGTTTTACGCGGACGATCTGCCAGGCGTTTATCCCGATCCGGCAATCCACAAGCAGACGAGCGAGTGCGAGGCGGCGTGAAGCGCCCGATGGGGGCTTCACGCGACCGGGGAACCGGTTGGCGACCTGTGCCGCTGGCCTCTACAATATGCCAGCTAGCATCGTCCGAATGAATCAGGATTCTCTCTCTCGAAGGACCGAACCCGCGATGGCCGAATCGACCCGCCCCTTCGTCCACCTCCACTGCCACTCCCACTACAGCCTGCTCGACGGCGCCTCGCCGATCGACAGCCTGGTGAAGCGGGCCAAAGAGCTGGGGATGAACGGCCTGGCGCTGACGGACCACGGCAATCTGCACGGGGCGCTGGAGTTCTATCAGACCGCCAAAAGCGCCGGCATCAACCCGATCGTCGGCTACGAGGCGTACATCGCCCCCGGCAGCCGGTTCGACAAAAAAGACGCAGGCTCGAGCAAGGAAGCCAGCTACCACCTGACGCTGCTGGCCCAGAACCAAGTCGGGTTCAAGAATCTGGTGAAGCTGGCGTCGAGCGCTTACCTGGAAGGCTTCTACTTCAAGCCGCGGATCGACAAGGAACTTCTCACTGCTCATAGCGAAGGGATCATCTGCCTCTCCGGCTGCGTTTCCAGCGAGCTCTCGACGGCGCTCATCAAAGGGGGCGCGGTCGAAGCAGGCTTCCAGGACGCGATCGAGATCGCCCAGTGGTTTCAAAAACTGTTCGGCGAGCGGTACTTCCTGGAGATCATGAACAACGGCGTCGAGGTCCAGCGAATGCAGCTCGAGGGAGCGGTGGCCATCGCCAAGCGAGTCGGCGTTCCGCTGGTCGCCACCAGCGACGCCCACTACATCCGCCAGGAAGATGCTGAGGCTCAGGATGTGATGCTGTGCATCAACACCGGCAAGTTCCGCACCGACACCAACCGCATGCGAATGGAGAACAACTCGTTCTACCTCCGCGCCCCCGACGAGATGTATGCCCACTTCCCTGGGCTGGAAGATGCCGTCGCCCGCAGCCAGGAAATCGCCAACAGCGTGCAGATCGACCTGGAACTGGGGAAGCGGCACTTTCCGGTCTATTCGCTGCCGCCGGAGAAGACGACCGAGGATTACCTCCGCGAGCTGTGCATTGCGGGACTCAAGGAGCGGTATGCCGGCGATGAGGAGATGCTCCCCGGCGGCGAGCTTGCGCCCGTCGTGGTCGAGCGTCTGGAGCGCGAGCTGTCGGTGATCAACCAGCTTGGTTTTCCCAATTACTTCCTGATCGTGTGGGACTTCGTGCGGCATGCCCGCGAGCAGGGAGTGCCGGCGACCGCCCGCGGCAGCGGCGTCGGGGCGCTGGTCTGCTATGCGCTCTACCTGAGCCACGTCTGCCCGATCAAGTACGACCTGCTCTTCGAGCGGTTCCTCGACCTCAACCGCAAGGAAGCGCCCGATATCGACATCGACTTCTGCAAGGAGCGCCGCGGCGAGATCATCCGCTACGTCAAGGAGAAGTACGGCGAGGCGAACGTCGCCCAGATCGGCACCTTCGGCACGCTCGCCGCCCGGGCCGCGATCAAAGACGTCGGCCGCGTCCTCAGCATTCCGCTCAATCGGGTCAACCAGATCACCGCCATGGTGCCGGAAACGCTCGGCATTTCGCTGGAAGAAGCCCTCCAGCAGAGCGAGGAGCTGAAGCAGGCGTACAGCAGCGACAAAGAAATTCGCGAGATGCTCGACCTGGCGATGAAAATCGAAGGGCTGGCCCGCAACGTCGGCACCCACGCGGCCGCGGTCGTGATTGCCGACAAGCCGCTGACCGAATACGTTCCGCTGGCCCGCGTGAGCGGCAAGAGCGACATCATCACGCAGTGGTCGATGGGGGACGTCGAGGCGGCGGGCCTTTTGAAGATGGACTTTCTCGGCCTAAGAAACCTGACGATGCTCAGCAAGTCGGTGGAGCTGATCCAGCAGACGACCGGCCAGACGGTCGATCCGTACAAGTTCCCGCTCGACGACAAGAAGACGTTCGCGCTCCTCTCGCGCGGCGAAACGAAGGGTGTGTTCCAGCTCGAAAGCGGCGGCATTCGCGACCTCTTACGCAAGATGAAGCCGGACCACTTCCGGGACATCATCGCCACCAACGCCCTCTATCGCCCGGGCCCGCTGGAAGGGGGCATGGTCGATGACTACGTCGATGTGAAGCACGGCCGCAGGCAACCGGAGTACATCCATCCGATCTGCGAAAAAATCCTCTCCGAGACCAACGGGGTCATGGTCTACCAGGAGCAGGTGATGCGGATCTTGAGCGAGCTGGGGGGCATTGAGCTGGCCAGCGCGTACACGTGCATCAAGGCGATCAGCAAGAAGAAGGAAGAGACGATCGCCAAGAGCCGCGAGCAGTTCATCGCGGGAGCGACGGAGAAAGGACTGGCGAAACAGGAAGCGGTTGACTTCTGGGAGCTGATCATCAAGTTCGCGGGTTACGGGTTCAATAAAAGCCATTCGACCGCCTACGCCCTGATCGCCTACATGACGGCCTACCTCAAGGCCCATTATCCGGTCGAGTTCATGGCGGCGCTGCTGTCCGGGGATATTCCAGGGCGCAACTTCAAGCAAAAGGATTCGCTGGTCGAACACCTGGAAGATTGCCGGCGGATGAACATCGAGGTGCTGCCGCCGAGCGTGAACGATTCGGAGATCGATTTCGCAGTCGCCGATGGCAAGATCAAGTTCGGTCTGTCGGCCATCAAGGGGTGCGGCGGATCGGCAGGGGAAGCGATCGTCTCGGCCCGCACCAGCAGCGGCCCGTTCCAGGACCTGTTCGACTTCTGCGAGCGGGTCGAGCAGGCGGCAACCAATAAGACGGCCCTGGAAACGCTGATCAAGGCCGGTGCGATGGACTGCTTCGGCGCTCGCCGCTCGCAGCTCTATGCGTCGATCGAGCGGGCCCTGCAATCGGGCGCGTCGCTGGCCGCCGATCGCAAGGCGGGGCAAAAGAGCCTCTTCGGCGGCGGCGATGAAGAAACGGCGACTCCGGCCGCGGCACTTCCCGACCTGCCCGAATGGACCGAAAAGGAAAAGGCCCAGAACGAAAAGGAAGTCCTCGGCTTCTACCTCTCGACCCATCCGCTGGCCGAGCACACGCGGCAATTGGCCATGTACCGCTCCCACACGACGGCCGACGTGCAGAGCCTCAAGGACCGCGAGGAAGTGATCCTCGGCGGGATCATCGCGTCGATCAAGCTGGCCCACACCAAGAACCCGCAGCCTGGCAAGCCGTCGAAATATGCCAACTTCGATTTCGAGGACGTCGATGGGATCATCCGCTGCATCCTCTGGCCCGACGGCTACGAGCAGCAGGGACACCTCGTCGTCCCCGAAAACATCGTCATGCTCCGCGGCGTCATCGACCGCCGCGGCGGCGAGGAAGCCAATCTCATCGTCAATGAGTTGATTCCGCTGGACCAGATGGAGTCGCGCTACACCACCGGCATCGAGCTGCGGCTCTCGGAAATCGATCACGGGCCGGACATCGTCAGCCGCGTGCGTGAAGTGCTGCGCACCTATCCCGGAAATGCCGAGCTGCGGTTTGTGCTTTATTTGGAAGGAGGTCTGCGCGTCTACATGCAAGCGCACCGCGCCCGCGTGGAGATCACCAGCGAGCTGAAGAGCCGCCTGGAGGATCTGCTGGGCCCCGGCAATTTGCGGCTGATCACGACCCCGCCGAAGCCGACCGGTGGCAACGGCAACGGCCGCCGCTGGGGACAAGGCCAGCAGCAGCGGGCGGGAGCGCGCTAAAGCAAGTTCGAGGATAAACAAAGAACTTGTTCCCACGCGATGGGCCCTCTTTGTCCCCGCCCGGCCGTACAACCCTTGCGACCGGTTGCGTGCGACAAATTCGCATCACCAATTCTCTTGACGTCCGTCAAAGTACCTCCGCCCAGGGGACGATAGATAAGCTACGCTTGATCGAAGTGGCCATTCTCAGGGCAGGAGACTGGGGCATGTCTGGGGTTACCGTTGCGCTGTTGTTGTTGGGGGCAATCGTTCTGGCGACGGGGCAATTGTCCATCGGAATCGCCATCGGCTGGTCCATGGGTCGCAGAAGCCGCGCGCTCATCCAGCCGGTGAACATGGAGCCGATTGTGGCTTCCGTCGAACAGATCCGCGGCGAGTTGGGGAAGCTCGCGCGGCTTTCCTGCGACGTTTCTTTTCCGGATGAAGAGTTCACCGCGATCATCGCCCGCTTGACTCTGTCGCTGGACGAGCTGCACCAGTCGTTGTCCAGCCGCGTTCGTGCAAAATCCGAATCCACGCACGACTCGACCTGCGACCCGATTCCCAAGCAGGAAGATCGAAGCCATCGCATGGGAACGCATGCCATCGGCAATAGCCGGATTCTCGAATGGTTTGCACGGCCGGTCGGGCAATTCATACCGGGGGAGAACCACCGCTATCCGTTCGCGGTGCAGCAGCCGCTGGCGGAGAGAAAGGGAGAAGATTTCCCCGAGCCTGGCGACTTCGCGCCGGTCCAGTGTCACGACCTCTCTCCCTCCGGGATCCGGTACATCGTTGATCACCGGCCCAAAGTGGATGAAGTGGTGATCGGCCTGGGACTCCCCCGGCCCATCAAGTTCCTGCTGGCGCGGGTCGAGGACTATCGGTCGGTTTACATGTACGGCCGAGTCGGTTACCTCGTCACGGCCCGATTCGAAGAGACGGTCGATCGGTATCTGACCGACGACTTGGACGCAAAACCGGCGATTGCTGCCACGTCTTGAAACTCGCCGCGGTTTCGCCGTTCTACGGCTCGCCCATAACGTGGTTGATTGCCAATTGCCGACTCGAAAACCGCGACCAGTGGTCGCGACTATACAGCAAGCGTGTCGCGTCGCGACACATTGTCACGATCGGTCAGGGATTCCAGGACCATCGCTTCCATCCTCACGAGCGACTTTTCGTCCCAACCTCGTTGCCTTAGATCGTCCAGAAAATCTCCCAGGGCGGTAAAGGGGGCGGGCGAATACCTGCACCGCGAGAGGCAGGTTCGCGCAGCAAACCGGTATAGGATGTCTTTCCGGTCAAACATGCTCCCGTCCGTCCCGCCGGAGAATGAGCATTTACCGTGCCGAAAGCAGGGTGGCAACTTCGTCCAGCGAGCAGGACCTGGTCGCGGTTTTACAGTCGCGGTTTTCCAGCCAGACGCACGTTCCGGTACCACACTTCCTCGCTATGGTTCTGAAGTCCCAAAAAACCCTCCAGCCGCCGGGCCTTCAAGTCGGGGAACTCATCCACGTCGGCATCGACGATCGGGACGCCGTTGTGGACGATGACGTAGTGAGTGCCGCGAAGCTCGATCTGAAGCGAATTCCACTCTCCCGCCTCACGGCCGACGTGCTCCTTCGGCGCGGCGATGCCGTAGACGCCGCCGGTGTACTGGTAGGCCTTTAGATTTTTGTACTTCTCCGCCTTGTCGTCCAGAATCTGGATTTCGACCCCCGAGCCTTCTCCGTGATGATTGCCGTCTGCGGGGACCCGGACGTAGACCCCTGAATTGCCGCCGGGTTTCAGCTTGTAATCGAGCCGCAGATCGAAGTCGCCGAACTGCTCGGTGCTGCGGAGCCACGGCCCTTTTTTGCCGGTACACATCAGCAGCCCGTCCTCCACTTTCCAGCAGGCGGCCGCATCCTGCCCCGCTCCTTCCCAGCCGGCGAGGGTCTTGCCGTCGAAGAGCGGCCGATAGCCCAGCTCGGTGACAAAAATGTCCTTGAATTCGTACTGCCCGCCGCCAGGGACTTCGCTCTGCAGGCCAATGTATCCTTGCGATTGCGCGAGGCCGTCGATTTCCCAAGCGCTCCGGCCGTTGATCTCCATCTTGGCCGTCGTGCCGATGACCGTCAGCTTGCAGCGGTTCCACTCGCCGGCCTTCACGAGCCCCGTACTCCGCCCCTGGGGAAAGCCATTGAGATTTCCTTCATCCCCCTGCTTGAGGTTGATCTGGTATTTGTCGGGCCACGGCTTGCCTTCCTTGGGGAGTGCGGCGCGGATGTAAATGCCGCTGTCCCACAGCTCGCTTTTGCGAGCCCGCCAGGAGAGTTCCAGGATGAAGTCGCGATACTGGTGATCGGTGCGGACCAGGCCGTTCCCCTCGATGAGGACGATCGCGCCGTTTTCCACGCCGGCCTGGCAGCCGGTCACGTGCCAGCCGTCGAGGTTTTCGCCGTTGAAGAGGGGCAGGCGCACGCCGGCTGGTTCGTCGGCACGGGCGGAGGAAAGAGCGGCATTGAAGCCAGCGAGAAAGGCAATGACAACGAGGGTTCTCATAGGTAGGGTGGATAGCGGGGGCAATGCGGAAGGGGACGTGGTGGCTTGGCAACCTACCGCGCCGGAGGGAGCAAATCCAGCATTGAATCTCTCCAATCTGCCTCCCACGCCGCCAGCGACCCGCCCACGAGCCGCTCGAAGTCCTCCAGGGGCGAAGGGGCCTCCTGGTCTTTGGCCACATACCGATCGAGCCCGCCGCCGGCGAGCAGGTTTTCCTGAAACACCAGGTGATGCGCGACCCCCCAGGCGTAGAGGTAATGCTGGCGGCGCGTGGCCGCATCGTGCCGTCCGGAATAAGCGGCCCCTTCCGCCACCAGCAGTTCCGACAGTGGCAGTCGCTCCGCCGAGCGCAAATCGGCCTGGAGCCGGGCGAGCTTCTCCGGGTCGGCCGCATCGAGCCGCAGCGAATCCCCCTCGAGGTGGCCGCTCTCGAAGACCTGCGCCAGCCCCTCGTGCAGCCACCGCGGCACATGAAACTCGTCCGACGGATACACCAGGTGCTCGACGTACGCGTGCAGCGCCTCGTGATACAGCCGGCGGAACATCGCGCCGGTCACTTCGGCAAAGCGGGCTTCGTTCTGCCGCATCAGCTCGGTCGCACGGGCCAGCAGCTCCTCCTTCTCCTTCTTGAAGACTGACTTGCGGAGGTTCAGCTCGGCGGCAATCTCGTCCTTGGTGAACCCCGCCTGCTTGAGCTCGCCGCTAAGCTGATTGAGCCGGGCGGCAAACTCCCTTTCCATCTGCTGGTAATTCCGCTCCAGGGCCTGCGCCTGGCCGCGGACGTGCTTCAGCCGCCGCGCGTACTCCGACAGCTCGCTGGCGGCGACGATCCGCGACTGGCGCGGAGCATAGAACGCGGGCGTGTCGAGGTCGAGCTGCTGCGACCGC
>DATKDU010000072.1:0-22483 GCA_035512595.1 Pirellulaceae bacterium
GCTGGAGCTCCTGGTGGCCATGGCGCTGACGCTGCTGTTGGTCTACGCCATGGCGGAGTTCTATTCCTACGTCGGCGACACGGTCCGCGACGGCCGGGCGATCGTCGAAATGGGAAGCGACATCCGCAATGCCGTGCGGCAGCTCAAAGAGGACTTGCAACAGGTGACGGCGAAGGCAAAGCCGCTGGCCAGCGACGACCTCGGGTTCATCGAGATCGTCGAGGGGGCGGCGAGCGACACCGATTTCAACGGGAACCTTCAATACGACCAGAACCTGGAGATTGCCGACATCAACAACGACGGCCTCGTCGAGGGGCGGATGCTGGGGGACATGGACGACATCCTCACGATGACGATCCGGTCGAATGGGCAACCGTGGACCGGTCATTATCAGTTTTTTGACCAAAATAGCGGCCAGTTTTCGCAGCGTACCGTCGAGTCGCATTTGGCGGAAGTCGTGTGGTTCACGACATTCAAGGACCTCAACAATGACGGCAACTGGGACCCAGGCGAGCCGCCCGGCAACGACTTGGACGGCGACGGCAATAATCCAGAATTTGAAGAACCGCGCTTTCTCGTGCGGCGGATGTTCTTGATTGCGCCGAACATCCTTGGTTGGCGCGACAATGCCGGTACCGATCATTTTGGCGAGTTGGTGGACCCCAGCCCGTGGCCGCGGCCGAGTCCTCGCGACGGCGACAATATTTTTCAGCACAACGACGTGTCGCTCGCGGCACCCACCTTCAATGCGACGCTGAATCGCTGGGTATGGAAGGCCAACTCGCTCACGACTTTGTCGCGGCGCGAGAACCGCTTCGTGCATCTGAACCTGGATAATCCCTCGCAAAATGGACTGCTGGCCGGGAACAATTTCATGCCCAATCCGCTTCAGTTGCGGCCGGCCAACTCGCTGTCGATGCAATACTACACGCTCCAGAACACCCTCCAGGGCTCCGTCCAATCGACCAAACGCGGTGAAGACCTTGTGCTGCCGAACCTGCTGGCGTTCGACATCCGCGTGTATGACCCGCAGGTCGTTCTTTATGGCGACGACCCGACCAATCCGCTCGCCGCGCTGCAACCGGGCGACCCGGGGTACAACACGGTGCTTCAAGTTAACGAGTCGAACAATGCTTACACCTATTCGGTCGTGGGCTTCGGCGCATACGTGGATCTCGGTTTCGGACGGTACTTGCCGAACTCCGCATATCTTGCCTACCCGGTCCCCATCGGCCTAACCACGAAGTTTCCCCTGTTCTTCGGCCTCCCTGACGCAAAGTCTGCAAGCGGCGGAATCGTCAATTGGGACTCTTGGACCACGTACTACGAACGCGACGGGCTCGACCAGTTCGGCGATGCAATGTCAGGCGGCCCATACGACTGGGCCTTCGACGGCCTTGATAACGACAATCAAAACGGCGTCGATGATGCCGGCGAGTTCGAAACGTCGCCCCCCTACTTGACTCCGCTCCGCGGCATTCAGATCCGCATTCGCATGTACGAGCCCGGCACGCGGCAGACGCGGCAGGCGACGATCATTCAGGATTTCTAACGCGGGGCAGGCGACCGTCGTCGCCAGCTTCGTCTCCGAGTAACGAATACAAGCCCGCCGCGCCAGCGAGGGAAACGCTCTTTTGGCAAATCAAGGTCGTCCCTCGCTGGCGCGCCCTAGCTTGTGGCCCAGCGGCCAAGCGGCCCATCGGAACCCGTGGCCCCGCTCTCCGGTTGCCTCAGAACCCGGAAATGTGTACAATTGTGGCATGCCGCTTGCAGCGACGGTCCCGCCGAGACGGCAGCCTGCCATTTCGGCGGCTAGCTGCTGCGCGGTCGTTGGTCTTTGACATCCGGGTTGTAAAATGCCTTCCGCCTTGGGGCGAGTGAAGTCTCACGACTTCGGCCATTCAACGGACGGTGTAAGGCTCGCGGAGCAAGCGGCCTGCACGGGGCGCAAAGTCGCTTATTAAAGGAAAAAAGGGTCGAAATCGTAAGCGGTTGCAGCGGCAGGACTTAGCGGCGACGCATAAGCGAACTAGAATGCTTAAATCGCTTATAATTGCCGGCCGCCGCGGACAGGACAGGGCCAGGAGCCATCCCCCGTGGAACGAGGGGGCTACTTTTCGCGCTAGCGCGCCTGGGGCGTTCCCGAAGGGCGTAATATACGGAAGGGTCGTCGTGCCAATGCTTTGCGGCATTGGCGACAGCCGGCACTGGGCCGGCTGTCGCGCGAGCAGAGTGAGCCAACCACTGCCGCAGCGCAGCGACCAAGGGCAACGAGCTTCCCTCGCTGGCGCGCCCTAGCTTGTGGATCCGCGCCGTCACGCCACAAGCCCGAAGCGCAAGCGAGGGAAACGCCCGTTTGGCGAATGGACGGCTCTCCCTCGCTGGCGCGCCCTAGCTTGTGGAAACAGGCATGGCGTAGGATGCTTCGTAGGACGGCCCTGGAAGGCCGTCCACCCACTCTCGGACGGGCTGGAGGGGCCGTCCTACCAAGATGAGCCAACCACACCCGCCGGCACTGGTCGATTATCCCGTGGTCATCACGCTGCCGGTGCAGTGGGGGGACCAGGACGCCTTCGGCCACGTCAACAACGTGGTCTACTTCCGCTGGTACGAGTCGGCCCGCATCGCCTACTTCGCCCAGAGCGGCATGGACGAGCTGCTGGGCAAGCAGGAGCTGGGCCCGATCCTGGCCCGCATCGCCTGCGACTACCACCGCCAGCTCAACTTCCCCGACACGATTCAGGTCGGCTCGCGGATCACCCGCCTGGGGAGCAAGAGCATCACCATGGAGCACGCCGTCTTCAGCCAGGCGCAAAACGCCCTGATCGCCAAGTCCGACTCCGTGATCGTCATCTTCCACTACGGCGAGCAGAAGTCGTGCGCGGTTCCCGCCGACGTGCGGGCGCAGATCGAGCGGTTTGAGGGGAAGGCACTCTGAGGATTCCAATTGCCGCGGGTCGAGCCGGCTGCAATTAGTCGCCCCCTTTGTCCACCGCCGCCGGCGGCTGATCCGATTTTCCAGGGTCCGGATTGCTCACCGGTTGCGGCCTGAACAACAGCGCGAAAAGCACCAGTGAGGCAAAGACCCCCACGCACGGAATTAGCCAGAACCGGCGCCAATCGGTCACTCTTCGTATCTCCCCAGTCTGAGGGTCGGGTTCTTCCTTGGAACATAAATAGTTGGTCCAGCCCGACGCTTCGGTTCCCAGATACATCCCCAGCCCATACGTGAGTGCCGCAAACAACGCTTGTCCGCTATTGCGAATATCGACGGGGGCCGTGTTTTCGACGTGGATGAAGCCGGCTGCGAAAAAGAAATCAAAGCAGATGCCGTGCAGCGCCAGCCCGAACACGATTAGCGGAAATGGACCACCAGCCGAAAAAATGGCATAGCGAACACCCCAGGCCAGCATGCCGACCACGAGCACCGTTTTCATGCCAAATTGGCCGAGGAACCAAGGCAACGCCAGCAGGAAAATGATCTCGGACCACTGGCCGATCGTCATCAGCGGGCCGACGTTATCTGGCCGGACTCGCACCTTTTGTTCAAGGAACAGCGAAGTAAAACTGTAGTAGAACGCCAGGGCAATCGTGATCAGGAAGGAAATGCCGTAGAACACTGCGAATGAGGGTTCCTGGAGAAGAGAGACTGCCTTGAGGAACGGAAAAGGATCGGGGTTGGCGGGCGGGGGAGTGTGTGGCTGGAAAAAGGAACAAACGCCGAGGACGGCGGAGAGCGCGGCGGCCATCAGCAACGGACGGTTATTGACCGGCTCGCCGGGTTTGAGCAGCAACTTCAGCATCAAGTTCGCGGCAATCCAGCCGATCGTACCTAGCACGCGAATGGTGGGAAAATCGCGGGTAGCGTCCGGAATGTTGGCAAAGATGATGGCATTGGAAAGAGACAGCGTTGGGGAGTAAACCAGCGCGTAAGCCAGTGCGACCCAGTAAAACATCAACGGCTGGCGTATATAGGCCATCCACAACAGGAGCCCCGCGCCGGCCAAATGCAAAATGCCCATCACCTGTTCGCTGGCAAAGTAGCGGTCGCAAACCGCGCCCACGATCACCGGCGCGAAAATCGTCCCCAGCGACATCGTGGCATAGATGCTGCCAATCTGTTTCCCATTGAACTTGAGATTGTTCAGATACTGCCCTAAGACAACGAACCAAGCGCCCCACACGGCAAACTCGAGGAAATTCATAACCGAGAGCGGCATCCGAATCGCCATCGACATGGGCGGGGCATCCGTTGCGGCAAGCAGTGCGAAAGGAATCAGATCCACGGTTGCATCTCCAGTTTGATCGACGTGTTGGTGTCCCAGCGGCGCCGGGCCTAGGGATTGGAGTTGGCGAGGTAGGCATTGAATGCATAACAAGGCGCGGCATTCTAAAGCATGAAGCGCCGGTGCGAAAGCATTGCGCGAAGGACGCCAAGGGACTAATCTTGCGTTCGCCTGGCTGAATCCCTGAAAGCGAGGATGCCTGTTTACGCCTCGACGAAAGACGGCCGCTGACCTAAAATGGGTAGCTTGAATCGACTTTGACGGCCCTGGCCCCTTCCTTCGCCCCTGGCACGCGCAGTACTGCCGTCCACCTCCGAAGCTTTTCATCCTGCATGTCGCGTCGCGTTGTCATCACCGGTCTGGGCCTCGTCAGCCCGCTGGGCAATTCCCCCGCCCGGCTGTGGGATGCGCTGCTGGCCGGCAAAAGCGGCATTGGCGAGCTGACCTCCGTTCCCGGCGACGCCCTGCCGACCCGCTACGGCGGTGAGGCCCGCGAATTCACCGGGGCGATCGACGACTTTGGCCCGCTGGAAAAAACATTCGCGCGGAACATCAAAAAGTCGCTGAAGATGATGTGCCGCGAGATCCAGATGGGGGTCGCCGTCGCGCAGCTCGCCATGGCCGACGCGTCGCTCAAGCTGGCCGAGACCGACCTCGACCGCATGGGCGTGCTGTACGGCTCTGACTACATGCTCACGCTGCCGCAGGAGTTTTCCGCCGGCATCCGCAACTGCCTGGATGACCAGGGGAAGTTTCAGTTTTCGCGGTGGGCGGAAGCGGGACTGCCGGCGGTCGAGCCGCTGTGGCTGCTCAAGTACTTGCCGAACCTGCCGGCGGCTCATATTGCGATCTTCAACGACCTGCACGGGCCGAACAACTCGCTGACGATTCGCGAAGCGTCGGCGAATCAGGCGATTGCTGAGGCTTACTGCACGATCGAGCGGGGGCACGCCGACGTGATGATTGCCGGGGCGACGGGAACGCGCGTGCATCCCGGCCGGACGCTGCACGTGGTGCTGCAGGAGCAGATTGCCGAGGATTGCCAAGACCCGACAACGATGAGCCGGCCGTTCGACAAGAACCGCACGGGACAGGTGATCGGCGAAGGGGCGGCGGCGATCATCCTGGAGGAGTCGTCGCACGCCGAGAAGCGCGGCGCGAAGATTCTCGGCGAAGTGATCGGCTACGGTTCATCGTCGGTGTCGAACATCCGCGGCATTGGCGACTTGTACCAAACGGCCGGCAACGCGCTAACGCAGGCGCTGCGGACGAGCGGACTTGCGCCCGATGAAGTGGGGCATTTGAATGCCCACGGCCTGGCGACGATGCACAGCGACCGGGAAGAGGCCCGCGCGATTCGGGACGTTTTTGAGGGGCGGAAAACGCCGGTCCCCGTGGTTGCCGCCAAGAGCTACTTTGGAAATCTGGGTGCTGCCGGCGGCGCGGTGGAGCTGATCGCCAGCGTGCTTTCCCTGAATCACGGCCGGCTGTTCCGCACGCTGAACTACGAGACGCCCGATCCGGCGTGCCCGATCCACGTCGTGGCCGGCGACGGCGAGCCGCCCGGCGATTCGTTCATCAACGTGAACCTCACGCCGCAGGGTCAGGGAAGTGCGATTGTCGTGCGGCGGTTTTCTGCACAGGCCTGAAGCTGAGATGCTTACCTGCTGACAGCCGCGGTCCAGTCCGGCCGATCCGCCAGCGGCGCAGGCTCGATTACCTCAAGCGGCGGGTAAAGAAGCTCGGCCTGCCCGGCCACCTGCACCACCCCCGATTTCAGTACGCCGGGGGCTCGCGCATCGGTCAGCACGGTGTCGGCCAGCCGAGGCATCTCGCTCCTCGCTGCCGAGCTGGAGCACAAGCGATATCGAAAACTCGTCGTCAGCGACACCTTATGGCGCGGTTTCGATTCTCTCTTCGACATTCGGCTAAAATGCGGAGCGTCATCCAGGTCAAATTCCCGGCAAGCTGCCGGTGCTGTCGCCAAAGCGGTCGATCTTCAGCCCCATGCGCTGCGCCAGCGCCACGTGCAGATTGCACATTGGCGTGGGATCGGCAGCCTCCAGCCGTTTGCCCGGATGCAAAGTTCCGCCCCCTCGCCCGGCCAGCACCAGCGGCAGATTGCTGTGCAGATGCTGATTCCCTTCGCTGATGCAGCCGCCGTACAGGATCATCGACGCGTCCAGCAGCGTCCCGTCCCCTTCGGGAATAGCCCGCAGCCGCTCCAGGAACCAGGCCAACTGCTCGACGTAGAACTGGTCGATGCGGGCGATTTTTTCCAGCGTCGCCTGATTGCCGCGATGATGGGAAAGCTGGTGGTGGGCTTCGGGCACGCCGATCTCTGGAAACGCACGATTGCTGCCGTCGTTGGCCAGCGTAAAGGTAATCATCCGCGTCGCATCGGCCTGGAATGCCAGGGCAATGATGTCAAACATCATGCGGACGTGCTCCTGGTACGAATCGGGGATGCCCTGCGGCCGCTCGAAGTCGGGCAGTGGCACAGGGGCTTGCTCGGCGCGCCCGATCCGCTCCTCGACGTCGCGGAGTGCCGTCAGGTATTGATCGAGCTTGTCTCGATCGGCGGCATTGATTTGGCGGGCCAGGGTGTGCGCGTCGTCCAGAACGAAATCGAGCACGCTCTGGCGCAGCTCGCGGCGGGCATCCGCTCCGCCGTCCCCCGCATGGAATTCGCCGAACAAACGTTCGAACGCGGCACGCGGATTCTGCTCGGCGGGCACGGGGCTGGTGCTGCTGGACCACGACAGGTTGAACTGGTAGGCGCAACTGTACCCCGAGTCGCAGCGTCCCGTGATCCGCGCGCCGTCGGTGCTGAGTTCCAGCGACGGCAGGCGGGTCAAGCGACCGATCCGCTGCCCGATGACCTGGTCGATAGAGACGCCGTTGCGAATATCCGAGCCGCCGGTCTTCTTGGGGCGGACGCCCGTCAGGTAGACCGCGGTGGCGCGAGAATGGTCGCCGCCCCCATCCGGGCCGGGCGTGGCGTTTTCATGATTGAGCCCGCTGATCACCGCGAATTCCTTGCGGAGCGGCGCCAGCGGCGCCAGCGTCGGCGACAGCTCGTAATTCTCGCCCGAGCCAGTGACCTGCCATTGGGCGACGTTCACGCCGTTGGGAACGTAGAGATAGGCCAGGCGCCGCGGCACTTCGGTCGGCTCGTCCGCGGCGTGACTCCATCGTCCCAGGGACTCAAGCAGCGGCAGCCCGACACAAACGCCGGCAGCACGGAGCACGCCGCGGCGACTCATCGAAAACGATCGAGCATTCATGGTTGGACTCCGCATCGCCTAAAGGGGCAGCCAGCGTCAGGGCGATCCGGCGCGCATCTGCTGGAATGGGACGCTTTGACACACTGCCAGGATCAACTCCTGGAAACCATAGTTGGATGATTTCGCCTGCGCCAGGATTGCACGCACCGCAGTCTTGTCCTGGTACGTCACGCCGCGTCCGAGCGCATAGGTCAGTATATGTTCCGTGAGGCAGCGCACGAACTCCTCTTGACGCTCGCCGACGAGCAGCCCGCGCAGCTCCGGCCAGTCGGCAAACTGCTCCCCCGTGATCAGGCGGCCGGAGGGGTCAACCGGGCGGCCGGCGTCGGTCGGGCGCCAACGTCCGATGGCATCATAGTTTTCCAGCGCAAATCCCGGCGGGTCGAGCAGCGCGTGGCAGGACGCACAGGCGGCATTATCCCGATGCTGCTCGAGCCGTTTGCGGAGGGGCAAGACCTCATTCTCGCGTTCCTCGGGCAGCGGCGGGACGTCGCGCGGAGCCGGCGGAGGTTCCGTCCCCAGCATTCGTTCGAGGAGCCACTTGCCCCGCTTCACCGGCGAAGTGCGGGTGGGATGCGAAGTGATCGTGAGCACGCTGGCGTGCGTGACGACTCCGCGGCGCGGGGAATCGGCGAGCGAGACGCGCTGAAAGCCCTCCTCGGCAGGCGCCGACAAGCCGTAGTGTTGCGCCAGGCGGGCGCTCAGGTACGTGTAATCGGCATTCAAGAAATCCAGCACGGAACGATTTTCCCGAAGGATGTGCTCAAAGAGCAGCTCGGTTTCGCGCCGCATCTCCGCGGCCAATTCCGTATCGAACTCAGGAAACGCAACCGGATCGGGAACGGCGAGATCCAGATCGCGCAGCGCCAGCCACTGCCCGGCAAAATTCTCCGTCAGCGCGGCGCTCTTGGGATCGCCAAGCATCCGCTTAACCTGTGCAGCCAGAGACGCCCGTAACTTGCCGCGCTCCGCGAGCAGGAGCAATTCTTCGTCCGGGGCACTCGACCAGAGGAAGTACGACAGCCGCGAGGCGAGCGTCAGCTCGTCGATCAGCGCCGCGCCGTTTTCGGAGCCGCCGGCCGGCTTGGGGAGCGGATGATAGAGGAATTTTGGTGAAACCAGCAGTGCTTCCAGCCCGACGCTCAAGGCCTCTTGCGGTGACTGGCCGGCGGCAATGGCCGAATTGAGGAGCCGCGCGAGCTTCTGTGACTCATCGCTGGCCAGCGGCCGGCGAAACAAGCGGCGGCCGGCCTGCTCGAGCACATCGGCCGCCTCTTCGCGAGACAGTCCATAGTCACCCGCCAGAGGACCTTCGATCGTGAACTCGTGCAGCCAGAACCAGCGCTCGGCATTCGTTTGCGGGTCCTTGTACTCGTTGACAAACCACACCTGCCAGTCGAGTTCCCCGACCGGAAGCTGGCACTTCGTCTCGACCCATTGCTCGGCCTGGGAAGCGGCCGTGACGGCAAATGGCCCCAGCTTGCGGTCGGCCAGGCGCACTTCGAACTTCACCGGCTCATCGCCGGCCTGCTGCGCGCCGACCTTGAACCGCGCGCGATACTCGCCCGCGGTGCGAATCAACACCGGCGCGCGGCGATATCCGTTGGATGCAAACCAGGCCCGCCCCGTATCGAGGCTGCTGCGGCCGGAGCCAGCGTCCAAATCCTCGCCGCTGAGCCGCAAGATCGGCACACCGAGCGCCCGAGCTTTCGCAGCCTGTTGGAGATAATCCGACGCTTGCGGCGGCATAGGGGTAAATGGTCCACTCACCCCCAGAAAGGCGATGGCCGCCGTTGGTGCAGCGGTGTCACTCTCCTGCGCCGGAGTTTTCACGCGCAAGGCGATGCGATGCTCGCCCGCGGGAAGCTCCGCCAACGCGAACGCGGTCGCCACGGCTCCCGGCTTTCCCTTCCACTCGGCGGCGGGAGCCAGCTCCGCGATCGGCTGGTCGTCGCAAGTCACCTCGATGCGGTCCCAAAGCTCGTCGCTGTTCCTCGTCACACTAGCGCGCGACAGGATGCGATAGACGCCTGTCCTGGGAACACGGATCGTTGTTCCCGCTGCGTCCTGTGGCGAACGCAGCAAGAGCAATTTATCGCGGAGTTCCGGGGCGCCGGCAAAAACCGTCACTTGGTCCGCGGTCAACTCCACGCCGACGCGCGGCGGCGGCGCCAGTCTGGTTACTTCCTCGGCAACTTGCTGCGCGGCCGCGAGATATTTTTCGATGTGCAGCGGCGAGACGCTCAGCACGTCGCCGACGTTGTCAAAGCCATAGCCCGCGTCGTCCGCGGGGAATTGATCCGCCGGGCGGCACTCGACTCCCAAGATGTCGCGAACGCTGTTGTTGTACTCCGCCCGATTGAGACGCCGCAGCGTCGTGCGACCGGGATCGGGGCGGTTGGAATCGACTGCGAACACCGACCTGTCGATCCACTCCAGGATCGTCCGCCGCTCGGCGGCCGACGGCGCCTCTGCCTCACGCGGCGGCATCAGGTGGCCGGCGACGAGCTGACTGGCCTTGCCCCACGTCTTCTGATCGGCGACCAGGTCGGCATACTGCGCGTAACCGTCAAAGGCCCAGCGCCCCTCGCTGGTATCGCGAGTGTGGCAATCCGCGCAGTACCTTTGCAGCACCGGCAGCACGGAGCGGTCGTACGCCCCCTGACCCGAGGGTTCCGCACCGGCGGCGACTGCCGGCAGCACGATGGCGATCAACACTCCCCCAGCCGTTGCCAGCCGTCCCGCGGCAGATCGGTTCAACGTGTTCCCGCGCATCTTTGATGTCTCAGTGTTGGAAGGAGAGTTGCGACGCATGAGCAGGCGCACTGCCAGTCAGTGCCGGCTCCAAATCCACTCCAACCGCCGGCGCCACCGCGGCCGCTTACGACAGGATTTCCTTCACCACCCGCCCCTTCACGTCGGTCAGCCGGAAGTCGCGGCCCTGGTAGCGGAAGGTGAACCGCTCGTGGTCGATGCCCAGCAGGTGCAGTGTGGTGGCGTGCAGGTCGTGGACGTGGGTGACGTTCTCCACGCTGTGGTAACCGAGGTCGTCGGTCGCTCCCCAGGTGAAGCCGGGCCTCACGCCGCCCCCAGCCAGCCACATCGAAAAACCCTTCATGTGGTGGTCGCGGCCGAGTTGGTCCCCTTTGCCGTCCTGGGCCATCGGCGTGCGGCCGAACTCGCCCCCCCACAGGATCAGCGTGTCGTCGAGCATCCCCCGCTGGGCGAGATCCTTGACGAGCGCCGCCGAAGGCTTGTCGGTCGCCCCGGCGCAAATGCCGACGAACTTTTTCAGGTCGTTGTGGTGGTCCCAGTCGCGATGGTAGAGCTGGATGAACCGCACGCCCCGCTCGGCCAGCCGCCGGGCCAGGAGGCAGTTGCTGGCGAACGAGCCGTCCCCCGGCGTCGCGCCGTACAGGTCGAGTGCCGACTGCGGCTCGTCCGAAAAATCCATCAGCTCCGGCACGCTGGTCTGCATGCGGAAGGCCATCTCGTACTGGCTGATCCTCGCGGCAATCTCGGCGTCGCCCACGAGCGACTGCTGATCCTGGTCCAGGAGCCGCGCCGCTTCGACGATGTCCCGCTGTTGTGCAAGCGACACGCCGCCGGGCCGCGAGAGATACTGCACCGGCGCGCCTTTGCCGTGAAACAAGACGCCTTGATATTCGCCCGGCAGAAAGCCGCTGTGCCACATCCGCGTGGAGATCGGCTGCGGGCTGCGGCCGGCGAAGCTGGTCATCACGACGAAGCCCGGCAGATTCTCCGTCTCGGAGCCCAGGCCGTAGGTGATCCACGAGCCCATGCTCGGCCGGCCGGACAAGGTCGTGCCGGTGTTCATGAACGTGTGGGCCGGGTCGTGGTTGATCGCCTCGGTCACCATCCCACGGAGGATGCAGATCGAGTCGGCAATGCCGCCGATGTGCGGCAGTGCGGAGCTGATCTGGGCCCCGCACTGGCCGTACTTCTGGAAGTCGAACAGGGGGCCGAGGATCTTGAGCTGGCTGCGGCCTTGAAGCTGGGCGATCGGCTGCCCCTTGGTGACGCTGTCGGGCATGCTCTGGCCGCTGCGCCTGGCCAGCTCGGACTTGTAGTCGAAGGTTTCCAGGTGCGAGGGGCCGCCTGACATGTAGAGGAAGATCACCCGCTTGATCCGTGGCGGATGGTGCAGCGGCCGCACGATGCCGCGGGACTCATGGAGTAGGCTTCCAGCCTGCCGTGAATCGGGCTTTGTCTCGCCGGCGAACAGACGCGGCTGAAGCAGTCCTGCTAGCGCCAGCGAACCGAGCCCCAGGCTCGTGCGGGACAGGAATGCGCGGCGGGAGGCCAGGGGGGCCAGGGGGGCCAGGTGCGGGTCGCAGACAGATGTGTTCATCAGTTGACACTCCCGGGAGAGAGTCTTGAAGCAGCACCCTTTAGGATACCGCGGCGCGGCAGGGGAGCCAATTCAGTTCCGTGGCTAGGGCTGCGTGCGGCCACTCACGCCGACGCTAGCTCTTAGGGGTACAAGTGTTTATAATTCCGGCCTTTTTTTCCGCGTGCGGCGAGCAACGGAGCGAGCGAACATAGAGATCGGTCCCATCGAAGGCGAGCGTGTGCCGGTTATTGTACGTAGCCGCGAGACGGGGACCAAATCGACAAGGGGGTGTTGCGAATCGCCTGGTTGGATGTAGGACGGCCCTTCCGGGCCGTCTTGGTCGGTCTGGAAAGGCCGACCTACATTACTGCCGGAAAATCTCTTTCCCCACCCAGGCCCGCAGCACCTCCGGGACCACCACGCTCCCATCCGCCTGCTGGTAATTCTCCAGCACGGCAATCAGAGCGCGGCTGAGGGCGATGGCGGTGCCGTTGAGAGTGTGGACGAAGTGCGTTCCTTTTTCACCTTTGCGCTTGTAGCGGATATTCAGGCGGCGGGCCTGGTAGTCGGTGCAGTTGCTGGTGCTGGTGACCTCGCCCCACGCTCCGCCATCGCCGCGGCCGGGCATCCACGCTTCCAGGTCATACTTGCGATACGCTGGCCCGCCGAGATCGCCGGCCGGCGTGTCGATCACACGGTAGGGAATTCCCAGGCCGTCGAAGATCTGGCACTCGATCGCCAGTAGCGACTCGAGCATCGCATTGCTGGCTTTGTTCTCCGGGTCTCCCACGGTGAAGGCGAACATCTCGACCTTGGTGAACTGGTGTACGCGGTAAATGCCGCGGGTCGCTTTGCCGGCGGCGCCGGCCTCGGTGCGGAAGCAGTGGCTGATGCCCGCCAGCTTGATCGGAAGCTGCGTGTCCTCGAGCGTCTGCTCGGCATACATGCCGCCGAGAGTGATCTCCGCGGTGCCAACGAGCGACAGGTCGCTGTTTTCGATGCTGTAAATCTGCGTCTCCGGCCCGCGCGGCTGGTAGCCGATGCCGGAGAGGATCTCGTTGCGAGCCAGGTCCGGCGTCGTCGTCAGCGTGAAGCCCTCGTCTGCCAGAATGCCGACGGCATACCGCTGAAGTGCCAGGTCGAGCAGCACGCAATCGTTCTTGAGGAAGTAAAAGCCATGCCCCGTCGTGCGCGCGCCGGCTTCGAAGTCAAACAGGTCGAGCTTCTCGCCGAGTTGGACGTGGTCGAGCGGCTGGAAGTCGAACTTGCGAACGTCCGTTTTGCCGCGCTTCACCTCGCTCGCCGCATCGTCCCCTGCGCCGAGTGGTGCGTCGGGATGGGTCATGTTGGGGATCGTCGCCTGAACTTCGCGGGCCTCGGCATCGAGCCGATCGAGCTCGGCCTGAGCGGCGTCCTTCGCATCCCGCAGCCGTCGGCCCTCTTCCTTGCGGGCGTTGCGCTCCGCCTCGTCTTTCGCTTTGCCGATGCTCTTGGCAACCTCGTTCGCCTGGCGGTTGAGCGTTTCGACTTCCAGCAGCTTGTCGCGGCGCTGCGCCTCAAGCAGGACAAGTCGATCGACGTCGCACGTGACGCCCCGATTGATGCAGTTCTGCTTGACGAGGTCGGCGTGATCGACGATGTATTTGCGGTCGAGCATTTGTTCTTAGCCGGAGGCTAACAGCCTCCGGAATGCGGATTGAGTACGAAAGGCCTATGTCGATCGGAGCGATCCCGGGGGCTGTTAGCCCCCGGCTAAGGACAGTTTGCCCAGCTCCTCCCACAGCGCGGCACTGGCTTTAATGCCACGGTGAAAGTCGGCCAGGCAAAATTTTTCGTTGGGGCTGTGCGTGTTGTCGTCGTCGAGCCCCCAGCCGAGGAGGAGCGTATCAACACCCAGTCGCTGGGAGAAGGCGGTGACGATTGGAATTGATCCTCCTTCGCGGATGTAGACCGGTGCGGTGCCGAAGCCCCGCTCGATGGCCCGCGCGGCGGCAGCCATGTACGGGCTTTCCAGCGGCACGACGACCCCCTGCGCCCCATGCTGATGGACCAGCTCCATCTTGATCCCGGGAGGACACAGCGGCCGCAGGAATTGTTCGAGGGCCTTAGCAATCTTGTCCGGATCCTGCTTGGGGACGAGGCGGAAGGTGAACTTGGCCGTTGCGCGAGCGGGAATGATCGTCTTTCCCCCTTCGCCTTGATAGCCGCCGTAAATGCCGTTGATGTCGAACGTCGGCCGCGCCCAGCGGCGTTCGAGCGTCGTATAGCCAGCTTCCCCCGACAGACCGCTGACGCCGAGCTGCTCCTGAAACTTGTCTTCGCGAAACGGCAGCTTTGCAAGCTGCTGCCGCTCGCGGTCGGTCAACGGCAGGACGTCGTCGTAGAAACCGGGGATGCGAACGCGGCCTTGATCGTCGCGGATGGCGGTTAACATGGCGCAAATCGCGTTGACCGGGTTGGTTACCGCGCCGCCGAACGTGCCGCTGTGCAGGTCTTGCTTGGGACCGATGAGCGTCAATTCGAAGCCGACAATGCCGCGAAGGCCGTAGGTGATTGCCGGCTGACCCGGGCCGAATTGGCACGTGTCGCTGATGACGCAGATGTCGCTGGCCAGCTTCGTTTTCGCTTCGGGCTTCGCGAGGTAGTCGTTGATCCCCTTGCTCCCCCATTCCTCTTCTCCCTCGATCAAAAACTTGATCTTCACCGGCAGTTTGCCGCGGACCTTCATCCATGCCTGCACGCTCGCCAGGTGGGTAAACATCTGCCCTTTGTCGTCGGTGGCACCGCGGGCGTAGAGGTTGCCGTTGCGTTTCGTCGGCTCGAAAGGCGGCGTGATCCACTGGTCGAGCGGGTCCGGCGGCTGCACGTCGTAGTGGCCGTAGACGAGGACGGTCGGCGCACCGGGCACGTCGGGCGTCTCCGCGTAGATCAGCGGATGGCCGATCGTTTCGATCAGCTCGGTCGCCAGGCCCATCCGCCGGCAATAGTCGGCAACCCACTGCGCTGCCCGGCGAACTTCGCCGTGGAACTGGCTGTCGGCACTGACGCTGGCGATCCGCAAAAGATCGCACAGCTCGTTTTCGAAGCGCGGAGCGTTTTGATCGATGAAAGGGAAAAGGTCGTCCATGCAAAACGTGGGGCACGTGTTCAACCTGCCCTCTTAGGGGATTCATTGGACAGGTTGGAAACCTGTCCTACTCGGCGGCCGTGGCGTATCCAGTTGCTCGCCAATATAATGCGGGAAGCTTGTGCCGCCCATTGGCGTGCGGCCAGGGCCGGGAGGGGTTTCCCGGCGACTGCATTCATCATTGTCATTGCGTGATCAGGGCGAGGCCGACTCATGGAGAAGCAAAAGGCTGCCGTTGCCGAGCCGGAAGAACAGACGAAAGCCAAACCTGGCAAAAAGCGGAAGCCGAAGCGGCAGCCGCGGTACAACGTCATCCTCTGGAACGACGACGATCATACCTATGAATACGTGATCCAGATGATGATGGAGCTGTTCCGCTTTTCCCCCGAGAAGGGGTTTTTGATTGCCAAGGAGGTGGACACGAGCGGCCGAGCCATCTGCCTGACGACGACGCTGGAGCACGCGGAGCTCAAGCGCGACCAGATCCACGCCTACGGCCCGGACATCGCCCTCTCACGGTGCAAGGGGGCGATGAGCGCCAGCATCGAGGCGGAAACCACG
Organism: Pirellulaceae bacterium; assembly: GCA_035512595.1. Lineage (GTDB taxonomy): Bacteria > Planctomycetota > Planctomycetia > Pirellulales > Pirellulaceae > DATKDU01. The sequence continues at coordinate 15,616 of DATKDU010000072.1, forward strand.
GCGTGAGGGAATGGGGAATGATCTGAAAATACGCCTTCGCGCGGACTTCAACGGTCTCTTCCAGGGTGGGACGATCCTGTGCCTATCACATACCGACACTTGCCCAGATGAGAACGGCAACCAAGTCTCGCTGCAGGCGGGCATGGTGGTGACCGCCTATGAGGAAAACGTCGAAAACGGTATCCGGGACGATCTCGTCGCCAGTGGCGTCGTCGAGCCATCGCCTTCCTGGCTCCAATGCCGCGGCTCCCGCTGGATTCTTCGGATCGACGAGGATGGGGTGCGGCTTCAATCTAAACTCGGCTCTACAGATTCGCGGCTGAAATGACAGCCAAGCTAAAAACCCTCACCCTTGGCTGCAAGGTCAACCAGTACGAAACCGAACTGGTCCGCGAGGGGCTGGCGCGCATCGGTTTTCAGGATGCGGGCGGGGACGAGACGGCCGACCTGTGCCTGGTCAACACCTGCACGGTGACGCACGAGGGGGATGCCAAGAGCCGGCAGGCCATTCGCCGCCTGGCGCGCGAAAACCCCGACGCGCGGATCGTCGTCATGGGCTGCTACGCCACGCGAGCGCCGGACGAATTGGCAAAGCTTCCCGGCGTCGCGGAAGTACTCACCGACAAGCGGGAAATCCCCGACCTGCTGATGCGCTTTGGCGTCGTCGATTTGCCGAACGGCATTTCCCGCTTCAGCGGTCATCATCGGGCCTTTTTGAAAGTGCAGGACGGCTGTCTGCTGCGGTGCAGCTACTGCATCATTCCCTACGTCCGGCCGCACGTTGCCAGCCGCGAGCCCGCGCACATCGAGGCGGAGGTGCTGCGGCTGCTTGACCGCGGCTACCGAGAATTCGTCCTCACCGGCATTCACTTGGGGCACTACGGCGTGGAGCAGAACCGCGGCCGGCCGAAGGATCAATGGCTCCGCCTGTCGCACCTGGTACGGCGGCTGGCCGAACTGCCGGGGAATTTTCGCCTGCGATTGTCGAGCATCGAGGCAACCGAGACGACGCGCGAGCTGATTGCCGTCATGGCCGAGTTTCCCCGCAAGGTCGCCCCGCACTTGCACGTCTGTCTGCAAAGCGGCAGCGACGCCGTCTTGCGGCGAATGCGCCGCCGCTGGTCGAGCCGCATGTTCCTCGGCCGCTGCGACCTTGTCCGCGAGAGCCTCGATCTGCCGGCATTGACGACCGACGTGATCGTCGGCTTTCCCGGCGAGACTGACGCAGATTTTGAGGCCACGCTGCGCGTCTGCCGCGAAGCCGGCTTTTCGAAGATTCACATCTTTCCGTTCAGCCCGCGGAAGGGGACGCCGGCGGCTGAAATGCCGGATCAGATTCCACCCGGGCTGAAGGCGGAGCGAGTCCAGCGATTGACCGAACTGGCGGAAGAGCTGCGGCAAGCCTATGCCCGGCAGCTCATTGGCCGTCGATTGTCTCTACTCGTCGAAGGGGTCACGGCCGACGCCGTCCCGCACTGGGCAGGGACCTCGTGCCGCTATTCGCTGGTGGAGATTGCCGGCCGCTTTGCCGGCCGATCGGGAGATCTGGTAAGCGTCCAGGCCGATGACGTGCAGGAAGGTCGCGTCATCGGCCATGTCTTGGGGACTCGCGTCCGTAGAACGGATTTTAATCCGTTCCATGAAACGGAATGAATTCCGTTCTACGCTCTACCGCCCCAGCCGAACGGTAAAGCCGCCGCCGCCAAAGTACCAGTCGCTCGGACCCAGGTCGATTCGACCGAAGGACGTGCGCGAGTCAAACCGCCGGCCGCCAAGCCGGCGGACGTCGTCGTGAATATGGTGGACGAGGTCATCCATGCAGCGCATCAACTCGCGGACGTGCCGGTGGCTGCCGCGATGATGGCTGACGCCGCGCAGCGTATCCTCCAGGTGGTGAAACGCGTTTTCCATCCGCGTCACTTCCCGCTCCAGCGTGCTGGGGCTCGCACGGGCAGCGGCATAGCTCATCATGCGACGAGCGGAACGATGAACGTTGAGCGCGTCGGAGAGCAGATGCGCCGTAAAGGGCTGCCCGCGAAAGTGAATGCGAATTTCGTCGTACAGCTCGCGGCTGTGATTGGCCAACGAAGCGGCCTGATTGCGAATCTCATCGTGGGGATCGCGGCGGTGGTCGGCCCACACGTTCGTGCCGAGAGCCGAAACCAACGTCAGGGTCAAAAGCGAGGTCAGGAGGATGCGGCGGGTCATGGGTTCACCTTCCAGGGTGGGGATTGTTTACCCGCGGCATTTCGTAGCCGCCGGGAGTATCCAGCCCTTTTGCGAACGTTGGACCAATTGCCGACGCTACGTCGCAAACGTCAGCGCAAGTCATTGCCAAAAAGCCGCTTGCGATGCGCCGCCTGATCGCGTGGCATACTTACAGCGGCCGAAGGTGACATCAGAGTGATGTCACCGGCATTGCTCAAAGAGAGACTCGTCGCCTGTTACCGTCCCAGCGGAATGGTGAAGCGGCGGCCATCGAAGTAGAAGCCATCGGGACCGACGCGAACTGCGGGAGGATCGACATAGTCGGCAGCGCGCCGCTCAACTTCCTGCACGCGGGGGAGCGGCTCCACGGTGCGATAGCCGTAGTTGCCCGGCGTCGGACGCTGCGGAGTTGATCCGGCCGCCTGGGCCGCGGCCTCTTGATCCCGCAGCGCGCGAATGCCGTCGTGCGCCTGATGAACCAGCCCGTCGATCCGCGCCAGCCGCTTGCGGGCCGGCGGAACGGGCACCCGGGCCTGGCGAAGATCCTGGAATTGCTCCTCGACTGCCTGGAATGTCTTTTCCAGCCACCGGACTTCGCGCTCCAGGCGGCTGGGCGAGGCGCCATCCAGCGCCTGATCGTTGAGCCGGCGCGCGGTTCGCCACAACTCGCGGGCATCCGTCAAGAGCTGCGCCTGTTCGTCGTCTCCTTCGGCATGGCTGCGGACTTCGTAGTACAGCCGCCGGGTGTGGCTGTCCAGCAGCGCCGAATGCGTCTCGATCTGTTCGCGAAGATTGGCGACCGTGCGATGATCCGCGCGAAGAGCCGGCGCCCCTGCGAACGAAGCGGTAAGCAAAACTCCCCAAACGACGGCGCGGCGCATAAGTCACCTGTATTGGTTCGCGTAAACGGGGGCCTGGAGGCAGGCCGCCTTCATGAAACATGCGGGACAAAACGCCCTTTGCCAAGGAAAATCGCGCAAGTAGCGGCCCCGCCAGACTTTCCGGCACCGGGCCGGCATCCACGAGCCCGAAGCGCCAGCGAGGGACCGGCGTCCATTTGCAATGGTTTGGGGGATGGCCGGCGTGGATTCGCCAGGTGAGTCACCCCGATCGTGCGTGCGGGGATTTTGTGGGTTCGCGAGCCGCCGCGACGAGGGCCACTGGTGCCCCTTGGCGCTGTCGGCACTCGTGGACCACCGGCAGACGTTGGGCATCGCACCGGAGCAGCGGCATATTCGGCAGTGCCATCCGGTTATTCGTGGTAAACTTGGAGCAACAAACGGAGCGGAGCACTTGGAGAGAGTCGGATGATTCAGCCCAGCTTGGAAAAGCGTGTGGAATCGCTCGAGGCTCAGGTTGCCGAACTGCGCGCGCGGCCAAATGCGCCCAAGGACTGGCGGCGAACGATTGGTGCGTTCACCGATGACGCTGGTATGCTGGAGATTCTGAAAGAGGCCATGCGTCTGCGAGAGGCGGACCGTAAGAAGGTCCGCAAAGTGACGAAGCGCAAGGGCAAACGATGATCCTGCTGGATACGGATCATTTCAGCATCGTCTCGGATAGCCGCGACGCGCTGCATGCGCCGCTCATTGCCCGGCTGAACAGCGCTGGCGATTCTCTTGCCCTGCCGATCGTGTCCGTCGAGGAGCAGTTGCGCGGCTGGCTGAAGCTCGTTCACAGCGGGACAAACGTCGCCAAACAGGTGTTCCCCTACGACCGGCTTGCGCGGCTGATCGAAACGCTGGCCCAGTGGGAGCTTGCCCGCTTCGGCGAGCCGGCGGCTGCTGATTTCGTGAGCCTGCGCAAACAGCGAATTCGAATCGGAACTCAGGATCTGAAGATCGCGGCAATCGCGAAGGTCAACGATGCGTTGCTGTTATCCGCCAATCTTGTTGACTTTGAGCAAGTGCCGGGGCTGCGGGTGGAGGATTGGCTGCACCGAAAATAATGGAAAAAGGACACTGGCGGCCCTCCGCTGGCGACGGATCGCGACAGCGTACAAGCCCGAAGCGCAAGAGCGCAAGCGAGGGACAGCCCGTTTTGGCGGTGGATGCCGTTTCCCACTGCTTTTGCGTCGGGCTTGTTTTTGGCGGCGGGCGGCAATCGGCCGTTTGCTCGCGGGGCGGCGGCTTGTCAAAATGCCGCTGGGGGCGGTTGCGGAATGGCTGGAGAAAACCGGTTGCCGTAGGTTGCACCCCCGACCCCGTGTCGGGGGTTGAATGACTGAGCGGCTAGGAGCGAACGGCGCGGAAGTCACTCTCCACCGACCCCGTGTCGGTGGTTGGACGACTACCCGGCTGGGAGTCGTTGCTCCACCGACCGGGGATCGGTGGAGGCAGATTCGCGCGCGATCTTGGCGTCGATCTAGCTTGCCAGTCAGGGAACCACCGGCACGGGGCCGGTGGGGAATTATGACGCTGTCCCGTTTCGCAAACCCGGCATGAATGCAGGGGCCAAGGAGGGGTGGCTGTGGGGCCACGAGCCAGCGCGAGTGCAGCCACGGCCGCCAGATGTGCCGCGACTCCTGGCCGTGGTTCAGTTCGCTCCGCTCACGGACCTACAGCCGCCGGCCGTCATGACCCCGGTTTACCGGGGTTAGCCTTATAGGCCCGGCGTTTACGCCGGGTGATTGAGACGCCCTGATTTGGTTTTGAATTCAGGCCCGTTCACGGGCCTTACCGCCGCGTGATCGACGCCGGCGCGGAGTGGCTCAAGCCGGGAAACGGGAAGCCTCGTGAACGAGGCTGAGCAGACGGAATCGCACACTTCGCAAACCCGGCATCAATGCCGGGCCGAAGAGGCCAAGGGCCATAAATGGCCCTCGGCGTGGCGGCTCGCGGACATCGACCGTTTGCTCGCGGGGCGGCGTCTTGTCAAAATGCCGTTGGCGGCGTTTGCGGGATGGTTGGCGTGTACGCGGTGGCGCACGGCGAGAGGCCGTGGCATACTTTCGGCTGGACCAGCCGCCGGAGAGAATTCTACTTCTCGCTCAATGTCCAGCCAGAATTCTGCCAATGTTCATCCCAACAAAGCTCGCAACAATTGCTCCGATTCCCACCTTCCAACCAAAGATCCAGAACGACGAGGCGATAAATCCAACGCACATGAAACTGAGAACGCCTGGGATGTTACGTCCCGACTCCTTCCGAAAGAATGCCCCGCGGGAAAATAATGTGAATCCCGTAACAATCGTGAAAGCAAAGGTAAACACAAGGAAGAATAGCCAAAGTAAACTCATGACACTCGGTAAGCTCATGGCACTCGCTTTCTTCTCCGTCCCCGACATTTTGAATGGCCGCTTGCCATTTCCTCGGAAATAACTCGAACATTGACGATTGTGGAATGAGCGAATGGAAATCGCAACAGCACTTGATCGGATTTCTTTGTGATTTCCGACTTCGTTAGTGCTGACCAACGGTCCGCAGGCAGATTTTTCGCCAGGTACTCATCTTCGGCTCTTTGGCGCGCTGCCTCATCCCAAACTTCGCCTCGGGTCATGGCCTGAAATTCAGGTTCGGCCCAATCCACATGAGGAATGTACCGACGACCGTATCCAACGATGTGACACCAAACCAGCGTGTCGATAATGGCGAGGATATCGCGATGATCTACTTCGACCTCGTGAAGGTAGCGTCCGACAGCACCCGCGAGAATTGGCGGCGTTTGTACGCACCATACCACTTGATCTTCCTGAAGAATTCCATATAGCTTGCGCTGAGCCTCGACAATAAGCGGCTCGTCTCTGTAGGTTCCGCGACCGAGGTCAATTCGACCTCGAAACTCTCTCAGGTTGTAGCCCTGATCCGTGTGTACGCGCATTCGGTGTGTTGGTAACGCTAAGTCGGTTGACTCACTTCGATTGCCGCGTCAGATCGAGCCGCGGGAGATGGACTTTTCCAGGTCGGCGATTTGATCGTCGCTTAGCCCCGCATAGACATTGCACCACTCGGGAAGCTGGTCGGTGTCGGTTAGAATGTCGCTGGCCGGCGGTGCTACGCCGCAGCTCTCGACCTGGATCACGATTCGCTGATCGTTGCTCAGGGGGTGGCCGACGAGCCGTTCGGCGGCAGTGCGGTCGCTGCCGGGCAAGTCGCTGACGTTGTGGGTGACGGTTTCCATGCTAAAAGTATTAAAAGTATAGCGTGCATCGATGCGGCAGGCGATTGGCGCCTAACAAACCGGCTCGCGCCGATTGTAGGATGAGTGCATCGGCGGGTCATCAGGGGGCTTACGCCCCCCGCTCGCCGATTTGGACGCCCCCCGCTCGCCGATTTGGACGCCCCCCGCTCGCCGGTTGCAGGAGCAAGACGCCGTTTTTTTTCCACTGCCCGTGAATAATCATCCGCTCTCGCGCATCTAGTTTAGTGGACAACCGTGCGCACTGCCGGCCGCGGCGATAAGCTGGGGCACGGCGGCAATTGGCGCAAGGCTGCCCCCGGACGGACCAGTGCCGCCCGCGATGATCATTGACAATTTGTGAGTGATGAGGGGTGAGTGTGACTCCTGACCCTGGCTTCACCCCCCCCCAAAGAGGTATTGCATTCAGACATTCTGTCTGAAGCGACTTGCGCTCGCTCGCGGGCCGGGCCGTATTGTGTAAGTACGTACAGGTAAGGCGGTTGCGCCGCGGGGGCCTGTAAAGCCTGCGACGTAAGTGCGC